>JBBSDO010000009.1:0-26646 GCA_038241515.1 Elusimicrobiota bacterium | reverse complement strand
GGGACCGCCGTGTGAAGGATAAGTTCGATTTCTTCAGCGCTGAGTTGGGCGAGACCCAGCAGGTCCTTATGGCGCAACCTCATCGGTTCCAACCTTCGGCATTCCGTTTACTTTGACCCCGAACATCCGTCGAAGAGGTCATTCTTTTTTCTTCCTTCGGAGACGAATACTGTCCTCCTGATCGGTTTCATGAAGATTCACGTCGACAATATCGTCTGACGCTGTTTTGAGGAGGAGCCCTACATAGTCTGCTCCAATCGGAAGCTCTCGATGGCTCCGGTCCACGAGCACCGCCAACCGGATGCATTGAGGACGACCATAATCAATGAGGGCGTTCATGGCCGAACGAACCGTTCGTCCTGTAAACAAAACGTCATCCACCAAGACAATGGGTCGACCATCAATATCGAAAGGCAGGTCCGTTTCTTTCACTTCGGGCTGGTCTGCAATCGCGTGCACATCGTCGCGGTAAAGGGTGATATCGAGAATCCCGATCGCCAATTCCTTTCCTGTTTGAACCTTCAATCGCGCCGCCAGACGATGGGCCAAGACGGCCCCTCGCGTCTGAATCCCTACCAAAGCGACCGACGATATGTTGGCTCCAAATTCCTTTGCAAGTAGCGATCCGAGAAGCTCAACCTTTTGTGAAATTCCGGCTGCATCCAAAACGAGCTTTCCTGATGACGTCGTTGCCGCCGTGCGATTCACGACGATCTTCCCGACAGCGCTAGCGCACGTATCCCGATGTCTTTGCGAAATATCATTCCCTCGAAATGGATTTGAGATATCGCGCGGTAAGCGCTCTCGCGGGCCTTCTCGAAAGTGTCCCCGATAGCGGATACGCCCAGCACACGCCCACCTGCGGTTTGCACCTCTCCACCTACCGACAGCGTGCCGGCATGATAAAGCATCACCTCAGAGGATAGGGCAGACGCTTTGACATCGACTGGTTTTCCCCTGTCATAAGTTCCCGGATAACCGTACGACGCTAATACGACACAAATCGTCGACTTTTTCTCCCAGCGCACTTTTACATCCGCCAGCCTTTGCTCCGAAATTGCGCTAAATAGCTCCAACAGGTCCGTGGCCAATAAAGGCAGCACGACTTGGGTTTCCGGATCGCCAAAGCGCACATTAAATTCAAGCACCTTGGGCCCGGTTTTGGTGATCATCAGGCCGAAATAAATAATGCCGCGGTAGTCAAATTTTTCTCGTTGTATTCCTTTTAGAAACGGTTCAAAAATTGTTTTTTCGATTTGTTTATGCAGGGAGGGAGTGACTACCGGAGCGGGTGCGTAGGCTCCCATTCCTCCAGTGTTTGGCCCCTGGTCACCTTCACTGAGACGCTTATGATCCTGCGAGGCGGGCATCGCGACTAAAGTCTTTCCGTCGCAAAAAGCCATGATTGTTGCCTCTTCGCCTTCCAAACACTCTTCAATTAAGACGGTAGAGCCCGCAGCTCCGAAGATCTCCTTTTCCATTAACTGGTACAAGAATTCTTTCGCCTCCGTCTCCGACTCACAGACCTTTACACCTTTTCCGGCTGCAAGCCCATCGGCCTTAACAACGCTGCGTCCTTTCCAATGCTTAAGCTGGTAGGCGCCTTTCTGAAGATTCGGAATGACTTCGTACCGCGCGGTAGGAATGCCGTAGCGAGACATAAACTCTTTAGCGAAAGATTTACTTCCTTCAAGACGTGCGGCACTTTTCGTTGGACCGACGATGGCAAAGCCCTCGTTGCGGAAATGGTCGACAATGCCTTGCACAAGAGGGGCTTCGGGACCAACCACCGTGAGATCCACTTTGTTATTTCTAGCGAAAGCAACGAGGCTTGGGAGGTCATCGGATTGTATAGGCACACACTCGGCTTCCTGAGAAATTCCCGCATTACCGGGAGCGCACCAAATCTTCGTTATCCCAGAACGCTTGACTAAGGCGTGCACGATGGCATGTTCGCGGCCTCCGCCGCCGATTACGAGTACTTTCATCGATTCCTTTTATGCCACAGACTTAGCAGACCGGTTTCAAATCCTTTTTGGCGAAATCCTTCAAGGGAATGGGGTACTGATCGGTGAAACAGCCCACGCAATAGCTCCGGCTGGTGCCCCCGCTCGCTTTCAACAACCCTTCGACGGAGAGGTACGCCAAGCTGTCCACTCCCAGATAATCACGAATTTCGGTCACCGAGTGATTGGAGGCGATCAGTTCCTTCTTTGTGGGAGTGTCGATTCCGTAGTAACACGGCCCGATAATCGGCGGGGAGCTTATCCGCATATGAATGGCCTTGACTCCGACTCGTCGCAGCATACGAACAAGTTTACGACTCGTGGTACCGCGAACAATCGAATCATCCACGAGAACAATGCTTTTGCCGCTCAACGCCTCCGGGACGGCATTGTACTTAATGCGTGCCCCGAAATCCCTGATCGACTGACGAGGTTCTATGAAAGTTCTGCCTATGTAATGACTGCGGATCAATCCTAGCCCATAGGGTATTCCCGATTCCTCGGCGTACCCTACGGCGGCCACATTGGCCGAATCCGGAACGGCTACGACCACATCGGCTTTTGCCGGAGCCTCACGAGCCAATTGACGGCCTAATTCGGTCCGAACCATGTAAACGCTTTTGCCAAAAAGACGGCCATCCGGTCGAGCGAAATAGATGTTTTCAAAGCTGCAGTGGGCCGTACGGGGGGCTTCCGTAAATATCGATGCCTTAATTCCACCTCCGTTGATATGCACCAGTTCGCCGGGTTTGATTTCGCGAATGTATTTGGCGCCGAGAAGATCAAAAGCACATGTTTCGGAAGCGATCACGACCGCTGCCCCTAATCGCCCGAGAACCAAAGGACGAACACCGTAAGGATCCCTCGCCGCGATCAGCTCCTTTTTCGTGCAGAAAACGAGGGAGTACGACCCCTCCACCTGCCGAAGCGTTTCTACAATGGCCTCCCGCAAGTTCGAGGCGCGCGAGCGGGCAATCAAATGCAGAATGACTTCGCTATCGGATGTGGTCTGAAAAATGGATCCCGATGATTCGAGTTGCTTTCGCAAACTCAAGGCATTCGTCAGATTACCGTTGTGAGCTACGGCCACGGTGCCATGCGCGGTGGTCGCCATCAGCGGTTGCGCGTTGCGCAGGGCGGTGCCGCCCGCGGTGGAATAACGCACGTGACCAATGGCCAAGCGTCCTTTCAAAGGTTTAAGGGCATCCTGGTTAAAAATATCGGCGACAAGTCCCATACCAAGATGGCGCACGAGCTGTTTGCCGTCAGAGGCAACGATGCCTGCTGATTCTTGTCCCCGGTGCTGCAGCGCATACAGGCCGAGATAAGCGAGTCGTGCCGCGTCCGAGTGATGCTGAACACCCATGACCCCGCATTCATCGTGAAAATGATCGTCGAACAGCGCTTCGTTCATTTAAGTCTCCGCTAGATTATCCATCAGTCCATTGTTTGAAGCCCGACAGCGCCCCTAAAAAATTGTAGCCCTACCGGTACCTTTTGCTTATGCTGCGACCGACTCCACTCCGGGTGCTGCGAAATTGAGACATGGCGTTCAGGATGTGGCATGAGTCCAATGACATTTCCTTTCGCATTGCAAATTCCGGCGATAGCACCGATTGAGCCATTAGGATTTATCCCTGAATACCGAAACACAATTTGTCGTCTTTTCTCAAGAGTCGCCAATGTCTTCGCGTCCAGGGGAATGAATTTCCCCTCGCCATGCGCGATAGGAAGCTCCCATCGCGTGGCTGTGTCATCGAGCCATTCGCAGGCCGACTTTTCCCGCTTGAGCCTGACCCAGTGGCATTGGAACTGGCCCGAATCGTTATTGGCGAGCGTCACTGTTTGGGAATGGTCCGCGCTACCCGGCAAAAATCCCGCCTTCACCAACACCTGAAAGCCATTGCAGATCCCAATGATTCGCTTTCCCCGCGCGACAAATCGGTCTAGGGCCTCCACTAATTTGAAACGAAGCTCATTGGCCAGAATCTTACCTGCGGCAACGTCATCGCCATACGAAAAACCTCCAGGGATCACTAAAACATCAAATGTCGCAAGCAGGCCTTTGTCGGCCAAAACTTCGTTAATATGGCGCACGGATGGCTCAGCGCCCGCTAAGCGCAATGCCTCAGAGGTTTCTTGATCACAATTGGTTCCAGCCGTACGTAAAACCATCGCCCGGGGACCGCTCATGCAATTGTTTCCCAGGCCGCTCGCAACCGCTCAAGCGGTTGTTTAAGAAGGATCCGCCGGGTCCGTCCATTGCGGAGGATCAGAGTCCGTTTCTTTGTGACTCGACCTAGCGCTGCGCAGTAGCCTTTAAGAAGTGCCTCGAATCCGGGACGAGCCATTGGGGGGACTTCGACAAGAAATCGGCTCGCACTTTCGGAAAATAGCAAAGCGCTATCGGGGATTGCGTGCGGCACTAAGGCTTTGTGAATATCCAAATCCATTCCGAATTCCCCGCCGAACGCCATTTCAGCGGCTGCTACGGCCACCCCCCCTTCAGACAGATCATGGCAGGCCCGAACAAAGCCTTTTCCAATCGCTTGGTGCAGTAATTCAAAACATTCTCGCGCCTTGGCCACCTGTACATGAGGGACTGTTCCCTGCGGCGGCTTATCCAGGACCTTCCAGAGATGCGAGCCCCCTAACTCTTCTCGCGTTTCTCCGATGAGAAATATCCAGTCGCCTGGTTGTTTTGTATCCATCGTGACGGTCTGGGTAATATCCTTTATGACGCCAATGGCCGAAATGAGCAGGCTCCTTGGAATAGACCGTAACTTACCATTGGGATCGCGCCAGGTATTATTGAAGCTGTCTTTTCCGGAAATGAAAGGAACGCCAAAACCTTTGGCTATGTCGTAGCACGCCTGGCACGCGCGGACCAAAGCCGCTAACTCACGCGGATCCTGGGAGTCCCCCCAACAGAAATTGTCTAGGATCGCCGCATGATTAATATTGCCCCCTACGGCTACAAGATTGCGGAGGGCCTCATCGATAGCACAGGCCGCCATCCAATAGGGATCGAGTTCCCCGTATGAAGGATTAAATCCGTTGCTGACAACGACCCCTTGTATCGAGTCGAGCCGCGGACGGAAAACGCAAGCATCATTGGGACCTCGCTGATCAAAGCCGGCGAACGGTTTGATAACGCTTCCTCCTTGAACCTCATGATCATATTGGCGAACGACCCATTTCTTAGCCGCTATATTCGGGTGAGCCAGCAATTTGAGAAGCGTGGATCCGTAGTCCCTCTGTTGGAAGCGCGGCCGTTTCGCGCTCTTGGGCTCTGCTACCGGGTGATACCAGGCGGCCTTTCGATGGACCCGCGGCATTCCCTCATGGACGAATTCCATATCGAGCAACCCAACCGTTTCGCCCTCGTACCGGAGGTTTAACTGATGATCATTGGTGAATTGCCCGATGATCGTTGCTTCGACGCCTTCGCTACCGCATAGTTCTGAGAGCTCGAGCCAGTTTGCCGGCGGAACGGCAAGAACCATCCGCTCTTGGCTCTCGGACACCCAAATTTCCCAGGGAGCTAAACCGTGATATTTAAGCGGCACCTTTTCGAGATCGACACGCACCCCTGTTTCAGCCCCTAGTTCGCCCACAGCGGATGAAAATCCCCCTGCTCCGCAATCCGTCAACCCCCGGTACAGTCCCCGGTCACGCGCCTGGAGGAGCACATCCATGGTGCGTTTTTCCATAATCGCGTGCCCAATCTGTACTACGCTCGAGGTAATCCCCTCCTCGAGAGCCGCAGAAGAAAAAGTGGCTCCGTGGATTCCATCACGTCCCGTTCGCCCGCCCAAAGTCACCACGAGATCGCCGGTCTGGACGCTTTTCTCCACTTTGTCCTTAGGAATCAGGCCAACGGTTCCACAAAAAACCAATGGGTTAGCCACATACCCTTCATCAAAATATACCGCGCCATTGGCTGTGGGAATACCCATGCGGTTGCCGTAATCCCGTACCCCGGCAATAACCCCGTTGATGATCCGTTGAGGCGGCAAAACGCCTTTGGGAATTAACTTTGGAGACAGCGATCGCGGCGCAAAAGCGAAAACGTCTGTGTTGAGAACGGGCTTCGCGCCTAAACCAACGCCGAGAATATCCCGAATGACGCCCCCAATGCCCGTGCCCGCCCCACCATAGGGTTCCAATGCCGAAGGATGGTTGTGCGTTTCTACCTTAAAGGCGATACCCCAATCCTCGTCAAAAGCAATGACCCCCGCATTGTCGCGGAAAGTTGACCAGCACCACGGGCGATCGAGCTCCTCGGTGACACGCATGATTGTCGACTTCAACAAATTGTCATAGACGCGCGAGCCTCGGCCTTCCTCTTCGTACTCGATGACTCCACCAAACGTTTTATGCTTACAGTGTTCACTCCACGTCTGAGCCAAAGTCTCCAATTCCGCATCAACCGGCTCACGTCCTAACTTCTTAAAGTACGCTTGAATGACCTTCATCTCCTGCAAATTGAGCGACAGCAGGCCCTTTCGGCTAATTTCCAGCAATTGCGAATCGCTCCCTTTAAGAATCGCAATCTTTTGCACAAGCGGACTATCTTTGGTCAGCATGTTAGTTCCGCCGTGCAAACGTCTTAGCCATGTCCAGCTCCCTATTCACAAATCGATCATGCACCAATGGATTGCTCAACACCGTCACCGCAAGCGTTTCGGCAGTTTGACGACTCGGTAACTCTAGAAACCGGTAACGAAAGCCAGTTCTTACTTCAGAGACAGATTCGATGTCAAGGTCGCGAATCCCTTTGATAACGCTTTCGCTCGCCACATCCGTGACACCCGTCTTGAACCAGATATCCACAATGTAGGTTCCCCGAGTTTTTTCCTTCTCCGCGGTCTGCGGAACAAGCGATCCATCTTGAAAGGTCTGGGTGACCGGGTCTACAAGCAAATCCTCGGCTATGCGCGCCCGTTCCTCGGGCCTAAGATCCCCGGCGAGCCGGTACAGTTGAGAGAAAGCCACCCGTCGCAGTCCTTCGATTCGCAGGGAACGCAGATCTTCAAATAATCCGCGACCCACAGGATCGGCGACCCCGGCTTTGTGGCGCACCTCGATGATGTAAGTACCGTGCATCAGCTTCGGAACGGGACTGTGGTCAATCGTCGAAATGCATCCAAATACTTCTCGCGCGTTCTGGTGATCACCTCGGGGGGAAGCGCCGGGACTGGAGGCTGCTTGTTCCAGCGAATGGATTCGAGATAGTCACGAACGAACTGCTTATCAAAACTCTCCTGGGGCTGTCCTGGCTGATAGCAGGCTCGGTCCCAGAAACGCGAAGAATCCGGAGTCAGGATTTCATCAATCAAAACCGCCTGGCCATTCAGAAGGCCGAATTCAAATTTCGTATCGCACAAGATTAGCCCTCTGGATTCCACCACCCGGGATGCCTTTATATAGAGCGCAAGGCTGCGATCACGCAACGTTTCAGCCAACGGACGGCCGACCTGACTAGCCATTCTTTCAAAACTTATATTCTCATCGTGTTTTCCCATTTCTTCTTTTGTAGCTGGAGTAAATATCGGCTCGGGTAGGCGATCAGATTCTCGAAGATCGGGCGGCAATCGGATACCGCAGACCTCGCCTGTCTTTTGGTATTCTTTCCACCCGCTACCCGCCAGGTATCCCCGCACCACGCACTCAAAGGGAATTTTCTCGGTCTTTCGAACGAGCATGGTTCGCCCCTCCAGCCGGGACCGGTAGGCGGAAAGGGACGTAGGAAATTCATCCACTGAGGCGGAGATCAGATGATTCGGGACAATATCGGAGAGCAAGGCGAACCAGAATCCAGAAAGCTGCGTGAGGATCTTCCCTTTGTCTGGAATGGGTGTCGGCAAAACGTAATCGAAGGCCGAGATCCTGTCGGATGCGACCATCAATAGCCGATCGCTCAAATCATAAACGTCGCGAACTTTCCCGCGAATAAAAAGCGGGAGGGGCAACGTCGAAAGCAAAGAACTGGCACTCATTCCCATTCGATTGTCGCCGGAGGTTTTGATGATATATCGTAAACCACGCGATTGATCCCTCGCACTTCGTTAATAATGCGGCTCGAAATTTTCCCCATCACCTCGTAAGGCAATTGAACCCAATCGGCCGTCATACCGTCGGACGAGTTAACGGCCCGAACCGCCACCACGTTTTCATAGGTGCGCTCATCGCCCATGACTCCAACCGCACTGACGGGAAGCAACACCGCAAAAGCTTGCCACATCTGGTCGTAAATCCCGGCGGCTCGAATTTCGTCTTCGACAATCGCATCGGCACGCCGAACCAGGTCGAGCCGCTCGTTGGTTATTAGGCCAAGAACCCGGACTGCAAGTCCCGGACCAGGGAAGGGATGCCTTTGCAAAATCTCTTCCGGGATCCCGAGCTCCTTGCCGAGCATGCGGACCTCATCCTTAAACAAATACCGCAAAGGCTCGATCAGTTTCATCTGCATACGCTCCGGCAAGCCCCCCACATTGTGATGCGTCTTGATCGTTGCGGACGGTCCCTTAACGGAGACACTTTCGATCACATCGGGATAGAGGGTCCCTTGGACGAGGAAATCGACGGGGCCTATTTTTTTCGCCTCCTCTTCGAAGACGGCAATAAATTCATTGCCGATGATTTTTCGCTTCCGCTCTGGGTCCTTCACGCCTTCGAGCTCCCGCAAGAATCGCTCTGTAGCATCTACAAATCGAACGTCACCCTTAAAGCGTTTGTTAAACGTTTTTTCGACGCGGTCTTTTTCGCCTCTTCGCAAAAGGCCGTTATCGACGAAGATACAAGTCAACTGCGAACCTATGGCTTTGTCGACGAGCGATGCCGCCACCGACGAGTCGACCCCTCCCGACATGGCACAAATGACGTGGCCTTTTCCCACTTGCTCGCGAATGGCTTTAATTTGGGTCTGAATAAAGGATCCCATCGTCCAGGTCGACTTCTCGTTGCAAACGTTCAATAAGAAGTTTTGGAGGATTTTGGGGCCTGAAGGAGTGTGCTCCACTTCCGGATGAAATTGCACCCCATAGAACTTGGATTCCTGATTGACGATGGCAGCAAAACGCGAATTCTTGGAATGGGCCAGGCGAACGAAATCGGTAGGGAGCTCTTCCGCGGCATCACCGTGACTCATCCATACGGGAAGCGTCTGTCCGAGGCCGCCAAAGATCCCATTCTCCTTAACGATCTCGATCTCCGCAGGCCCATACTCCCGGTGTTCGGCCTTTTTCACTTTGCCGCCAAAATGCTCTGTCATCAACTGCATTCCATAACAAATTCCCAAAACAGGAATCCCTATATCCCAAATTTTTGGATCGGGGCGCGGAGCATCCCCCTGATAAACACTGGAAGGGCCACCGGACAAGATCAACCCCGACGGTGCACGCTTGACGATCTCCTCGAGAGAGATTCTGTAGGGGAGGATTTCGCAATACACCTTGGCTTCGCGTACTCGTCTGGCGATCAATTGAGTGTATTGGCTTCCAAAGTCGAGAATAACGATCATGGCTATTTCCCCATTCCTACCCTCTGAGCTTTCTGGAAAATCTTTCCTTCATGCTGGATAGCCGGCGCAATGATGAGTTCAGTCTGCTGGAGTTCTTTGATATTCATCGCTCCCACCGTTCCCATGCAGGTTCGCAGAGCACCGACTAGATTTTGTGTTCCATCATCGGTGCGAGCCGGTCCATAGAGAATTTCGTCAAGAGTTCCTGTGGTTCCTACGTGGATGCGCGTGCCGCGCGGCAGATTGTGGTGGGGAGTCGCCATGCCCCAATGGTAGCCCCGGCCGGGGGCCTCTTTAGAACGAGCAAAGGCCGATCCCACCATGACCGCATCGGCTCCGGAAGCGAAGGCCTTACAAATTTCTCCCCCGAGATTCATCCCTCCGTCGGTAATGATCGAGACGTACTTTCCTGTCCTCTTGAAATAAAAATCTCGGGCCGCTGAACAGTCCACCGTTGCGGTCACTTGAGGCACGCCAATGCCTAAAACGCCACGCGACGTGCAAGCGGCGCCCGGACCGACACCCACAAGAATCCCCGCGCAACCGGTCTCAAAGAGCTCCAAGCAAGCGTCGTAGCTGACCGTGTTGCCAAGGATGACAGGGATCTTAATTCCGCTCACCAGCTTCTTCAAATCGACCGACTTATATTTCGTGGATAGATGCCGTACGCTCGTCACCGTGGACTGAACTACAAAGAGGTCGGCGCCTGCCTCTTCGGCAATCTTAGCGAAGCGCTCAGCGTTTTGCGGAATACACGACACCGCTGCGTAAACTTTTCCGGCTTTGATTTCTTTGACACGTTGAGCGACTAACTTTTCTTTCACCGGCTCTTTGTACAGCATTTGGACGAGCTCCGTAGCCTTTTCGGGGGGCGCGGCAGCGATCTTCTCATACACTTCATCAACGTTCTCATAGCGTGAATGAATTCCGTCCAAATTAAGTACCGCCAGCCCACCCAGTTTGCCCATGGCGATAGCAAATTTGGAATCGACCACTCCGTCCATGGCGCTGGCAAGAAACGGGATTTCAAGCTTAACGGCACCTATGTGTGCGCCAATCTGAACCTCTTCCGGATTAACCGTTAGAGCTCCCGGGACCAAAGCGATTTCGTCAAAACCATAAGCTCGGCGCGCTTCTCGGTCGCGCCCCACAAAAAATGACATGCGTCCTCCTTACGATTTCTCGGCTAGATTTTGGGTGGGGTCAAGATGCTCTGATGCTGATATTTCCCCTGCTTATCAGCGTAGGAGGTCTGGCAGACCTCATCCGATTCCAAAAACAAAATTTGAGCGATCCCCTCGTTGGCATACACTTTAGCGGGCCAGGGAGTAGTATTCGTAATGGCAAAAGTAAGTTTCCCTTCCCACTCGGGTTCTAAAGGGGCAATACTCACCTGAATACCGCATCGCGAGTAAGTGGATTTCCCTTGGCAAATGACCAGGATCGACCGCGGAATGCGAAAACGCTCAAGCGATTGGGCGAGTGCCATACCTTGGGGGGGCAACACACAAACGTCCCCTTCGAAATCCTTGTATCCCGCAAGATCGAAGTTCTTGGGATCAATCACTCCTGTCTCGCGCTCGACAGGGTCAACCACCTTGAAGTTCCTGGCCACGCGAATATCGTACCCATACGACGAGACACCATACGAGATGACCGGCCTAGGGCCTTGAGATGAAGAAACCGACTTCACCTGCTTTTCCTCAAAGGGTTCGATGAGGCCTTTTTCTGAGGCCATTCGAATGATCCATCGATCCGACTTGATCACGCAACCGCCCGCTTTGGTTTTTCGATTCGACGAGACGGTATCCTAGCGCTCCGTCGACCTCGTCCCGGCTGAATGGAGGGTTCGCTAATGCCAGACTTCTTTTTGAATTTCTCGAGCTCTTTGAGGAAGGCATCGACATCTTGGAACTGACGATAAACCGAGGCGAATCGCACATAGGCCACCGCATCGAGTTCCATGAGCTTTTTGAGGACTTTTTCGCCGATGACTCGGGAAGGTACCTGCATCACGTAGTCCTGAAGTTCGTACTCAATTTCCGACACGAGCCGTTCAATCGTATCGGGCCCGATCGGCCGCTTTTCGCAGGCGCGAGCCAGTCCTTCACGCAATTTTTGTCGATCGAAAGGTTCTCGGCGGTCCTTCGACTTGATGACCATAAGAGGAACGCTCTCGAGACGCTCGTACGTCGTGAATCGTTTTTGGCAGGCTTGACACTCGCGTCGACGCCGAATAATGCTGGCGGCCTCAAGGGGTCGGGAATCTAGTACGCGGTCTTCTTCGTGACCGCAATAAGGACATTTCATAAAAGCATCACTCGGGGCTCGCTGCCTGTGGGCTTGACCTACTACCTGTAGGAACAATAGAGACTATAACACCTACCTGTAGTGGGGGTCAAGCGCTACTGCTAAATAGGCTAAAAGGAGGACAGAGTCGAAGATGTAGGAGAATATTCTGCGGGACTCTATCAGACGATTCGTTCGAGGCTTTCCTTTTCGAAAAGATGGATTTTTTCCATATTGAACACGAGTTCGAGCTCTTGATTGACCTTCGCCTCACTCTGCGGTTCGACCCGGGCGACCAGTGTGTTTCGCCCGGTATTCAGATAGAGCAAGACCTCACTACCCATAGGTTCCACAACCTCGACCGTGGATAGGGCCGTGTGACCCTCGGTTCCGGAATTTCCGGCGTAGACCTTGTCGTAAATGTCTTCGGGACGGATTCCCATAATAATGGTCTTCCCTTCGTAAGGAGAAGCCGCTTTTTCCGAAGAGGGCAAAAGTTGGAGACTAAATTTGCCTTCTTCGAGCCAAAGGTGACCGCCGCGCCGGGTGACCTGAACCTCCATAAAGTTCATCGGAGGGCTGCCAATAAAACTGGCCACGAACTTGTTCCGCGGTTGGTTGTAAATTTCGAGCGGCTTCTCCACCTGCATGATGAGCCCATCTTTCATCACGCATATTCGGTCCCCCATGGTCATTGCTTCCACCTGGTCATGGGTAACATAAATCATCGTGGTCTGGAGCCGGTCATGCAATTTAGAGATCTCCGTCCGCATCTGGACCCTCAACTTCGCATCCAAATTGGAGAGCGGCTCGTCGAAAAGGAACACTTTCGGCTTTCGGACGATCGCGCGACCCACGGCGACGCGTTGCCTTTGGCCTCCCGAAAGCTCCTTGGGACGACGTTCGAGCAAGTGCGTTAAATTGAGAATTTCCGCCGCCTCTCGAACCCGACCGTCGATTTCCTTTTTTGGGTAGTCCCGCAGTTTAAGACCAAAAGCCATGTTTTGGTAGGCGGTCATATGGGGATAGAGGGCGTAGTTTTGAAAGACCATGGCGATGTCGCGGTCTTTGGGAGGCACGGAATTAACCAAGCGATTCCCAATCCACACTTCTCCGGAAGTGATTTCTTCCAAGCCTGCGATCATGCGAAGGGTTGTGGTCTTGCCGCAGCCGGAAGGACCGACCAAAACGCAAAATTCACGGTCGGGGATCTCCAAATTGATCCCGTTTACGATGATGTTGTCGTTGATTTTTTTAGTGATGCTGCGAAGAATAACATTAGCCATGAATTGGACTCGCCGCCCCTACGCTACCTTTAAAGTTTTTTTTCCCATCCGCGTAATAATCTTGCAAAGATGAAACAGTCCAGTGGCCATCCTTTAACCCCCGAATCGCCGTGAGCGCCGCGCGAGCCGCCGCAAGGGTTGTCACAATCGGAACGTTGTGCTGAAGAGCCGCCTGCCGGATCGTGAACCCTTCCGTACGCGTTCGTTTTCCTGAGGGTGTGTTGATGACAAGCACGACATCCCGATTCTTAATCACGTCGGCTACATTGGGCCTTCCTTCCGTCAGCTTCAGAACCGTCCGAACTTCCAGCCCTTGATTCCGAAAATCGATGGCCGTTGAACCCGTTGCATAAAGCTCGAAACCCAATTTCACCAATTCTCGCGCAATTTGAGAGCCTGCCGGTTTGTCTTTATCGGTTAAGCTGAAGAGCACGCCCCCCGACTTGGGCAATTGAGTTCCTGCAGCGGCCTGCGACTTCGCGAAGGCTCGGCTAAAGTCACGATCAATGCCCATGACCTCGCCCGTAGAACGCATTTCCGGCCCGAGGATGGCATCCACGCCGGGAAAACGTGACCACGGAAGAACGGCCTCTTTGACGGCGACCCAGGACATCTGAGGTCCTTCCGTTAAAAGCTTAGCAGGAATCAGATCCCTTAATTTGCGGCCCACCATCACGCGCGCGGCGAGTTTGGCAAGGGACACGCCAGTCGCTTTTGAAACAAAAGGGACGGTCCGGCTCGCTCGGGGATTAGCTTCAAGGATGTAAATAATTCCTTCTCGAATAGCAAATTGGATATTCATTAGGCCCCGGACTTGCAAACCTTTAGCAAGCTGTTCCGTGTACTGTCGCAAAGTTGCCAAATCCTTCGGGGAGAGCGTTCTTGACGGCAAAACACAGGCCGAATCCCCGGAATGGATGCCCGCTTCTTCGATGTGCTCCATGATGCCACCGATATAAGTATCTTCGCCATCGCTGAGCACATCCACGTCGAGCTCGATCGCATTGTCCAAGAATTTGTCGATCAGAATGGGATGCTCGGGAGAAACCCGCGTGGCGCGAGCAATATAGTCAGCTAGCATCGCTTCGTCATACACCACTTCCATCGCGCGTCCGCCTAACACATAGCTGGGTCGGATCATAACGGGATACCCAATGCGTTCGGTTGTGGCTTTGGCTTCTTCAAAGGAAAGTGCCGTGCCGTTAGGGGCCTGAGGAATACCCAGTTTCGTCAAAAGAGCGCCAAACCGCTTTCGATCTTCAGCTAAATCAATGGAGTCTGGAGAAGTCCCGAGAATTTTGACATTGGATTTTTCGAGAGGAATTGCCAAATTAAGGGGCGTTTGACCCCCAAATTGGACAATCAAACCTTCCGGCTTTTCCTTATCAACGATATTGAGCACATCCTCTAAGGTGAGCGGCTCAAAGAAAAGTTTGTCAGACGTATCATAATCGGTAGAGACAGTCTCCGGGTTGCAGTTGACCATGATCGTCTCGTAGCCTTCCTCCTTGAGCGCCATCACAGCGTGGACACAGCAATAATCGAATTCGATACCCTGTCCGATGCGATTCGGTCCACCCCCTAAGATCATCACGCGCTTCTTACTGCTAGGACGAATCTCATCTTCATCTTCGTACGTCGAGTAATAATAAGGGGTGTACGCCTGGAATTCCGCCGCGCAGGTATCCACAGATTTGTATGTAGGAATAACATTCATCGTGAGTCGCCAATCCCGCACCTGTCGTTCGGTAGCTCCACGGAGAAATCCTATTTGAAAATCAGAGAAACCAAATCGTTTGGATTCCAGGAGTAAGTCGCGTTCGATAGGGTTAGCAGGCGCTCCTTTGAGCTTTTTTTCAAACTCAACGATCTCTTCAATTTGGTTAATGAACCAGGGATCAATTTTCGACCACTCGACGATCTCGCGCGCCGGAACTCCTGCGATGAGGGCGGCTTTCAGATAGAAAATGCGTTCGCAATTAGGAATCCGAATGCGATCTTTGAGGAGGTTCAAAAGACGTTCTCGACCCACTTCGGCAGTGTCTTGCAGCGTCTGCAAACCTTCTCCGGGACTCTTTCCATCTGCACCTAAGCCCTGAGAACCGATTTCTAGGCCACGGAGCGCCTTTTGCAGCGCCTCTTTGAACGTTCGGCCCAGCGCCATGACCTCTCCGACAGATTTCATGGCCGTGTTAAGCGTCTGATCGGCGGCGGTGAATTTTTCAAAAGCAAAACGGGGGATTTTGACGACCGTGTAGTCAATGCTGGGTTCGAAAGACGCCGGCGTCTCTTTCGTAATATCGTTTTTCAGCTCGTCCAAATGGTAGCCGACCGCCAAGAGGGCAGCTATTTTCGCGATCGGGAATCCTGTGGCCTTGGAAGCTAGAGCCGAGCTGCGAGAAACCCGCGGATTCATCTCGATCACCATCCGCTCCCCAGTTCCGGGATTCACAGCAAACTGAATATTGGATCCCCCCGTATCGACTCCAATGGCGCGAATACAGGTAAAGGCATCGTCCCGCATGGCCTGATATTCCCGATCGGTCAATGTTTGTATCGGCGCAACCGTGATGGAGTCTCCGGTGTGAACGCCCATCGGGTCAAGGTTTTCGATAGAGCAGACGACGACGCAATTGTCCGCAGAATCGCGCATCACTTCGAGCTCAAACTCCTTCCAACCAATAATGGATTCTTCGATCAATATTTCATTGACCGGGGAGGCCTCTAAGCCCCGACGAAGGGCCTGAAGCAATTCGTCCTTTGCGTAGACGGTTCCAGAGCCGATGCCGCCCAGAGTGAAAGACGGCCGAATAATGAGCGGATATCCGATTCCCCGCGCGATTTCTTCTCCTTCAGCCAGTGCCTTCGCGTAGCCGCTTTTCGGAAGCTTAAGTCCGACCTCCTGCATGGTCTTCTTAAAAAGTCTTCTATCTTCGGCTTTCTTAATCGCTTCAAGGCGGGCGCCGATTAGTTCCACTTTGTATTTATCTAAAACCCCTCGCTCGGAAAGCGCCACGGCTAAATTGAGAGCCGTCTGTCCGCCTAAGGTGGGCAAAAGAGCCTCCGGACGTTCTTTCGCGATGACCTCTTCAAGAATTTCAGGGGTGAGAGGTTCAATATAGGTCGCGTGGGCGAGCTCCGGGTCGGTCATAATCGTGGCCGGATTCGAATTCACAAGGACCACTCGATAACCCTCTTTAACTAACGCTTTCACCGCCTGGGTCCCCGAATAGTCGAATTCGCAAGCTTGGCCGATGACGATCGGCCCAGATCCAATGATAAGAATGGTGTGAATGTCCTGGCGTTTAGGCATGCGCCCTCTTCGCCGTCATTTGCTGCAGAAATCGATCGAACAAATAGGCCGCATCGTGCGGACCCGGCGCAGATTCGGGATGGTATTGAACGGCGAAAATGGGAAGACGACGATGTCGGAGACCCTCGCAGGTGTTGTCGTTGAGATTGAGGTGACTTACTTCGACGTCCTTTTGCGGTAAGGAAGCGGCATCGACTGCGAACCCGTGGTTTTGAGACGTTATTTCGATTTTACCTGTCGCGACATCTTTCACGGGGTGATTCCCCCCGCGATGCCCGAATTTGAGTTTGAAAGTTTTCCCCCCGAGCGCCAGCCCCAAAAGCTGGTGCCCCAAACAAATCCCCATGATTGCGAATTGTCGATCTTTTGTGCGTCTTTCAAGCTCTCGAATCAGCTGCTGAAGAGATTCGACTCCGTAGGGGACAGCCGCAGGGTCACCGGGACCGTTGGAGATCAGAATGCCGTCGGGTTCAAGCGCCAAAATTTGGTCAGCCGTGGATTGAGCCGGCATAACAAGCAGTTGGCAACCGTGCTGGCTGAGATTTCGCAGGGTGTTAAATTTCACACCGAAATCCATTACCACCACCCGAAACCGCTCTCCTGTCAAAAGTTCCGGCGCTTTATCAAAACTTCGTCGGATCCAGCGTCCTCCCTCACGAGCCCATTGGTAAGCCTTATCCGCCGTGACGTGTTTGGCCAAGTCTTGTCCCGCCATGCTGGGTGCGGCCTTGGCTTTCGAAATGAGGCTTTTGGTGTCGAGATCACGGGTCGAGACGACGCCGCGCAACGATCCGACCTCACGCAAATGTTTGGTGAGAGCTCGAGTATCAATATCGCTAAGGCCTACCAATCCAAAACGCTGCATGTAGGCCTGCAAACTTTCTTTCGCGCGCCAATTGGAGTAGAGGCCGCTGATCTCTCTCACGACCAGCCCAGCCCCAAAAGGTTTGCGGCTTTCCGCGTCTTCTTCGTTCACACCGTAATTCCCGATATGCGGCGAGGTCATCGTGATGATCTGTCCTTCGTAGGAGGGGTCGGTGAGAATTTCCTGATAACCTGCCATGCACGTATTGAAAACAACTTCGCCGGTGGTTTCGCCTTCAGCACCAAAGGAGAGACCCGCGAACACCCGACCCGACTCAAGAGCCAAGAGGGCTTTCACGGTCTGACGCCCCAAAGGAGCATTACGGTTTCCATGGAAATTTAGAGTCCAAAATGATTGTTTCCTCTCGACTGCGACCGAGCGAAACCATGGCCACTTTCGCTCCGACCAAGTCTTCTAAGCGCTGGATGTAGCGCCGTGCATTAAGCGGCAACTGGCTGTACTTTGTCATTCCGCGGATCGACCCTTGGAAACCGGGTCTATCTTCGTAAACGGGCACGGCTTTTGCCTGCATCTCGCGGTCATTGGGAAATTCTTTAAGGATCGTGCTTCCCACTCGGTAGCCCGTCGCAATTCGGAGCGGATCAACACCTTCTAGGACATCCAGCTTTGTAAGAGCCAGCCAACGTGAACCGTTGATTCGCACCGCATGGCGGACCGCAACGGCATCGAACCATCCGCAACGCCGGGGTCGACCGGTGGTTGCACCAAACTCCATACCGCGCTGGCGCAGCGATTCACCGAGCTCGTCTTTTTGCTCGGTAGGAAAAGGCCCTTCACCCACTCGAGTTGTGTACGCCTTCAAAACACCGAGGACATCATCGATCTTTGTCGGCGCCAAACCGGACCCGACGCAGACTCCTCCAGCCACCGGGTTTGACGAGGTCACATAGGGATAGGTGCCAAAGTCCACATCGAGCATCGTCCCTTGAGCGCTTTCGAAAAGAATTTTCTTCTTCGCCTCCACCGCCTTGTACACATACTGGGGGCCGTCCACAACGAACGGAACGAGAAACTGCCGCAGAGAGTTGTATCGCTTGAGAACACCGTTTCGGATTTGCGCCCGTGAGCCGAAGCGCGCCAGGAGGGGTCCTTTTTCTCGCAGGTTTCTTTCAAGCAGGGGCCGAAACACGACGGGATTCAAGTAATCCGCGATCCGGATGCCGGTTCTACCCACTTTGTCGGAATAGGCAGGGCCAATCCCACGTCGCGTGGTGCCGATCTTTCCTTGCCCAGCGACATCTTCGCGCAGACAGTCGAGATAGCGGTGGTAATCTAAAATAACGTGGGCTGCATCCGAAATGGAGAGTCGCCCGTTAACACGGATGTGGCGCTTTTCGAGAAATAGAATTTCCTCGCGCAGGGCGACTGGATCCACGACCACCCCATTGCCAATCAAGCATTTCTTTCCCGGCTGAAGAATTCCGGAGGGAATTAAATGGAGGACAAAGTGTTTTCCATCGAAAATGACCGTGTGCCCGGCATTATTGCCTCCTTGGTAGCGAACAACAACGTCGGCCTTCTGGCCCAAAAGGTGAACAATTTTGCCTTTGCCTTCATCTCCCCACTGGACCCCCACAACGACAAGCGTCGACATCTTATTTGACAACCCCTTCAATGAGATCCAGATGGGTTTTCACCCGCGTTTTCTGGCCAATCTGGGCAAACCATTGATTGAAAGCCCACATCGTCTTTTCCTGCAACAATTGATCTCGGAACACGGCTTTCATTTGTTCAGGCGTGCGTCGTTTGAGCTTTTTCCCTTTATCGTCGGTTTCAAACTCATTGGTTTTTGCGAACTCCGCTCCCCGCTGCGCAAAAGCCATTTCAAGTTCTTTGTCGGTCACCTTTACCGTCGACTGAATCAAATACCGTAGCTTAAAAAATGCGATCGAGGCACGCTGTTCCTCCTCGAACTCCTGGGGAGTGGCTCGCAACTGATGTTGAAGAGCGCGTCCGTAGGCCTGCGGCGAAAAGGCCCCTTTTTCCTGGAAAGCAGGCACCTGTGCCAAACTATTAATTACCTGTTGATCGGGAACATGTATTCCATATTTTCGCGCCTGCTTGGTGAACACCACCCCTTGCACTAAGTCGCGGATCGTTTCGTCCCGTTTTTGAGCACGACCCGCTTGATCAAGAACCGTACCCGGTTTGATTTGATCCAATGCTCGACTGTACCGGGAATAAAAAAGATGAAGTGGGACTTTCTCGCCGTCGACTTCAACAACAGCATCGGTCGGGCCGCCTTTCGCAAAAAAACCGCTCCCCGCCCCGAGTCCTAGATAAATGAGGAATATCACGAGAATCCCGGAGAGGACATGTATCTGGTACTTTCGAAAAAAGTTCATCATGGTTGGTTAATTTTTTACACACAGAAACCAGCTCTGATCACCCTGGAGCGCGCCTTCGGGCAATCAGAGCTGGCAACAGGAGCTATTTTAAAAAAAGCAACCGGTTAAGGCAAGTAATAGAGGAACGGTGGAGGGTTTGTTAAGGTTGAACCGTAAAAGGAACCGACTTGAGGACCTCGCCCTGGGAATCTAGAATCTCCCAAGTCCAAGGTCCGGGAACGGCCAACGTCTTGCGTGACCATGTTCTGTAGGGCGAAGATTTGATCGCCAGCTTCACATCCAAAGCGACTTGACCATTTTGCATCCAACGATGAGTAACCGACGTCTCTGACTTCGCCGAGCGAAATTGGCTCCAACCTATAGCGACATCTCCCATTTTAAACTCTAGAACTTCAGCCGCAGGTTGATGATCTTTCAATTCCGCACAAAGAACCGCTTTGACCACCTCGATGCTGCTCTTCGAAATCGATGGAGAGTCGGCGGCTGGTGAAGGAGGGGCATCCGTGTCTGCCAAAAGAGGCGAACAAAAGACTACCGCGCTGACACAGGTTCCGAGCGCGATAACCTTGATACTCATCGGAAAGAACTTGGGGATTTAGCCTTTGACGTTAACTTCGATTACTTTTGTCTTTTCGGAAGCCATCAAACAGCTTCCTTCAAAGATGGCCCCTTCGGCGATCAGGAGCTGAGGGGCATGCAAGTCTCCGAAAACCTGGCATTTGGTGAGCAGTTCGAGCGATTCCGTGGCATGGACGTTCCCGGTGACTTTTCCCCCGACGATAACAGTTCGTGCTGAGATGTCTCCTTGGATTTCGCCTCGCTCTCCAAGAATCACGCCTTCAGCAGATACGCCGCCCTCAATTTTTCCGTCGATTCGAACGGAACCTTTCGAGCGGAGCGTCCCCTGAAACGAAGATTCGGCTCCGATAATCGTTTCGAGATGTGCATCATTTTTTGGATTGTCTGACTTACCGAACATGAAGCCCCCTTACTTTTCTTGCGCTTTCACAAATTTCATCGGATTCACCACATGGCCGTTTTGCCACACTTCGTAATGGAGGTGGTAGCCTGTGCTGTGACCTGATGTTCCCATATAGGAAATGATTTGGCCGCGCGCCACATGGTCGCCTGGCTTAACCAAGAGCTGTGAATTATGACCATAGTAGGTTTGAAAACCGCGTCCATGATCCAGCACAACCAGGCGTCCAAAACCGCCTTGCCATGAGGAGATCCGCACAATGCCATCGGCGGTCGCGTGGACCGGCGTCCCAAGAGAATTGGCAATGTCTAAACCGTTATGAAAGTGTTCCGCATCATTGTCCTCAAAAGGGCTTTTACGCCGCCCAAATCCCGAGGAGAGTCGTCCTCGGGTTGGCCAATCGTACGGAGTGGCTCGAAACACATCGTGTTGGTCTTTGATGTATTTTGATATTTCCTGAAAATCCGCTAACAAATCGGTCCCGGATTGTTTTACCCCCGCCAGCTGCGTGTTCATGTCTTCAATATTAAGGGCGCGGCCCCCATGCAGCAGTTGCGACATTTCTTTCCGATCAAGAGTCGTGGGTCCGCCCATGGCCTTATCGGATTCAACGATCGCCTTTCGCGTCTTCATATTGAGCAAGTTTTGAAGAGCGATTTCGGTTTCGCGGACACGATCGAGATATTCTCGGGATCGTCTCACTTCTTGCGAAAAATACCAGACC
Source organism: Elusimicrobiota bacterium (assembly GCA_038241515.1). Classification (GTDB taxonomy): domain Bacteria; phylum Elusimicrobiota; class Elusimicrobia; order 2-01-FULL-59-12; family 2-01-FULL-59-12; genus JBBSDO01. Next base: position 5,290 of record JBBSDO010000009.1, on the reverse strand, counting down.
TTGGCTCGGAGAACGTGCTCATCCGCCTTGGTTCGCCAATAATCCACGTGTCGACTCGCAATAAATCCAGACCAAATGGTCAACCCGGTCCAAGAGATGGCTATAAAGGAAAGGAGGGCAACAGAAAGGTTTAATCGAATGGGTCCATTGTCGTCATGAGGTATGAGCATCAAGGTAAATTTACGGCCCAGATGCTTTTTTAAATTTTCAGAGGCACTCATAAAATAAGACCGTCCCTTGTATCACTTAGCGTTCTTTTCGTCCTAAAACCCGTTACATATATACCAACGCCCCTGTTGACTGTCAAGGGAAAAGATACGACCTAAAATTGCAATAGAACCGCTATTTTGATTGAATGGCATTTCCTCTTTATTGCTCGAAAAACGAAATGGAAATCCCAAAACTATATACGCCAGCCGAAAGTGAGGCACCTTGGTATCCCTTATGGGAGAATCGAGGCTATTTTACGCCTAAATTGGGCCCGGGGCCTTCCTATTCCATCGTAATCCCTCCCCCAAATGTGACGGGCAGCCTGCATATGGGACACGCACTTAACAATACTTTGCAGGATATTCTGACCCGATTACATCGCATGCAGGGGGACCGGACCGTGTGGGTTCCAGGAACGGATCACGGGGGGATTGCTACGCAAAACGTGGTCGAAAAGCTTCTTAGAGCCGAAGGCAAGACCCGCCAAGATCTGGGCCGTGATGCCTTCCTCGAGCGCATGTGGAAATGGCGCCAAGAGTCCGGCGATACCATCCTCATGCAGTTGCGCCGCTTAGGCGCCAGCTGCGATTGGACACGAACGCGCTTCACGATGGATGAGGAGTGTTCGCGAGCCGTCCGTAGGGCCTTCGTAGAACTCTTCAAAATGGGCCTCATTTACCGAGGTCCGCGAATGGTGAACTGGTGCCCGCGCTGCCATACGGCACTGGCGGATATTGAGGTCGAGCACGAGGAACGCGCTGGAAAGCTCTGGCATATCAAGTATCCACTAGGACCGAAGGGCCAGTCGTATATCGAAGTGGCCACCACGCGGCCGGAAACCATGCTTGGGGACACGGCGGTCGCCGTTAACCCGGACGATGAGCGTTATAAAGGCCTTATTGGCAAGACTCTGCAGTTACCACTGACCGATCGACAAATTCCTATTGTGGCCGATGCGGCCGTGGACGCGTCTTTCGGGACAGGCGCCGTGAAAGTGACTCCGGCGCATGATCCAACGGACTTTGAAATCGGCGAACGGCATGGCTTGCCTCACGTCGTGGTGATTAATTTTGAAGGCAAGATGACGGACGCCGCCGGTGCCTATGCGGGTCTCGACCGATTCGAGGCGCGTAAGCGGGTTGTGGCAGATTTAGAGGCCCAAGGGTGGCTGAACAAAACAGAAGACTATCGCCTTTCCGCCGCGACGTGCTACCGCTGTAGCACAATCATTGAACCCTTAGTGTCCGAACAGTGGTTCCTCAAAATGAAGGGGATGGCAGAACGCGCGGCCGCGGCGACCAGGGATGGACAAATGAAGATTTTTCCCTCGTCCTGGGAAAGGCCGTACCTCAATTGGCTAGACAACATTAAGGATTGGTGTATCTCGCGGCAAATTTGGTGGGGGCACCGGATTCCCGTATGGTACTGCAGGTCTTCCTTGAAGACTTGTCCCCCAATCGCTTCTGAAGAACCTCCAAAAGGTTGCCCTCAATGCGGATCGACCGAACTCTCACAGGATGAGGACGTCTTGGACACTTGGTTTTCTTCGGGTCTTTGGCCGCTTTCCGTATTCGGATGGCCGGATGAGACAGAGGACTTGAAAACGTTTTATCCCACATCGGTCTTAGTGACGGGCCACGAAATTCTCTACCTTTGGGTCGCTCGGATGGTGATGTTGGGATTGCAGTTTCGAAATGACGTCCCCTTCCGGCATGTTTACATCCACGGTATCGTGCGCGATAAACAGGGCAAGAAAATGTCCAAATCGCTTGGCAACGTGATCGACCCACTCGAGATCATGAAGCAGTTTGGCACAGACGCCTTGCGCCTGGCCATGGCCAGTTCCAGCATTCCCGGTCGGGATATGCAGATGTCGAACGATTCGTTCTTAAAAGCGCGCAATTTCGCTAACAAGCTTTGGAATGCTAGCCGTTTCGTTCAGATGAATCTCGAAAATTACACGCCTCAAGCTTTACCGCCCGTGAAAGATCGAACTCTCGCCGATCGCTGGATTCTGCACGACCTCCAAGCCACGATCAGCGCCGTCACGGAGGCGTTAGGTTCTTATAACCCGGCAGAGGCTTCTCGGCTGCTCTATGAATTTGTTTGGAATTCCTACTGCGATTGGTATCTGGAAATATCGAAGACAGTTTTGATGGATCCTCAGTCCCCTTCACGAGCCGCCAAACAGACTGTCCTCGTGGAGGTTCTCCAGACGGCCTTGCGTCTTCTGCACCCCATCATGCCTTATGAAACGGAGCATCTCTACCAGGCCCTCCGACCGTTCATGCAGGAAAGCACGGAAAGTGTCATGATCGCCCCTTGGCCGCTAGTCGATCCTCAATTCTCCGACCCCGTGAGCGCACAAAAGATGCTTCTCGTGCAAAATGTGGTGGAAGCCATCAGGCGTCTTCGGAGCGAGTCCCAGATTTCCCCCGCCGTAAAAGTGGATTGCTATATCCAATGCACGGATCCGCGATTTGCCGGACTTTTCGGCGACCTGGAAGTACGTGCTTCCATATTATTTCTTAGCAAAATTGAGACTCTCGCTAGCACGGCGCCTCAAGAGTATCTTTTCACGGTTTTTGATGGCGGGGAAATCTACATCTCCGCTCAAGGTCTCGTCGATAAAGAAAAGGAGCGGGCACGGTTAAAAAAGAACTATGCTCAACTAGAGCAAACAACAGCCCGCGCTGAGCAGATTCTGAAGGACGAGAATTTCCTCTCCCACGCGCCTAAAGAAGAGATTGATCGTATCCGAGAGACGTTACGGCAAGGCAGGCAAAAGATGGAATGGATCCAAAAAAACCTACAGGGTCTTTCGTGAGCTCGCTCCTGAGACCGGTTCGCATCCGTCCCAACTATTTGAAGTATCCCGAAGGTTCTTGTTTATTTGAAATGGGCAACACCCACGTGGTCTGCGCGGCGAGTTTATCAGACGAGTTGCCTGATCATGCCAAAGCCAAGGGGCATGGCTGGCTCACGGCCGAATACTCCATGCTTCCCCGCGCTACGACGCATCGCTCGGATCGCAAACGGCTTGCCTCCGCCGGCCGGACTAAAGAGATCTCGAGACTCATCGGTCGGTCCCTACGCGCGGTGATCGACCTAAAAGCCATTCCTGAGTTAGGTATCGTCTTAGATTGCGACGTGTTACAGGCCGACGGCGGAACGCGCACCGCCGCGATCAATGGGAGTTTCATCGCGCTCATCCAGGCGCTCCGACGTTGGAAGAAATCGGGACAACTTTTCCGGTGGCCCGTACAGGATTATGTGGCGGCGGTCAGCGTCGGAATCATCGATGGGAAGGTGGTCGCCGACTTGGATTACGAGAAAGATGTTCGCGCTGAGGTCGACATGAACGTCGTGATGACCGGTTCCGGCGATTTTGTTGAAATACAAGGCAATGCGGAGCACAAACCTTTCTCGCACGCCGACTTAAATCGTTTACTCTCCACCGCGCAACAAAGCATCCGTAAACTTTTGGCGCTGCAAAAACAAACCTTAGGAGAAGTTCGGAAATGAGCGGTCCGTATAACCCTTTCCGCATCGTCCTGGCGACTCGTAACGCAAACAAGATAAAGGAGATTATCGCGATCTTTAGCGATACACCTATCGAATTCGTCACGCTTGATGCGTTTCCGGGCGCGCCCGAAGTCGTGGAAGACGGGCAAACCCTGGAGGCAAACGCGCAAAAGAAGGCCTACGAAATCGCCAAGTTCACTCAGCATATAGCCCTCGCCGACGATTCGGGGCTCGAAGTACAATTTCTCGATGGCGCACCCGGCGTTATTTCCGCGCGTTTTGCGGGAGTGGGCTGCAGCTACAACGACAATAATCAGAAGTTGTTGAAGTTGCTCAAAGGAGTGCCTACGGAGCATCGCAAAGCCCGTTTTCGTACGGTGATTGCTGTTGCGGTGCCGGAGGGCGCCACGCAAACCGTGGAGGGTGCGCTCAGCGGCTATATCACCGACCGTACGCGCGGGGAGGAAGGATTCGGCTATGACCCCGTGTTTCTCGTGCCTGACCAAGGGAAAACGCTGGCGGAGTTGGGTCCTACCTTAAAGAATCAAATCAGCCACCGCTTCAAAGCGCTTGAAGCGATCCGGCCCGTTCTTTTGAAACTGCGCGAAAATATACTTTCCCACGAGTCGCGAAGTGACAAAGGAGCGCCCCGTGACATTATTTAGACTAAAATCGGAAAACTAAAATCCTAATTTTTTAGCGGCCTGCTTGGGCGAGTTTTCATCATAACTTTGAAGGGCTTTCGCGGCCTTTTCATTAGTGGGCAAATCCAACATGCGAAGGAAAAGAGCTTCTCGGCTGGCGGCCTCGGCATTCTTGAGCAGCGCTAGAACCTGAGTGGGGTCCTTTTTGCCCCCCCAGAAAACGACCTTGCAGAGAGCGCGGGCGCAGGCCTGCTTTTCAGGAACATCGCTCGTCATGTTGGGCAAGCGGTCATCGTAATCGTCCGTTTCAAAGTGCGGTCCAAACTTTCCCACGAGGCCCGTGTAAGCGTCGCGCGAGAGCGAAGACCGGAAACGCGTTTCAATTAAGAAAAGATGATCCGCATACAGGCTGAGAAATAGCATTTTCAGCGGACCTTCCTCGCGGTCGGTGAAGGCACAGACAATTTTCTCAACCATGGGAATGGGCGGTGTGACCTCGCTCGAAGTCTGAGTCACCATGCACGGCAAAGTCTTTGCAGTTCTTTCGCGGGCCGCGATCAATTTTTGTATATCCGCCGCGGAGGAGTCTCTACCGTCTATCTTCTGATGGTCAGCGTCAATCCAGGTATCAAACCCTTTTCCGGACAGCGCGAGCTTTACCTCTTTTTCGGCCATCCCCAGCCGAAACCCAGAAAAATCGTCAGGCAGGCGGATTGTTGCAAATCCGTAGGAACTACCCAGCAAGAAAAACCCCGTTAGGAGCGCAAAATAGCGATTAATCAAAGTAGGCAAATTAAACAACATCTGGGGACACAGTTTATGGGAATAGCAGGTAAGATCAATATCCGAATCCGCTATTTGTTTTCTATACTTAGCTAGTTACCTACCGGAAGTTTTAACCTGAATTTTAT
>JBBSDO010000008.1:0-32919 GCA_038241515.1 Elusimicrobiota bacterium | reverse complement strand
GGCTTCCCAATCCGCTCGCCCGGCTGCCCTCATTTTTTTCAAGGAATCCTTTGAAATTTCATCTTCTTTCGAACCTCGTTTAATGCTGCGCTGAAAGAGGGCACCCGCGGCAAGCGAAAGGCTAAGCAAGATTTCCTGTATAGTGAGACTTTTGTTTGAATTCGGCCGCGCGAGATCAGGGGAGTCCATAGTGGTAATCGACATGGGAGCCTTTCCGGGAAACGTGGATTCAGCGCTTCGGACTGAGCCCGTTTGAGCGGCTAAACTACCTAGAGATACGGCAGCCACAAGGAGTGTGCGCCCTGCATCTTTGGCATATCGGAGAAAATTCACGGGATGATTTGCTCTTTGAGAAACCAAGCGTTTAAAAAACCGGGTGAGATGCGCATGAGGGGCTCGCCCTAGCTCGCCCGCAAAAGTCGAGGGTGCCGGGGGAACCGCTTGGAAGCCCGTGGACTGAGCGATCCACGTATTACCCCGCGGCGAGAAAGAAAGCGCTGGATGGGCCGAAGAAAAAGCAGCGTTTAGGATGAGGGACGCCGCGAGGCCGAAGCATAGGGTGGACTGAAAAAGGCGCTTCATGCCTCTATATTCTAGGTGGGGATGGCTAAGTCAAACCATGAAGCGAAAGGCCAAAAAACGAAGGACACAAGACCCTCGACATTCGGTCAAAAGGCCCAGACATTCGTAGTCCCCAAGGACATATTCCAGTTGGATACTTGTTAATAGATGTTAATTTATCCTTGAAAAAGTCCCCGAATTCTGGTACTTCTTGACAAGGCTTCCCGTGCGAAAGAACCTCCTCATCCCTATCGGCCCCACACTTTTGATCGCGTCCCTACTCTGCACCGTGAATTTCCAGGCGTTGCTTGCCGTCAGCTTCCCTTCTAGTCCCACGGCGGCAGACGTCCTGCAGGCGCATACCGATTTCCTCGCGCAAAATAGCGCTGAAATGGAGTCGGCGAGCTTGACCCCCACGGGCATCAATCCGTACTTCGCAAGCATCTACCTGATGGGAATGCTATCGGCGGTCGAGGCGCGGATAACTTTTGACACCGCAGGCGCCGACAGCGAGTTTCAGCAGGCCATGCACTATATGGACAATATGATCTCCGGCGCGATCGTGAACGTCGTGACAGATACGAAGGGAGCGCAGCAATCCCGGCGCGTGTGGGGGCCCCTCTCTTCAGGAGACCCGAATGAACTCTATAACTACCAAGGGGCGCAGTGTATCGCCCGCGCCGCCGCCTTGATCGTGAAATACCCCACCCTACGAAGCAAATACCTCGCTAAAGCGACTCCCTACGCGTCCTTTGCGGACGAGATCGCCATCAAGCGGTGGTGGGTCGACTCTTATAACGGTCAAGTGGAGTGGTTAACGAGCGATCCTCCCAGTTGGAACGATGGCAGCCAGTGGAATGACAAGTCCTGGATCTTAGGCGATATCGCCTCTTCCTTGTATCAAGCCAATCTGCTCCCAGAGATGCAAACCACCTACAAGACGATCGTGGACAAAATCGCTGCGGGCTTTCGCGCAAAATTGCAGCAGAACGGAACCGGCTGGATTTGGGATAACGGCGTGATTCCTATTGGCTCGGATGATAACGGCGAAGGATGCTGCGGCAATCAAGCCGGGGTGCCGGACACCGACCATGCCCAGCGCGCCCCATTGATGATGAATTTTATGTACGAAGGGGGACTAGGAGGCTGGACGCTGGCGGACGTGCAGCGCTTGGGGAACACCTTAGGCGATATCATGTGGAACCAATCCAGTGATGCGTTAATCGCCAATTACATCAACGGAAGCAACAAGTCCTACCGGACCCATTTTGCGGCTGGGGAAAATGGATTTATTTTTGCCGGCTGGGCTTTGGTCGGGCAATACTCGCCCAAAGCGCTTCAGGCGACCTTAGCTGTGCTTCGTGGCGTCGTGATCGGCAGCTACTACGGCCACGAAAATCCGACGACCAATGAGAACCATTACGGCTATTACAAACCGGTCGGCCTCAGTGGTCATGCGTTGCGCGCGCTCATCCTTTCCGGAAGCCAGCCACCGCCTCCCCCGCCGCCACCTCCTTCGGGCAATCCGGTTCCGAATTTAGTGAGCATTAGCCCGGCCGTGATCACGACGGGCGGCGCCGCCACCGTGGTGACACTCTTGGGACAAAACTTTATGAATGGATCGACCGTTCAATGGAAAGGGCAAGACCCCAGTTCGACCTACGTGAGTTCTTCAAAGTTGACGGTTACGCTCACGGCCGCGGATCTCGCGGTCCCAGCGACCCTCTCGATCCGCGTGTCAAACCCGGCGCCGGGGGGAGGATCTTCGGGAGCCGTCACTTTGACCGTGACCTCTCAACCAATTCAAAATGGGGTGCCTAAAATATTCTCCCTCGGTCCAAATACAACGGCTAGCGGAGGGGCCGCTTTCAGTCTGACGATTAACGGAACTCAATTTATTACGGGATCGGTCGTGCGCTGGGATGGAAGCGACCGGCCGACCCATTTGATCTCGCCTGACCAATTGCAAGCCGACATCGCCTCGAGCGACATCGCGAGCGCCGGAAATTCTTCCGTGACTGTTTTCAATCCAGCTCCTGGCGGGGGGCTTTCCAATAGCCTCACTTTTGCGCATCCCAAGAATGCGGCCCCGCTGGCTGTCGTCAATAGCCTGAACGTTCCTCCCGTCATTCCGATCGATGCAACGATTCGGGCCGATACCCGCAACGCCGTAAAAATAACCTGGAAATTCACGGCGCGGGATCAATCGCTTTTGAAATCCTTAGCGAGCCGCACTCTGGGAATTGATTCGGCGGCGGGCTCAAGCGTCATCTCCACGATCCTTCCTTTTCTGCAATTGCAACCGCTGGAACTCCAGACGGGAGCTTATCGTTTGGAGGTCACGGCAGAGAACAGCGATGGAGTAGCGTCGGCGCCCGCTCGCGCGGAGGTCACTCTCGTGGCGCCGGATTTGGCGGGCGTGCGCGTATTCCCCAACCCTTGGCGGACTGATAAGCACAGCGCCGCTCCCCAAGTTACTTTCGAACACCTCTCCTCAGAGAGTACCGTGACTATTTTTACACTCTCCGGACACAAAGTGAAGACCCTATCGACCAACGCCAGCGCCGCGAATTGGGACCTCACGAACGATAGCGTCGATCGCGTGGGTTCCGGCCTTTACGTCTACTCCGTGACCAATCCCCTGGGCCAAAAAATCACCGGAAAGCTCGCGATTATTCGCTAGCCTCAATCCTTCAATTGGAAAGGCTTTTCGTCTACAGATTTGGCACTACGGGCTAGACGGATGGACCAAGACTCTTCTGATTTATTTAGTGCCGGTTATGGATTAGGTACTTGCACAGGCGGGGGGGCCGTATTAGGTTGCGACGGAGGGTATCCGGGCGCCCCGCCTGAGGCGGGCGAACCGGGCTGCGGGCTGATAGGGTTTGTCGTTCTCCCCGGCATTTCGCTTCCCGGAGAAACGTTTTGCGCGGGGGGCGCCGACGTCGGGGCAGAATAAGGAACAAAGCGCTGACGATCCTTGGGGAGATCGTCGTTCGTGAGATGAAGGACTCCGCCGTCATCCTCCTCGGCGGGCTTTACTTTCTCTACCGGTCTTGCTTTTTTTTTGTGACTTTTTTTGTGGGAATGAGCCTTGGGTCCCGGAAGATCCGAGACATTGATCAGATTATCCGCTCGCAGACGACCCGCTTTCCCAACGATTAATCCGACACAAGCCAAAGCCACAAGGATATTTTTCTGTTGCACCTTAGTATTGTACGAGCAAGAAGCCCATACAACAAGACACAAAAATGGCCTAGCTTAAAATAACCCTTGAAGACGCATCAATTCCCGAACAACCCTTCAGCATCGGAGCGGAGTTCTAGACTGGGCTATCGCGGCGTGTGCTTAAAACGGAGCCAATAAATCAAATGGCGAAAAGCACAGTAATGGAAAACGGCGGTGAAAAGCAGATACAGTCCCGACACCAGCAACAAACTCGCCTTCGTTACCGAAAAATGCCTGACATAGATAAAAGAAACGGCGATAGGCAAACCCAGAATGGCGCGCACTAACCTTTCGGTATGTCCAAAGTCTTCCTGATGCAACAGCCGCGTCTCCTGGACTTCGACGACTTCAGGGGAGGGCGCGGGCGGTGGGAGCGTTTTATTTTCTGAGGGCGGTTCCGGAGGCATTTCATTGATCATAACTTAACCCCGAATCCGTTTCCCCGCCTTCGTTCTCCGCGCCCTCTAAAAGACTGGGTCCAAAAGCCCTATGGATTCGGTCTTTCGATGGATTCATCCTCTGCAGTCGATGCTCTAGAATGAGATGCTACGAATTCGACCCCGGTGTTCGACCCCGGTGTCAGACGTTTTTGTGTGAGAGTTAGAACCAGTAAGAAGGATTGACCGCTGTTAGTCCTAGGGTCTTTCGGTTCCCATTCTTAGCCTTCCGGACTATTCAAAGATCAACCGGACAGACCTAAAATTTAGGGTACGAGCAAACATGAATAAAACACGGATTCGCATTTTGGCAATGGTCCTGGCCTCTTGCCTCGTCACGGACGCTTCAATTCCTCCGCGGGCGGCCGATTCTCGTTTGACCCTCAGGTTTACCGAAGCCCTATCGCTTCCTTTGCAATCCGCATGCAGCTATCTCCTGCACGACTCTCAGGTGGGTTCCGTGGATCGAGCCGCGGGAGGCCTGCAAATTGAAAGGCATTCTTATGGTGAAGCCGTCCTCGTTGTCCCGGCAACGGAACTTTGGGGATTACCCGCCTTGGCCCAGATCCTAGATGGCGCGGAACGCCTCGTCTTTCCGGAGGAGATGGGGCCTGGCAAAATAGTCGTTCGCTTCACGGCAAGCCTTTTGGCGGGAGTAGGATTTGCCCGCTTGCATGGGAAAACACAAACGTGGGATCAACTCCTCATCCGGTCCCTTGCGGCAACGACGATCAACTTTTTCGCCCTTTCAAATGGACCTCTATTGGCTTACCCCGCGGCCTACGCTGTGCACGGAATGTACAACAGTATCGTGCCGCCACGGTTGCGGCTTTCTCTTCAGCGGTCTCCGGATCGGAAGTTGGTTGAGGATTACTTGTACCGAAATTTGGCTTGGCTCACGCACGTGCCCCGTTCCAACATTGAGGCGGCGTTTAAAAAAGATCCTCTCCACTACGACGAATTTATTGTGTACCTCTACGATACGTTAGGTCCGCACCGGGAATTCGATTGGAAGCTGGACTCCTTCCAAGAATTTGTGCACGACTTACCCATGGGACAAGAAAAACTTTGGAAGATTTTGGATTCCCTCCTGCGACGAGCTCACTCCCGCAGTTCAATGACCCTACTTTGGAAAACCGAGGGCACGGTAAAGACCGGCAATGCGTCCAACTCCGTGGCGCAGCAGGCGGAAGCGATGCTGGAGCAAGGCAGAGCAGCCTGGAAAGAGGGTAATTTGACCAAGGCAAAGGCTATTTTTGACAGAATTATTTATACCCATGAATTTGAGTCTTTGGCCCCACAGATTCACGATCAGGCTCTCGGCTTCAGCAAAGCCATCCGCGATATCCAAACTCGCCGCTTACATAAACTCAGAGAGACCGTGAATCTGGCGTTCGACGGGTTTGACCGAAGGGCGGCTCTGGTTCCAGGCTCCTCCCCAAGCGGTCGCGATATTCTGGAACTCCATATGGAACGCCTCATTCATATTTCGGCCATGCAGCGAAGCCACATATTCCCGCTCTACGCGGCTTACATTGAGCGCCACAGGAGCGAACTCGAAGAATCCCTGGGTTTGACTTCGTTGGCGGCTTGGGACTTCCTCAATGCGGCGGGCGAGTCCCGTACTTCCGCGTCGGTGGAGCGACAGTTTGCGGTTCAGTTTATACAAGCATTTCGGAGCAAAGCGTTTAAAGAGGAAGTGGATGCTTTGGCGTCCAAGTGGGTTCCAAAAATATCCGATCTGGCCTTTGGTCCTGAAATTTGTGGCGCGTTCAGCCCCGCGGTGGTTCGCTTTCTGAAAAGCTTAAACCTTAAGAAGGAAGATCAAAAACCTTTCATCCAAGAAATTCAATTGGAGCTTTATATGAAATTAATTGAAAGGGCCCAAGTTGGACTCCGCAGGGAAAGCTTGAAGTCCGAGGCTCTCCGACGGTTTGAAGGGGACCCTCGACTGGAAGAAACGGGACTCACACTGGACCTGATTACGGCCGACTTGAAGGCGGTTTTCTTTGACCTGGATCAAACGCTCGTTGAAAGCAGTCTCGCTGAACAGGAACTCCATCGAGAAGCGCTCCTGCGAGTGATGATTCAAATAGCCATGGACCATCCCGGACGCCTTCCACTGACCCTCACGCAGATGGAGCCCTTTTTTGATGGGATGGATATCCCGGGAATCGTAAAGGCTTTAGGAATTTCGCCACTCAATCCAGGCCAGATCGAACGCTACAGAAGCCATTATCTCGATGTGCACGAGGACCTGTCCAAATCCAAGGGACCGATTGCGGTCAAAGGATCAAAAGCAACGATCCAAGCGCTTAAAGACCGGGGGATCCCGATCGCCGTGGGCACCAAGAACAGGCGATTAAAGGAGATACTGAGGAGCATCGGCGTTGGGGAACTAATCGAGCAGGTGTCACAGTATCGACTTCGCTCCGCCGCCAAGACCCCTGCCCTCTTGTCTGAGACGAAACGCCTTAAGCTTCGGAAAAGCAGCCACGGAAATTTACTAGCGATGTTGTTTACTGACGGGCCCAAGGATGCGGAAGAGGGGAGGGCATTGGGTTGGCGGGTAACAGGGATCGTGGGGCCGCTTTTAACTTTCTACAGCATGCGAGCCGACGAACGACTGCAAAGACTTCTTGAAAATGCGCACTATGTAGTTTTTGATCTCGAAAATCCCAAAGTTTACCGCCGGAAACTTAAAACCAGTGCCTAACGAGTCGCGCACTATGTCATTTCATAACACCCCTCCTGATCCCATTTGTCTCTGAGGCCGACTTCGGTGCCGGACGTTAGACTGGGAGAGTTCGTCCCAGCCAAACCATAGGTCTTCCGGACTCGTCTTTCGGTCCCTTTGATTCATTGGGTCTCAGCCTCTAATCCTCTAAAATAGGTTGTTTCCCTAAGGCCCGTGTTAAATCGCATTCGCATCGGCACCACCCTACTGATCTCGTGCCTGCTGCTCGAGGTCGCTTCTCCTGGCGTGATGGCGGCTGTCCCTCTCGCCAACAATGCTATCAGAGCCAGGATGGAGCTCTGCGAAGCCGTCCAGCGTGCCTGAAAATGCCTTCCGGTTAATAAACGGCGATGATCTCGGCTACAAAGTCTTCGATTATTATGAGCAGGAACTTTCCGATAAGCCGCTGCGCTATATTCTGTATGTCCCTGGTAATCAAGGAACGATCAACGAACCAGAGATGTTTAACCAGGAAGGCTTGAAGGATGTCCGGGTTATCGTGGTCGAACCTCCCGGCGTCGGCCGCTCCACGGGCAAGGGATTTCATCAGCCGAGCGATTGGGTACTGGACGTCAAGCAATTGCTCGCTGACCAGTTGCCAAAGGACGCTGATTTGTGGTTATCCTCGTATTCGCAAGGCTTTCGTTATGCGGCCGCACTCGCCGCTGATGAGGAACTCGGAAAACGCTTCCAGGGATTTATCCCGATTAGTCCTGTGGGCGGCGCGGAAAGTGGCTGGCGAATGTTTCGTCTTGGCTACCCCTTCTGGCTGCAGCTGTTGTTTTTTCTCGCCAGACATTATGAACGACACGCTTGGGCGAGACATCCGCTCCATCTCTGGCTGATTTGGTGGAAAACAACCATTCATCATCGCACCCTATGGAAAACCGCTTTCCGCTGGTACACCCGCATGCACGCCTCTGTCGATAGGAAAATCCTTAACAGACCCGGCGTACCGGACTCTTTAGTCGCTATGTACCGTGACGGATTTGCCCAAGGCGGCTTCCAGGGTTTTATCGAGAACGTGGTCGCGGCAGCAAAACCCTGGCCGGCCATTTTGAATAACCGGATTCTTCCCTTTCCAGGAATCGTTTGGTCCGGAACCGAAGATCGCTTCGTTGGCAAAACCTCCGGCCGATGGATCGCCGGAAAGCTGGGATTTTTGCTTCAGGAATTGGAAAATGAAGGGCATCGTTTAATCTACCGCCACTGGCCTGATATCATCCAGCAATTGCTCAAACAACGACCGAAACAGTCGACGGCCCTCCCCCACGCCGCATAACCGCTCGAGTAGCATCTGTGCGCGACCATAGAAAAAAACTCAGATTTACAACCACGGTGAAAGTGAAGGGGGGTCAGTCACTCAGCAAGAAATGGCCTAGCCGTATGGGACAAAGCGATGACGCCGAAAGATGATGAAATTTTGCTCTGTCCCCGGCGAATCCTCAGCTTTCTTGATTATCAGACGCCTTCCATAAGGCATCGCTTTTCCAGAAGAAATTGGATGACGCCAACCAGCGTCACCCAGCACGATTGAGATTCATGAAGCTGGATCCTGTGGGTGTTTTTGTCTGGAAGAGGATCTCCGGACTGGGGGACCGCTCTGGAAATTCATAGGAATCCGGGTTATGCGCGCGGAAAAGAAGTAAGTTTTGCGTCACGACTTGTTTCCATAAGACAGGTTTAAGCCATGGTTGCTGCATAAATACCGTTGCCGCTGGGCCATAGACGAGAATCCGAAATACGTCTGGATGACGTCGAGCGGCCGCGAGCAGTTTCCGCAATGCGATCTCTAGCGACTCTTCGTTGAAAGGACTGTAAAAGAAAAAGGCGGTACCCTCCCCAATATCCGTGTCCCGAATCGAACCTTCGATAATTTCTATTGAATCGATGGCATGCTCTACTTGGACGCGCCTGGCCTCCTCAACGCGCTGAGAAACGATTTCGACGCCTTTGGACAAACCGACAATTGTCGCGAGGCGGGCATAGAAGAGGGCTTGAAAGTATCCTGCGCCTAGATCGTAAAAGACGTCCTCCGCGGTCAAGTTCAGCATCTGTAAGGCGACACGGAGAATGTTGAAATGGCTTGCCACATAGATCCAAGCCTCACCCCGGTGGGGCCGGTGGACATCGACTGCTATCTCTTTTTCTGTCTGGGCGATTCGCAAGCCCAGTGCCTCATTCATCTGAGAGTCACTGAGGTCTATTTGTCCCGCATGATATTCCTGGAATAGGGCTTGCAACGCAACATTTAATGAAGATCCATTCCCAGTGAAATGTTTTGAGGACTTCGGCGCTACCATCGCCAAAACGCCTAACGCTGGATGCCCATAGTGGGCCGCGAGTGCTCCCAATGCAGCGAAAGCCAACTGAGTGACCCATACCTTCATTTCCGGGCTGAGCTGGGAGATAAATTGAGTGGCGCGAGCCGCAAAAGCCTGTTCCGCAAATAAAGAATTTCTAGTTCCGAGTCGCTGATTTCGAGTTAAAGACTGGGGCATTGAGCAGGAAACTAGAAATCCGGAACTCGAAACTTCCGTGCTTACGACGCAAAGAATTAGGAACAGCGCAATCAAACGACAAAAGAGTAAGCGGATATTCATAGGTTTCCAGGATGCGCGCGCCGCACGCTCGCGTTCGAGGACTTGCATAATTTTAGGGGGTTTTAGGTGGCGATTAAATGGTCAGGAAGGCTAAAGAAATTGGCCCAAAGGGCCCAACGATGACCTGTAACTGGTTAGCATCCCGTTCCGTAGGTCTTCCACGCATAATTGGAGGCCACGGGAATGCGAATCAGTACCCTTCCCTCGTCATTGAGAATACGATGAATGTCGCGCAGCGTCCCCAGCGCGCGTCTGGCATATGCTCGAATGCGTGATGCAGCATGATGAAATCAAAGGTCCGGCTGAACTGGGCGAATTCCTTTTTGAGAATCGTGATGCCGTTGTCATAACGGTGGTCCTCCCGGATAAAAGGATCGGCTCCGTTGAGATCCGTGTAGCCCATCTGCCGTATCGCGATGAGCCGCTCCCCGTTGCTGGACCCTACTTCCAATAGTGCGATTAGTGTGTTACACAAACGTAACAATAGTTTCACCTTCCCTTAACATTCACGGACTACACTCGGTGTCGGCGGTTTGAAGACAGACCCGGTCTCAGCACCGCTTCACGCTGAGACTTGCCGGCTGCGCCTTCATCTGCCGGCAAATTCTTTTCAGGAGGCTTCTATGAAATGGCAGAGTTTTGTGACGGGATTATTCACATCGTTCTTGTTGGCCGGCGTCGCAAGCGCCGAACAGGGGTTCTATTACCCAGACGCTCCGTATGTCATTACAAACACGGTCCCCGGCAAGGCTATCTTCGGAGGGATCATCGCTCGACCGGGAATTGGTACTTACGTCAATATTCAGCCCTTTAGCACTCAGTCGGGGGGGGCTTTTGTAGAGCGATCCAGTAGCACATTTTCCTTCACGTATCAGGGGAACATCGTGCCCGCTCCCAATGGCGGCGTGATAGAAGGGAATGTTTCGTGTTCGACGGAGGTCCCCTCTGCAGGCGGCAAGTATCCCGCGGGTTCGACTCTGTCCATTCTCGTCTATAAGTTGGGCGCGGGATCGCATGGCCATGTACGGTGTCATATAGGGGTGACCGCCAGCGCGGCCGCGAATTAAGAAAGCCCGACCGGGGGGGACGGCTTCCCCCCCGCACGAACACGGCCGTTCCACCGATTATTTATTCGCCACGGAATCCTAAGCTACCTCTCGCCGCCGTACTGGCGATTCTGCCGCGCAGGTCGACCCGCCCCTCCGGTATCCCGCCGTTGTCCGTTCTCGGGCAGCTCTCTCGCTTGCCCCCAGCTTTCTTGAAAGTATCAGACGACTTCCACTGCAACCGATTTAAATCTTTCGGACGTTAGCCCAATAACTCTCTAGGCCCTTCGTCCCGCATTTCTGCCCGCCCGCTCCATTCAAATAGCGACCGGAAACCTTTAAACTTAATCTCATGTGCCGATTGGCTTTGCGGGGTCGCTGTCATTTTATGCGTCTCCTCTTCCATCGTATGGCTGCTCTCTTACTGGTCCCCTGTCTTCTAGCGGACCCCCTAACCGTCCGTGCTTTGAGGTCCGAGCCGACCCCTGCGCGCGCGGGCTTCCCAGCCGAACTCTCCTCGCTCCCCAACGCCTTCACCGAATGTGCTCTCGCCGATCGAGCCATCGGTATGCTGCATGACCTTCTGAACGCCGTGCATCCGCTGACAATCTATCGATTACTCAAACCGGTAGACGACCTGCAGGGCGGCTTGCACGCTAGGGGCTCCACCTCCGGTGGCGGCGGGACCCGCGTCAAAAATCTGGGTATCGCCTTTCTGGGTATCGCCTTGTTGGTTCCCGCTGTACTTTCCGCGCAAGGGGTAAAAAGTCAGGAGGGCGCGCTCAAAGATACCGTGGCTGAGCCCAGTCGTCTCAATACGGGCTTTGCTGACGAGGATCCAATAAAGCAGCTCCAAGTTTACCTTCAGGAGGCGCGACCGCGGCTGGAAGGCTTCGAAAAGAAAACAATCGTCACACAGCGCCAGATGCTTGAGCAACTCCCCGTACTTTGGCCAGAAGCTGTCCGTCTGGCCTTAGCCGGGAACCCGGCCATCGAATCGGCTGTAGTTAACGAAATACAAATCCATCCCACCGTTCCACTTTCCAAAATCCTGGCCCATACAGGAGATCCCGGCGTAATCCCAGCCTTAGAAAAGGCGCTCCGTTTAGACCTGGAGGAAGATAGTGACACTCAATCGGCGATTCTCGCCGCCCTCGAACAACTCCGTAATGCACCGCGAATCGATCTAGAGACGGCACTAAAAGAGCTCAGAGACGCGCAGCTCATCGCGCAGGATCTGCGCACGTACGGCGAGATCGCCGAGCTGACTCAACTGAGTCAACATGCCGATCACAAAATACGAGAAGGAGCGGCCCGTCTTCTGGCGGAGATTGCGCGCCAAGAGCGGGAAATTAATCAATTGGCTCATCAAATAGGAATAGCTCAGTCGTCAAACCCCTCGGTTTTTGGGCGCCTGCCAAAGACCTATTACAGCCGCGAAGCCGCGATGAACGCCGCGTGGCTACTCGCGAGAATAGCTCTGCTGCCGGCCCCGGATGGCCGCGTGCGGGTTCAAGCCGTCGAGGCTCTCCGATCGTTACTCAAGCAAGGAACCCTAGAAGACATGTCTCTTTCTGCACTGCTGCTCAATCTGGAAAAGGAGCCGGATGAAAGTGTTCGGAAGGCCACGTACAGAATGATCCTTCTGGACCTCCGCGACATTGCGCCCGGGTTTCGAGAAACTGTGCGATTCGCTTTTTACAAACATTTTCGCCAAGAACTTTCCACAGCCGGTCAGGATATCTTAGACAGCCGGTGGTGGATTCCCTACAACGAGCCTCTCCTGCGCTCCATTGAACGATTCGAGATTTATCGCTCCGCTTTCGAACGCCTTCCGCCAAACCGAGGGAATAGTGCGCCCCTGCCGTCCAACTTTGTTGAAGCGCAAAAACGTATCCGGCTCTTCCTGTGGGGGAATGCCAGTATGGTGGTCCTCCAGACTCTAGTGGGCGTTATTCTTATCGGCCTCTTCTGGCCTCCCTGGTACCGGAGCTCTCATCCTGTAACGATTAGGCAGTTTGAATCGTTGATGAAAAATTTGGAGAGGTTCACGGCTTATCAAAATCTTTTCACGAAATTTGGGTCGGAGACCTTGAGAAGGGGCAACTATATTGAGACACCGAGACCACCAACCCGTTATCCGTTAGTACTCAACGCTTTGGATCGGCTTGGGCGCTCAGAAAGCGGTCAGGCGATGGTCGCAGACGCTTTAAGAGACAGGAATACGACGCCCGCCCAGCGGGATCAACTTTTGCATGTCATCCATCGCTGGCCTTACATCCGTCTCTTCGAGCAAGACTCTTCTTTGCGCGCCGCACTCCGCGAAGCTCTGGTGGACGGCTTGTTCCTGAGCGGTATAGGATTTCGCCGAGCCGCCTCGTTATTGATCCACTGGCCGGGATTAAGCAAGCGCGATTTGCAAAAGTGGCACCTGCTGGGACTGCTGCGCGCCTATCAGGTGTCTTCCCGCGATCTTCACATTCGTACGGGCATTCACAATGAGCTCCGCATCATCAGCCACGGAGAGGAGGGCAGCGCTTTGTTGCAAGAGATCATCGATGATCCCGGGTTTGAGTCGCTGCAGCGGAGCGCCTCAGAACTCCTGCAAAGGAACAGCTGGGTGCCGTTGGAACACCCCCCCGAATACATCCGCGCATCGCGACGCTGGTATCCTCGCGAACGCCAAACTAGCGCCCTACGACCGGTGGTTTTATTCTTTGCGATTCTTTTCGGATATGGGCTCTATTTCCCCGCGACCCGGAACAGTCTTTTGAGGAGCCTCCTTCATCTTGGGAAGGTTCGCTTGGTGAAGGTTGGGTCCGTTGAAGCGGATTTATTGTTGTTCGTGGCCTTTTTCGTAGCCGTAATTATTGCCGGTTACGTAATTCTCACACCCCAGGAAACGTTTTCGGGCGGCGGGTTCCGAACCTCCGATACCAAGCCTGCTTCGGAGCAAAGCTGGTCTATCGCATATGCGCTGGCTGCAGCCGGAGGCGTGGGCATTTGGCTGGTCAGTGTCGCCTTGCAAGAGCGCTTGGGGCTATCCCCTTACGAAAGCCTCTTTTTGGCGCTCGTCACAATGATCGGACTTGCCCGTGTCCCTTTTCTGGTGCGGCCCCGTATTCGGGCTCCAATGATTCCTTGGAGATGGATTCGTTGGGGAATTGCCGCAGCGATTCTCGCTTTCCTGGCGCTGACGTGGCTTGGCGCGCTCCATTGGGTGGGCGCCTACTTCGTAGGGCTTTGGCACGGGGCCGCAGGATCGACTCTTGTAGCCTGGCCTGCGTGGAATTTCCTGGCTATCCCCAGAGCTTCGAAAATCTGGCGTTGGTTCGTTGGCCCCCGTATCGCCGCAAGGGCGAAGCCCCAGCCAAAGCAGGGAGAAGACGATCGGCGGATCAGGCTCGAATTTCAGAGTATGCCGAGCCAAAATTCCCTCGTCGCGCTTCTCGACGTTGCGCTTTCCTCTCCGCAAAACTTCCGCCGAGTGGCCAACTACGCAGTAGCAACACTCCATCATGTGGACGAACACCTTTGGATTGAAGCGCAAGAATTGTTGATCCGGATGCTGCAGGGTTGGCCGCATGGACAAGCCGTAAAAACAGTACACGGAAAAGCCATGACGGCGGTCGAGACCATTTACGTGAAGGTCCTGACTCGTGCTGCGTCCACCTTTTCGAGAAAGAATCGATCGCTGCAAAACGACTTCGAAACTCTTTACGGACAGGAAGGCGTCAACCGTGACACTTCCAAAATACAGCACACGTCGCGACAATTTTTGTTCGATGCCTTAGCGTACGTAACGCCGGAAGCGCTCATTGATCTCGATTTTTTTGTATCGACGCTCATTTCAGAGTGGTCGAAGAACAGGTGGTCGATATACGAACTCGATCATCTCGAAATCCTCCAGAAAGAGATTCAAAAAAGGTTGGCGACAACTCGTTCCTCCCAGCCACCGACCCCCCCATCCCCCGGTTCTTCGAAACCGTTGTGGAGTCGCCTGCCTTGGCTCGGCAAGCACCTGCACCCACCTCCGCAGCAGCGCGTCTCTATTAACGGCGCTGTTCAGGCTGCCGCATAACGTCATGATCCGGCTTCTCTATCGTTGGTGCCCACTTCTTCTGATTCCGGCGCTGCTGCTCGACCCCACCCTTGCACAAGCCTTCGCCGGCCCAGCGGCGGCGCCGCCGTCCCCGATGTTCGCCTTCGAGGACCAGGCCTTCGCGCCCGTCGAACGAAGTTGGCAGTATTTAAACGGATTCGTTTCCGAAGAGGATATCGGCTCCAGTTTTAAAAATTCTCTAAAAGAGGATGGGGATCAGGATCTTCCGGCTTCGATTCAACGTGCGATCCGCACAAACGCCCTCCTTTCAGCACCCAAAGCGGCCATGCAGGTCGTGAACGATGCATCACCCCTATTACGTCAGTTCCAGATGATTGATTTTCAAGAGAAGAGCCTTTTCGATGCTGGAGTTCCCGAGGCGATGCAGGGTGACGATCTTCTTTTTCTTAATAACGTGGCCTACGAACAGATCGCCAGCGCTAAAAAACGATTAGGAAACATATTGATGAGAGTTAAACCGGGTAGCTACCTCTTCTCAGAGTGGATGCCCTTTCAAGACCTGTCACTCGAACCCTCTCATTTTCAAAGAATCGGAGGTGCTGCGGCTGGGCTTGTTCTGCAGAAAAAGGCTGCTCCCGAGGCCACAGCCATTCGTGCGACGCTGGGCGGGGGCTTTGAGCTGCGCCCAGCTGACGTAAGCACCCGAACACGCCTTCTTTCTCTGATAGGGTTTTCGATTTTGATCGGCTTACATTTTTGGCACCGTGTGCATTTTCAAGGGGCGCTATTTGAGTGTGCGGACTTCATGGGATTGGCAAGCTTCTGGGGATCGCCGGTGATTCTGATTTTGAATGTCTTGCTCTTTTTGCGGTTCAGATCTCCACCGAGGCTGTTTGAAGCAGCTCCCGAGGCTGTTTTGGGGGCCGCGTGAGATTCTTGAATCGCTTGGTCGTGCTATTCCTTCTGCCCTGCCTTGTCGTCGACCCCGCGTTGGGCCATAGCCTTTCGACCTTTCGACCAGTTGTCTCCCACAGTCTTCCAACTCCCACGCCCTCCTTCGATCGCCAGGCGCTCACGCTCGATCTCATAGAGTTCGTTCGAGCCATAGTTCCTTCCGCGCGCTGGCGCCGTATTCGTAAGACTCCCCGCTTGACGACAACAGACGAACAGATTGATTTGGTCGGTCAGACCCCGAGGGTGGGTCACGTAACCAATAGCATTTTGCCGTCAAACGTTGCCTCCATGCGAAGTCGGCTTCATGAGGAAATCGAACGAATGCGGAGCGCAGCCCCGGAGGGTAAAAAGGACGATTTTAAACGTATCGAATCCGACATCGATCGGATGCTGGAGACCATCCAGGGTCGGATCGCTTCGGGACAGATCCGGCTCCTCCGATGGCCCGAAGGAGGAGAACGAGCCTCAGCGGCACCTGAAAATGATCCGGTGTTCATTATTTTGCCAGGCACCTTTGATCCTGCGCATTTCGGCCACATCCGGGTGTTGCTCGCTGCGCTACTCGCTCTCTCCGATCCGTCGGTTGCGGCTCCTCGAACCTACACCCTTGGAATGGCCCCGAATGGCGAAAAGGTCCAAGGCCCAAGTGGCAAGACGTGGAAGCCCACCTCCAATCCGCTTGCCCAGCGAATGCGGACGCTTGAGGATAGGGTCGCTCCCTTTTCGCCTTTGATCCATGTGCTGACACGTCGCACGGACCAACTAAACCTTTTGGGGAAGGAACTGGCGATGCAAGCGCTCACAGAACGGGCCGCAGCCTCGCCAGACGAAAATCGCAAACCCACGGTTTACCTGGTCCTGGGTAGTGACATATTCGGACAATGGATTGGGTTCACGCGCCAAAAATTGCTTCCGGGGTATTCCCTCGATTTACACATGGCGATCGCCGAAGACCCCTCCCACCCATTGACTGAAATCGATCGTCAACACATTTTGCCTGGAGATCACATTTTCGAAGTCCCCACCATCGGGCCTCGATCAACAGAAATCCGTCTGAACGAAGGGGCCACGGGTTCCTCGCCCGAACCGACTCGCGATTACCATCACCCGCTTCCCGAACATTCTCCGATGCTCACCCATGCTACTCATCAAGAGATGGATCAGTTCATCGCGAAACTTGCAGCGTTAAAACCTTCTCCGGGGTTCCGAATAGAGCCGTTGGACTGGAAGACCATCTCGGCCCGGCGCGCCCAAGATTTTTTTGCGCAGGTTAGGAAAGGTGCCTCCTTTTCGCCCTTATTCCGAAAGCTATTTGAAGAGGAGCTCCGGGCTGCCCCCGGAAGACACCCGCCCAGTTTCCGCCGTATTGTGCGGACGGCTGAAGCAGCCCCAGGAGATGTTTTGCCGGCAGCAGGACATGCATCGGACTGGGGAGGCTATGTGATGGTCGAGGAGAAGGATATGGCGGCGCCCCACTATACGCAAGTGCTTGAGCCCGCAATTATCGTCGAGGAATTCTTGGCCTTTATGGGGCAGTCACCCGCCGCCTGCGCCGCTTGGAGAATAGTCTGTCGCACCTGGCTAGCGGATGAAGATCGCTTGCTTGAAAATTTACTCGTGGATCCCACTTTGGAAAAGGAATTCCAGGCCCAGCTGAAAGAAGAAGAACAAGATCCCGTTCCATTAAAAAAAGCCTTCAATGATGGCTTGGCCAATCTGGAAGCCATGAACGGTGCCCGAGACCCCGAATTATTGACAAAACTGTCCATGCAGGAAACGCTTCCGAAGTCCGTGACGGATAAACTTTTTAATTCTCTATTCGACATCGCGGAGAACTCTTACGATGAAAAAAAGTCTGGGCAAACGGTCGGCATTGGATTGGACTATTTCGTGCTGGATTCTCCCGAAGGAGAGAAAGTGATCACGACGGAGCGTTCGGGTCTTCGGCCGCCGCAAGAAGTAACTTCCCTATTGGAACATACCGCGATCGAACGGCTGCAAATCGACCGTCCCCTTATTAATCTTTTTCATGATGATTTTTACACTGTGCTCGAACACTTGCCCGGCATTCTTGTGGGAATTGAAAATCGACTGAATTATGATCTGCAACGGACGCCCAATGCACGTATTTTTATTCGTTGGGACCATGTTGGCATAACCGCGGAGCCTCGTGCACTCCCAATCGTTCTAAACCAGGGGACTCCGAATGTAGATTCACGACCTTATACGATCCGCATTCAGTGGGTGTCTGCTTGCATGATTCGGCAAGGAGATGTTCAGATCCCGCGCGAGGCGTTTCTTCAACGGCATGGCCCGCGCGACTATACCCATCCCACGAAGGTAATCGACCCTAACAGCGCGGATCGCCTGACGTTGGGCAATGGCGGCCGGGCGGCTGATCCGGCAACTCCGAGAGGTACTATTGGCCGAAGAGATATTCTGGCTGCTGCGGCCGGTCTCTTTTTGGGGACAATTCCCTTCTGGCGGTGGCGCCGGATTCGGTCGGACGATGTCCAGATCGCGAAAGCGCAGATTCAACTGTTTTTGGATCGGGATCCTCCCATCCAGTTGGAAGGCCGGCAATCGCGTCTCGCCGATCCTTCTCCCCGCATGTATGAAGCGCACCGCATCCAAGCTTTCGGTCCGCTCCCGGATCGCGTAGCAAAGCTCTTGTCCGCATTTCGTGATAACGGCAGGGGCTCTCTTGAGTCGCCTCCAGATCAGGAAAGCGCCCCGGGAAAAATAGTGGAAATGCTGGCGACAAGCCTGGAAGAGAACGGCGCGTCCAATGTGCTGAAGCGGTTTGTTCCCACGCCGGGCGGCCCGCGAAAAATGCGCGACTTGCTGCGAGCGCTCGAGGACCAAAGCGATCCGGAAACAACGCGGGATCCGGCATGGTTGATCATGGCTCTCCTGCGCATCCGGTCACCCGGCGACCCTTGGAAAAACTCCGCCGGACGCTCGCTCGACATTGAAAGCCTGATGCGTCGCGCAGTGTTCCTGTTTCGTGAGGGGGACACCAGTGCTTCCGTTCCCCTTTCCCTTGTCCAGGCCCTGGGACGAATGCTCGCCTCCTATTCACCTTGGAGCCGTCCCCCGGGACTTATTGCGCTCTTGAACTATTTTCAGGATCGTCTCGAACTCGAACTGGCTATAAGCTTGAAAGCCACGCAGCGATTCACAAGCCTATTGCGGGCGGGACGGTGGGAAGGTGGAGCGACGGAGATGGACCTTCAGAACCTCCGGGTTTTCTGGCTGAGCGCGGCGCAGATCGTGGCGGTTGCCTTGGACAGGCGAAGCCTTTTTTACGGTCGCATCTCGCCCAAACTCCTCGAGCAAACCGTGCAATCGCTGGCGACGGGCGTGCGCCTATACCTTTCCGAACCTTTAGCTCCCCTGCGAGAGAGTCTCGCCAACAAGCTCATTCACCGAGTCGTTAGTAGAGGGGACGCGCTGGACCAAGATTTTTTCGAGGTTTACCGGGCCCTGACCTTGTGGGAGCGAAATCAGCAGGAATACAGAAACCACGGCAAGCCCCTCTCGAGACGGAAACTCGACCCTGACCCCGCCACCCCGCCGGCTCCCGTCCGCGCCCAACTGGCGTTATGCGTTTCTGCTTAACTACCGGCCCCGGGATCTGACGGTTTCTGCCCGTAATTCAGTAATCTTTTCCAACAGGGCGTAATCCCCTCGGATTTCAATCACCTACGCCTTGAATTGACTGACGATATGGCTGATAATAAGGCCATGAGAAAGAAGCTCATCACTGTTTCGGCTCAGGTTATGGGTGGAGCGCCGGTCTTTGCTGGAACGCGAGTGCCGGTTCAAACCCTAATCGACTATCTCGAAAACGGGGAATCCATCGAGGACTTTCTGTCCGGTTTTCCCACCGTCAAGCGAAAGCAGATTATTGCCTTTCTCGAAGAAGCCAAAAAAAAACTCACCCCCAAAGCGGCTTGAAACTTCTGCTCGATGAGTGCATTGACCGCAGACTGGCCGCTGAACTTCACGGGCACTTGGTCGCGACTGTTCCGCAGCGGCAGTGGGCTGGAATTAAGAATGGGACATTACTCGCAAAGGCGGAGAAAGAATTTGATGTATTCCTTACGGTCGACAGAAACTTGTCCTTCCAACAGCACCTTCCCAAGTTCCGGATCGCCGTTCTTGTCCTTCGTGCCAAGACTAACCGACTTGCCGATTTGAAGCCACTCATCCCTAAGATACTGGCGGCATTGCCAAAGATCAAAACTGGCGCCCTTCATTTTATCGACCCGTAACAGACTGTTTCCGAACGTGTTAGGAAAAAGCTGGAAGCGGCTTTTGGAGTGCTCCTGAGTTCAGAAAAGCGATACGGTACAGTCGCGGGAAAGGGGGCTCGTATCCAAGGTGCGGCCTTTCACATCCGCTGTGAAAAAGAGATGGCCCCCCAGAATAGCCATCGCCTCATCCGTCGTTGCGGGCGGGCGAAGAGCGGCGTGCAAGTCAGGAGAATGCAGCGCGGACTGGGTAGAAGGTTTTGTGAGGTAAACCACGGTGGCGGGAGTCAGCGAACAATGCATCTGGCCCTGCTTCTCAAGCGTACCGGATGCCAGGCAAAGTCCGTTTTGTCTTCCTTGAACTTCGAGATGGACAACCCGTCCCTCCATTCGAGAATCGGTCCCGTCGCAAACCAGCGGAGCGCACTTGGGCAGGTGGGCCGTAAAGGAGTCGATGCATGCCGAGGGTTTTAGCGCTGCCGCTGAATCAACCCAAGGGACGAAGATCCCCAGTCCTACGAGCAAGAGCAGTCTGTTGAACGGCTTCATTCCTTACAGCGTAGCTTATCCGGGATGATTGAAACGAAATGAGCGCGTTATTCCACGGACTTACGGCAGTACTTTGAGGCCCACTTTTTTGGCTAAATCGATCTGCTGCCGGTCAAACGAATAAAAAGTTTCCACTTTGAGATCCAGAGCGGAGGCGACGTGCAATACGTCTAAAGTTCTTGTCCCAAGCATTCGGGTGTGCTTTCGGGTCAGCTGCATCGCGCGTTCAAAAACAGACGCCGACAAAGGCTTTAAAAAATAAACGCCTGTTGCTATATCCCGCCGGATCATCGCCAGTGTTTGTTTGACCTGCAAGCGCGTCAGTTCCCTACGAAACGCCCGCAAATGAATGGCATTGGTCAGTTCGAGCTCGCCAAAAGAACTCAGGAGGAGGGGCAAATTGGCTTGAGCCATCACGGCCGCAGCCGCAGCCGAATGGCCATCCAGGGTATAGAGAGACACCAAAAAGCTGGTATCCGCGTAAGCGCTCACAGGCTAAAAACGGCCGCGTTCCTCGGACAGGCGCTGCGCGCCGGAGGTCTTCAATAACTGATGCCCGAATAGTTTCTGAAGACGGAGTAGGAAATTCGGGCGATGCTGCAACCGAGTGACGGACGAACGGTTCGGAATGAGTCGCGCGATGACCCGTTTTCTCTTGGTGATCTGAATTTCTTCCCCGTCCCGCAGAAGATGCTCAACGCGGGAAAAGTGGTACCGAAGGTCCCGAACGCTCGCAGTTTTCATTGTGATACTTTATAGCATCACATGAATTGAAATGCAAGGCTACCTCTCGCCGCCGTCTTGGCCATCCTGCCGCACAGGTCGACCCGCCGCCCTGGTTTCCCGCCATTGCCCGTCCGGCAAGTGTGACGCTGCATAGGGGGGAAAGCGCCCTCGATCGGTACACTTTGAACGTTATACTTTCAACGTGTACAATTCCTGAGTGATCACCCCAGGCTCTCAAAACCCTTCACCGTCGCCGGAGTTGTTCTTCCGTACCGCCAACGCCTATCAGCAGACTGCGGTGCTCAAGGCGGCGGTCGAACTAGGTATTTTTACCTCCATGGCCAGAGGCAAGCGAACGGCAGCGGAGCTGGCGAAAGAATGTCAAACGTCGGAACGCGGCACGCGCATCTTGTGCGACTACCTATGCGTACTGGGTTTTTTAACCAAAGAGGAACACCATTACAGCCTCACTCCCGACTCGGCGACCTTTCTAAATCGGAACTCCCCAGCTTATATGGGAGACACCCTCGAATTTCTGCTCTCGCCGCACCTCACCCAGAGCTTCTCCGATGTCGCGTCCTTGGTGCGTAACGGCGGCAACTTGCAGCCCGATAAGGCAGCCCTAGCGCCAGAACGGCCGGCGTGGGTGACGTTTGCGCGTGCCATGATGCCCATGATGGCGATGCCGGCCCAGTTGATGGCCCAGCTTATCAATGGAAACTCCACTCAACCCATGAAGGTGCTGGACATCGCCGCCGGGCATGGAATGTTCGGCATTGCATTCGCCAAGCTCAACCCGAACACCCAGATCGTGGCTCAAGACTGGCCTAACGTGCTCGAAGTAGCCCAAGAAAACGCGCGAGCCGCCGGTGTGTCCGACCGCTTCAAGACGATTCCCGGCAGTGCCTTTGATGTGGATTTCGGGGGTGGCTACGATGTGGTGCTGCTGACTAATTTCCTGCACCACTTCGACCCACCGACGTGCGAGCAACTGCTGAAGAAAGTTCACGCCTCTCTTGCCCATGGGGGACGCGCGGTGACGCTCGACTTCATCCCGAACCCAGACCGAATTTCACCGCCCATCCCTGCGACATTTGCCCTGATGATGCTGGGCGAAACACCCAGCGGCGACACCTACACGTTCATTGAGTTCGAGCGAATGTTTGCCCATGCGGGTTTTAAGAGCAATGAATTCCGTCCTCTCCCGCCGTCTCCGCAACAGGTGATCATTTCCTACAAATAGATAGTATGGAGAATTTATGAAAACACTATGGTGTCGGGCAGTTGTTGGAGTAATCATCAGCTTCGCGATGAGCGCGCACGCTCAAGAGGCAAAGGACTCCGCTCACGCGGCGGCGCCAGAGATGCCGCGAATGATCTTCGCGAACTACGCGGAACTCAAGTGGGACAAGATTCTTCCGGATCTCGGTGAGAACTCGCCCGAGATCTGCATCCTGCACATGGATTCGAAGACGAAAGCAACCAAGTTGATGATTCGCACCCCGAAGGCAATTCATGTGCGCAAGCACTGGCACAGCGCCAATGAAACACATACGATCATCCTCGGAAAGCAAGTGTTTGCGAGCGAGGGCAAACGCATCGAGCAGGGTCCGGGATCGTTCAACTACATGCCCGCGAAAATGATCCACGAAGCCTGGTTGCCTTCAGGATCGCTCGTGTTCATCACAGTCGATGGCCCTTGGGACATTCATTGGGTGGAAGGCCCGCCGACTGCCGCCGATCTCACAAAGTAAACGAGACCGCTGCCCTTGCAAGCCCTATCCGGCAAGCGG
Source organism: Elusimicrobiota bacterium (assembly GCA_038241515.1). Classification (GTDB taxonomy): domain Bacteria; phylum Elusimicrobiota; class Elusimicrobia; order 2-01-FULL-59-12; family 2-01-FULL-59-12; genus JBBSDO01. The sequence continues at coordinate 9,966 of JBBSDO010000008.1, read as the reverse complement.
GACGCTGTCAGGAAATTAGTTTTTCGAGTCAGAGGCGAGTAATTTCAGCAGACGTGGAAGCATCTTATTCTGGTCTTGTTGCGCTACCTTTCCTAGGATCATGTCGGCCATTTTCAAAAAATCACGAAGGGCTACGATCTGACTGCGCAGAGGCGACGCCTGCTTTTGAGAATCTGTCATCGTCAAACACTCATTGAGGGTCTCGATGACGGGTTCGATCTCCCTTCGCTTGCGTTCACGGGCAACGATGCAAAAGATCTTCCACACATCTTTTTCGCATTGGAAATATTCCCTCCGTTCCCCTTTGTTGACTACGCGTCGAACCAATCCCCAGCCGATGAGACCCCGAAGATTCATGTTCGCATTGCCGCGACTCGCATGCAGATCTTCCATGATTTCATCGGTGGAAAGCGGCTTATCGCTCACCATTAAAAGGGCGTGAATCTGAGCCATCGTCTTGTTAACGCCCCACTGAGGGCCCATCTCTCCCCATAATTGGATGAATTTGTCTTTCGCTTCGGCTATTGGATCGCTCATTGTTTTGCTCCCGTATCGTCTTCGCTAGATTCTTGCAACGCAAAATATCCCTCGTAACCAAAAAAATCGCCAAGTATAGGATTATGAATGGTGACAGAAATGCCGAGTTTGCCGTCTTCGCGTTGCGATTCACGGACCGTCGCTCGGCCAGCAAAACACTCTGGAATTCGTAGACGCAAGAAACCAAGCCTTATCCACTGAGCCCCCGACATAAGTACCATCGCTGTCTTCTCAACGTGTGGATGTAAAACGGCTTCTAGATGACGCGTCTTTCCTAATTGATCAACAATAACGGACCGTTTGGGATCAAACATCATAATGGCGTCAAACTTTCGGGTCGCCTTTGAAAAATGAAATGTTCTTGTCCAAGTCATTGTCATGCGACCATCGGGTAGATGAGCAGTTCTATTTTCAAGCTCAAAGGGGACATCCGTTCCGGTATCTGCGAATAAGGTTTGGGTTAAGCTTCCAATTTGTAGAAAAATTGCCGCCAGCCAGCCTTGCCAACCCTCTCGCCGCCAAACTCGATTCATTATCCCGCGATAGCGTCGCGTTCCTGAGGATTGAAGAAAATGTTCCTTCACGTTTGGGGCCAGTGTATTGACATCCGAGCCAAGAGCTAACTCAAATAGCTGGCGATATTCCATTCCTATTTAACCTCCCTGGGACGAGCCCGCCTTGCCTGAGGCACGATAGGCGATAAAATCCAAACGCATACGGCACAGGCCAAAAGCCCCAGATTTTTGGAGATTCCGCCGAAAGGATTTGCAAGGGCGCTAGGCTCAACAAAGACGACCATTGACGCAATTGAAATGAGAGCGAATGTTGAAACAACAACCATTCGCCGCTCAAAGATTCCAGTCAGCAACCATAAACCAAATGCAATCTCGGCTAATCCTAAAAGTTTCAATGTTAACTCAGGAGTGTGCCAATAAAGCGATGAGCGATAGACCAACGCAATTTCCGATGGGGAAACGTTCCATATTTTTGGCACACAGCCTTCATAGATCCACACGCCTCCTAAGCAAACACGTGTGACTACTTTGGCTACCCAAAGACGCAAAGATAGTTCCGGCTCAATGCCACGTTCCATCCAAAGTCGTAAGCGGTCAAAGCTCCATCGCGTGGCCCAAACCATCAGAGGCCTAAATAGGCAGGCGTCAAAGCATCCCCCGACGGCTCCATATCGAACGTCGTAATCGTAAACGGTGCTAAAGTGCGCTCCCGTTAAGCTTGGGCGGTACATCCATCCGCCTGATCCCTCACGAATGAGAGACTTGGGATCATCAGACCAGAACCGCAGAGCCGACCCTTGCCGGTCAGCTTGACCTATCGTTTCTCCGCGACCTTTAATCGCTAGGCCAAAACCGATTCTTGTCGCGTAAAGGAATTGTTGAGGAGCATTAACGTCCCTTTTTGGCAAATACTCGATATCTGTGAATCGGATATCCCACCGAACATGCTGATCAGGAATTTGGCTCTTTTCCCAAACCTCCTCGAGTGTGGATCGAATCTCGATGGCCGCTGTAAGTGTCTTGGTCATATCGCAGTGAACACCACATGCCGAATAATGAGCGCAAGATACGTTGAGGCTAGAGCAACAAATAGAGACGTTAGAAGCCAATGGCCAACAACAAGTCCTTTGCCCTTCGGCCAATCTTCATGACTGAAATACAAGAAATCGACCGCCACCCGCGCAGTCCAGTAGAACCCTATGAAGCCGGCAAGTCCGAGCGCGACGCGCTCTCCGCGGACCATTTCGGAATGGAAAAGCAAGGTCAAAGTTCCGAAAGCAATGATCGTCAGAACAGTAAAAGCACCATAGGTCCACATCAGCTTTCGATTGAAGGGTGTTAATTTGGCGAGATCTTGTCGCCACCCCAGTCGTGATGGGACTTGGAAACTCGCAGCTAAAATACAGAAATGACCTGCCCCCGCTACCCAAAGAGCTCTTCCCAACTGGTTGTCTAGCCAGGGACCATTCATTTCATAGCTCCTATCGCCGCGATTGAAAATACACCACCCAGGTAAAAGAACGATAAGGTGAATGCTGCGTTTGCGAAGCGGTTTTGGCGCTTAATTTCTGGGCTGTAATAGAAAATCTGAATAAACGCGCGAGGCATCCAAAAAATAGCCATCCAACATGCCAAGAATTTGCCGAGCGGACTACCATAGATCAGTTCAGGAGCGAAGAATAGGCACAGACCAGAAAATCCTAGAAGAACAAGCACGATATAAATCGAATGGATGATAAAAATCTGCCGAAGAATATCCGGCATTTTTGGTAAATGCTGATCGTATTGCAGTTTTTGCGGAAGCAAGAAATTAGCTGCTGCGATTATCAATTGGATAATTCCTGCCATCCAGATATAGCGGATAAAGATATTCACCGAATCGCCTCCTATAGTGCTTTCATGGCTTGCATAAAAGGCAGAACCACTCTGACAATAAATAGTGGATGAAAAAGCCAGAATGCGGGGCCCCCAGCCACAGCCAATGTAAACAACCATCCGAAGAACCCATGATCCAGCTTGAATTTTCGAATGAAAGTCGATCGTTGCACCGCCAACCCGGTGGCTTGAAGAACAAAATAAAGTGTTGGGAGCCCATATCCGCCCTGTGCTGGTAAGGAAATGACTACATCATGAATCAGCCCAGAGGCCAAGAATGCCACGAACATCGCGCCATTGGCCCCCATTTGTTTATGTAAAGGGTGAAAGGCCAAACTGTGCGCGAGTTGTCGGAATGCCAGGTTCCACCGGTTACTCCAAAAATCGTTGAGTGATGTAGACGCTATTGGATTGCGCATGATCGGCTTCGCATTCACCCCCACTGTTTGCCAAAAAAGAGAGATGAGATGGAAGATCCCGAAATGCAGAATAAATATCAATCCGAATAAGCCAGTCCAACCAATAACTAAGGGGTGACGGCTGGGAATTAATCGCGCACATCCCCAGAATAGAAACACGCCAAATATCATTTTGGAAATTGCCAAAGCCCAAATATTCCATGCAAATTGTTTGGGCTCCGTCCGAGGTGAAAGAAAAGCCTGGGCATCCATCCCTGGCCAAAGAAAAATATAAGCCAGAACCCATTCCCGGTCGCTTACTTTCATTTCCATTCTTGTTTGCCACCAGGTAATCCACTTAAACCCGAACCATATGGAAATGGAGAGCGACCACATAAAAATCCAAGGCGCTAACAAATGGCGCAACGAAATAATCAACAAGGTCATTAACCCAAGGGGTAGCCAAGCGATCTGTCTTTTAGAAACCGCGTTCATAGGGCTCCCCGCGATTCTATTGATATTCAATGGGCTCGACCTGGTATCCGATTTTTGGCTTTACTTCTTTATCGATGAAGAACTGCCAATGGGCAGATGTCACATGGATGAGCCGGTTTTTCCAAGCCGTTTCATTTCGGACAATTTTCACAATGTTAGCGTCTCCGTGAGCGTTCACAGAAATACCAAAGGGTTTGTATTTCAACCAGGAGGCTGCTTCGCTTAACGATACAAAAGCGGAGTATGTCGGAAGCATCGGATCATTTGCAGTCCAATCCACTGTTGCAGCAGTATCGGGAGATTGAATCGTAAGGTGCGTTTGAGACTGATCTTGTTGCACATCGATCTTTGCTGTATGGAAATTAAAATCTGTCAAAAGATTGCCCATCGCCGACATCACAGCGCTACCGCAATCACTCCTAACGAAATAAAGACCTTCTATGGGATCACTCCTTTTGGCACGAAAGCGGACGTAAAGTCGATATCCCACATGCCAATAACTCATTCCCAAGAAAGCAGGTAGCGGTTTTGGGCGCATGGAGTGAATATGCGATACCACCACGTTCCAAAAGGCGAATTCTCCGTGCGTAACGAGGTCTAAAGAAGGTGGCAAAATTCCCTTTACCTTACCGATGGGCGTCTGGAAGGTAAATAACCAGCAGCGGTCAATGGTGCCCAGCATCGTTAGAGGATTCTTGGGAATCATAAAGGTCTCCTCAGAAGCTGCCTGAAAATCCAAAAAAGAAGTAATCCACAGCCATCTAGCACTGCAGTCCATAGCACGATTGTCTTCCAAGGCTTAAATCCCAAAGAGGACATCTGCTTCGCAAGGACGATTACCATCAGAAGGTTGGATAAAGCAATGCAAAGGACATTAAAATATCCGGCGTTCATAGACATGCCACTGCGCCAAATAATGAGGTTCAGGATTGCAAGAAGCGTAAGCACAAGTTCTCCGTAGGCCATCGTCACGAGCGAAGCCTGGACGCAGGTAGAAAACTTACGGGAACTCCATAGCCAGAGCGCTGGAATATACAAGCACCAGCTCAGTCCGGCGGAAAGAACAATCCACAGTGCCCCAGTCGAGAATTGCCACTCCGGAAAAAGTGAATGCAGCGAAGCTCCATAGATGGCGGAACCGCCGACTGCAATACCCACCAATGAGGTCCAAAGTTGGAATGGGGCATGCGTGCCATCCATCGCTTGGTCAAAAACGATAATTTTCCGGACCGGATGAAGAATGAATTCTAAAAGTGAAAAAGCAGAATGACTCGCTGTGGGGACGGCGTGCAACTGGCAAACCCCTCCGAGACAATAGCGCCGCTTTGCGATCCATCGATAAGCGCCCCAGGCCAGAGATCTCATTCCCGGTAATTGGGCAATAGCAAAAACGGGCCAAGCCCACCACACCTGCGCGGACAAATAAATAAGGCCGTCAGCGCCGCCAAGAATACGATGGTCATGGGTGATTACACGCATCTCCTCGAGAGGAGTATCGGTCTTTAGGTTAAGGCGGTCTTGAACCCATGGGGTTTGCAAAGGAGCCAGGCCGAATCCCCTGGCGTGAAGGATACGGTGAAACCGTTCCGCGCCTCCGCTGCAGATGGGGCAACTACCGTCGTACAAGACCCAGCCTCGCGGCTCAATCATCGAAATACGCCTCCTAGCAAAACCGCATCGAGCGAGAAGGGTCCGGCGCCGGCTAGCACGAGGGACAAGGCCAATCCCATGATCGCGATGTTGTATTCGATGCCATTTCCTTTGTCCTGCTCGTTTTTCCAGTTTAAAAAGAACCCATGCTCGAGGTGGGCCAGCGGGATGCCAATAAAGACTTCGGCAAAGAGAAGCGTTGCTCCAAAACGTGTCTGGAATCCAAAAAAGACGAGAAGAGCTCCCAACAATTGGGCGCCGCCGGCCAGAGTCATCAGCATTTGCGTCGGTTTTTCCCCGAGCTGTTGCAGCGCCTTTGGTGTTTCTTGATAGTCGTGTCCTCCGAACCAGCCGAAAAGTTTTCTGCATCCGTGACCGACAAAAATTGTGGCCAGTGCCAGCCGGAGCGGTACGTCCCAGCAAGAGGCAAGCAATGGGCTAGGAATAGTCATATTCGTCCTCCTAAAACCAACGAAGGTCCTTTAGGCCAAAGGCCTTTAATTCGGGAAGTCCCTTTTTTATCTGTTCATTTGAAAAAGAAATCTTCGGGCTGAGGTCGTCCGGGAGAGGATCGGCATAAGGAAGGACTTCCGTAATACCTTCCGAAAGGATGCGTAATTGAGCCGATGACAAAAGAGGGACCTTCATCGTCAATTCAAAAAGATAAGCGAACATCTGATGTACGAAGATCGGCAGACGCACCATGAGAGGAACTCTACCCACGGCTTTGGCCACGCGGGTAACTGCTTCGGTTAAAGTGAGCTGCTCGGGCCCGACTACGGCTACCGTCTGCCGCGAAAGACGTCCTTCCACTAAACAGGCAGTTAGGATGCGTACCACATCCTCGACGGCGGTTGGCCGAATAGGCTTATCCTTCATACCGACCAGTCCAAATATCGGAAATGTTTGGAAAGCGTGGGATAAATGATCAAGCATATGGTCGCCATGCCCATAGATCACGCCCGCTTTAAGAATGGTGTAGTCCAAACGTGACGATCTCACAATTTCCTCGGCGGCCCACTTGGACTCCTGATAGGGCGATCCGCAGTTGGGGCGAGCCCTGAGAAAGCTAAGTAAGGCCATTTTTTTGACGCCAACTCTCTCGGCAGCATTTACGACATGCCGCGTAGCTTCAATATGTACACTCTGATACGTTTGCTCGCCAAATTCTCGATTGATGCCGGCACAATGCGCGGCAGCATGGCACCCTTTGAAAGCCTCGGCCAGTTTCACTTCGTCACTTGTGCCAATAGGGACAAATGTCACATGAGATAGTTGCCGAATTTGTAAATCTCGGTGATCTTGCCCTCGCGCAATTAAGACAACCTCATGTCCATTCTGGATCAAATAACGCGCGAGATTTCCACCGACAAAGCCGGTTCCACCCGTAATTGCAATTTTCATTAGGACACACCGGGTTGGCTGCGTTGGCTGGCCAGCTCAGGAACTTCGTTCATTTCATGCCATTCATGCGCAATGCCGCGCATGGATAAGGCGCAGTCAAACTGAATGCCGAGAGCGTTATTGGCAAGAAGTCGTTCATAAATTGCCGCGTGGACACTCTGGACTTTCATCGGCTCCATCTGCCAATTCATCGTCTTTAGACGCATGCCCTCTAATTCTTCTCATGAAGTGAACAGGAAAATCCACAATCGCCCTTCTTGAAAAACTGTACGGCCTCCTCGAATTTAGGGAAGAGCCTTGAGCTTTCCCAATCCGCACCAAAGCGCGCTTGAAGTTGCACATCGGCTTCCCCGTTTTTCGTAGTCACATGCATGCGGAGATCCTCTGGAGTTTGGGACACCTTAAAATCTGCCGCGTGGTGAACGCCTGGAAAAAGCCGGCCTCCAAGAAGCGACATAAGGCGCTGATCTGTATCACGGCGCCAAATAAATACTCCCTCCTTCATTTCTCCCTGGTCAGGGAATCGAATGGCGATCCGGTGGGCCATATTTTCTGAGGAGACCCCCACGGACCCTGGAAAGCCCTTAGGACGAAGTTTTTCAAGACGAATAAAACACACGCCAACGACCGCAAGCCCCCTCTGCGAAATGACCTCTAAGGGGGCGGGCACAAGGGGCGCGACAATGGCCGGATCGGCACGGTAATTAACTAGGATGCGGCGGGCGATGATTCCTTCCAAAATAGGGAGCATACGAAATCCTCAAGATTAAACTTTCACTTCCTTCTGAAACTTATATAACACTATTTCGAACGCCCGTCAAGACCCAGATAGGGGCTGCTTATTGTTCTTGGGTTTAAGAACGTCCCCCAGCGTGATTTGGGTGTTTTTCTTCGCGCGCTTGACGAGGTTTGCGCGAACCTTTCCTTGATGGTGTTTGTTTAATCGCCAAGAGGCCCTAAGCTACCTCTCGCCGCCATCCTGGCGATCCTGCCGCACAGGTCGACCCGCCGCCCCGATGTCCCGCCATTGGCCGTCCGGCAAGGGGGCTAAAGCGATCGCTTCCGCAATCTCACAATCCCAGCGCCTCCAAACCCCGCCGCCATGGAAGGCATTGGACGCCGTCAATGATCTTGGCAACGGGATCGAGGGAGAAGCAAAAGGGCTCACTGCGAGGAATGTCCGGAGCCAGGTGCTTTAGCGCGCGAACGTCCTCCGGCTGGATCCGCTCGGCAGATTTGATTTCAACAAGAGCCCGCTTCAGTCCCGGGCGCTCAATAATCAAGTCAATCTCGACGCCGTCCTTTGTCCTCAGGTAAGAAAGACGGTAATCCTTTTTTCCATACGATTGACGATGGTAAATTTCGTTAATCACAAAATGCTCGAAAGCCGCGCCGAAGGCATAGGTGTGGGACGGTAGGTCGACGGAAAGGGTGTTGCTGAGTGCGCGCTGAACGCCTGTATCAAAGAAATAGAATTTCGGGTTTTCGCGCTGCCTTTTGCGGACCGATTCGTGAAAGGAGTCGAGTAGAAAGCCGATCAGCGTATCCTCCAATATCTGGAAATAGCTCTGCACGGTGGGCAGCGCGGCGCCGGCGTCACGCGCGATTTTGGCGAAGTTGACGATCTGTCCGCTCATTTGGGCGGCGATAAAGAGGAAGCGGCGAAACGGTTCGAGTTTGCGGACGATCTGCTCCTGGGTGATTTCTTCCTGAAGATACGTATGCGCATAAGCGCGCAGGTAGTCACGCTTGTCGTCGTCTTTCTTGAGCGAATACAGACGCGGTAGCGTTCCCCAATGCAGGACGTCGGCAAGGGAAAAGGCAGGGCCCAGTTCCTGTGCGGTGAGCGGAAACAGATGATAGACGAAGGCGCGGCCTGCGAGGAGATTGGCTCCCCCGTGTTTCAATTTTCGGGCGCTGGATCCGGTCAGCGCAAACTTGAGGCGACCTTGTTCAATGGTGTGATGGACCACATCGAGCAAAGAGGGAAGCTTCTGCACTTCATCAATAATGACCCAGCGCACTTTTCTGGGGAGGGCCGCCAATCGTTCGGTGAGCGATTGGGGGCGAAGGCTCAGGGCCTGGAAGGTCTCCGGAGCTAATAGATCGAGATAGAGGGAATTGTCCTCGGAAAACTGTTCCCTTAGGAGACGGGTTTTCCCCGTTCCCCGCGCCCCGAACAGGAAAAAGCTGGAGGCGGCCGAGAGCTGAATAGATCGTTTAAACATGCTATAGATTTGTCCGCCATTTATATAACATTCCTTATAAACGGCGTCAAGTCAAATGGTAAAATGGAGCGATGAAAAAGGATGCCCTTGTTCGTAGCTTTCGTCCTCGACATTTTTTTCTACCCATTCTTCTATTGTTCGTTGGAAGCAATGTGCGTTCCACAACGAGAGCTCCTAAACGCACGCCCGACCCTAATGGTTGCGTAGCCGAGTTCGAATCGCAGATCAGCTCGGACTACAACAATGCCGCTGCTTGGTTCGGTGCAGGGGCCTGCGAATTTACTCGACACGATTACAACGCTGCTGTGGATGATTATGTTCAGGCGATACGGATAAAACCCGACTACGTCGACGCGCACTTAAACGCGGGCATTGCATACGAACATCTGGAGCGGTGGGATATGGCAGAGAAGGCTTTCGAAAATGTGATTTTATATCAGCCTCACTCTGTTATTGGACATGAACGTTTGGGGCTTGCACGAATCCATAAGGAAGATTACCGAGGAGCCGTGAAAGCGCTTCGCGAGGGATATAAGGGGGGTGGCCAAAACAATGAACAAATTAATTTCCTTTTGGGAACCGCTTATCTAGGCTTGCGCGATCGTGACCGGGCTCTAGAATCCCTGCGCGCGCTGAGAGAGATCCATTCATCGTTGGCAAACACGCTTGCCAACCTCATTTCCGCTGCTTCGTCCCCTGAAATATCAGACAACAAATAATGATTTGCTTATCCGGCCAGGGGAACGTCCCGCTGCGCCTTTGGGCGTTTGACTTCGCGCGCTTGGCGAGCCTAGCGCGAACCTTTCCTTAATTGTGTTTGTTTAATCGCCAAGAGACCCTAGGCTACCTCTCGCCGCCGTCCTG
>JBBSDO010000007.1:0-33998 GCA_038241515.1 Elusimicrobiota bacterium | reverse complement strand
CGCCCCCTAAGATTCGTCTGCCGGCCACCTGAACGACTCTTTCAGGAATACCAGGATAAAGAAGTTTCCCTGTGCCCGAGGCGTAAGCCCAGATGGTAAAGAGCGACAATCCCGCGAGAATGATCGCGCCGCAATAAAGGACGGCCGAAATCCACTGGCCCCCGTAGGTACTGATCACCGCCGCAGGAAAAGGAATGAAGGAAACGCACATCAGAAAGAGGTTATTCAACCACAACAGGGTGCGATTAGAGCGGCTGATCAATTGAAACATCTGGTGGTGCCCGATCCAAAAAACGCTGATGTTGGTGAAGCTCACCGCAAAACTCAAATACCCCGGCCAATTGGCCAGCAGCTGCTGCTTAAGTTCATTTCCGGCGTTCGGTCCCGAAATGACAGGGACTTTGATTCCAAAGATCAACAACGTGATCGCAATCGCGAAAACTCCGTCGCTAAAGGCTTCGAGACGAGTTGTAGTGATCGCCGGTTTTACCGGAGTCGCAAGTTCCATTGAACGAATTATATCCCGAATCGCCGAAACCCGTAATGCTGCTCGATCGTCAGAACCGTCGAGTGGCCCAACATCTTTGAGACTTTGTAGATGGGCACTCCCCGACTCAGCATGTACGAGGTGAATGAATGCCTGAGACAGTGAAAGGTAAATTCATCTGCGATTGCTTTTTGTTCCTCGATTGATGAAAGGAAGAATTGTAAGGTCTTGCAAAATTGCCTGGCGTCAGGAGGACGTCGTCCGGCGGAATATCGCTGAAATATTTCCCGTCAAACCCGTGCTTGATGTCGACTAAGTCTCGGAGCCGGGCTTTCATCCACGACTTTTGGTCGGCCAGGATTTTGCTTACGCCGGGTGCTCCGTGCCTTTGGCCAGGATCTCTAAATAGGGCGCGTAGGAGAAGGCTCGACCTTTTTTCCGGCCCGTGATCTCCTTCACCAGGCCGAGCTTTTCAAGGTTGGAGATTGCCGCCGAGGCTGCCGGGAAAGAGACTTTAAGGAGCTTTTCCGCCAAAGCGGCGCTCACCACGGCGCGTTCTTTGAGTAGATCGTGAAGCCTGAGCGCCGTGGCGGCGGCTTTCCCCAGAGTTTGAATTTTCTGCCGGTGCGATTCAAACATCTTAAGCAGGTCATGAGCGGTCGTCGTGGCTTGCCGGGAAACTGCTTCCACCCCTTCAAGATAGAATCTGAGCCAGCTTTCCCAGTCGCCTTCGCTGCGGACCCGTTGAAGATAGTCATAATAGTCTTTCCGATTTTCTTTAAAAAATAGACTGAGGTAGAGTAGCGGTTGGGCGAGAGCGCCCTCTGCACAAAGAATGAATGTGATGAGGAGTCGTCCCAAGCGACCGTTCCCATCCAAGAAGGGGTGGATGCTTTCGAATTGGGCATGGACGAGCCCCGCCTTGAGCAGCGTCGGAGTTTTGACTGGTTGATCGTGCAGGAATTTTTCGAGAGCACCCATCGCGGGAAGGACTTCCTGCGGCGGAGGAGGCACATAGAAGGCGTTGCCAGAACGGGTGCCGCCGATCCAATTGGGCGTCCGGCGAAATTCGCCGGGCTCTTTGTCGCCGCCGCGACCGTCCTTTAAGAGAATGGCGTGAATTTCCCGGATCAGCCGTAAAGTGAGAGGAAAGTTGTCTTTTCTTAACCGGGTTATTCCGTGCTCCATGGCAGCCACATAATTGGAGACTTCCGAGGCATCCGTTGTCGGGAGCTGAGAGGATTCCTGGTTTTCAAAGAGCAAAAGGTCCGACAACGAGGACTGCGTCCCTTCGATTTGAGAAGAAAGTACGGCCTCTTTCCGAACATAGGTGTATAGAAAGAGTTTGGGGTCCGGCAATATCGCGGTGATCGCATCTAGGCGACCTAGCGCGCGATTGGCTTTTTCTTCAAGGTCCTGCATAGACGCGTCAAATACGATGGGCGGATCAGGCGGAAGAGGTGCGGGAATGAACGATAGATAGGGTTCAGGACCGGCGGATTTTTCCCACCGACCGGCGCGATGGCTTTTAGGTTGATATGGGGAGGCCATTTGTTATTAAAGTTTAACGTATTTACCTTTAATTGGCAATCCCCTAATTAAAGGTTGATTAACTTTGAAAAAATGAGGCTCGTGTGTCCCTGAAGCTACCGGGATGAACGGACAATTCCCCGGATCGGACTTCAACCCACTCACTGAATGCAATACACGGCGCACTGCCTGTGTTCACATTCCACATTTTGAGGGCGGCAGGCCCCGTTTTCGGCGGATGCCTCGAATCAAGCCCATCATCATGCTGCTCAACGATTCGCGGCGACCGAGAAGCCCGGCCAGCTAATGGCGGCCCGCAAATTTATTCAATCGAAATGTGAAATGTGAACACAGGCACCGTTCACGGCACAGCATTCGCGTCAAATGCCACGGTATTCAAAGGCATGGCTCTACAGCTCCCCCTTGAAGGCTTTGTCGAGGATCGAGGGCGTGAGGGCGTCGAGTTCGGCGCTGGTCTCATTGTGAAAGCTTTTCAGCTGATCAGCTTTTGTTTGTATCGCAGAAAGTTCGTCAACTATTTGGCGTTGCTTTTCTCGACTTATATCGATTGGAAAGGGTATCGCGGCAACAATTCCTTGTGAGATTTTCTTCATCGTTGGGCTTGTCCCTTTCGCTCGTTCGCCTATAAAACCGCGCGCTATTGGACTTTGAAGCCAGTACCAGATGAACTTCGGGTCCGCTTTTCCATGATCCACTTCAAGGCGCATCATAAGATCTGGATATATACATGGTGCTGGATGGCCATCGTAGATGGATGCATGTCCTACAAGTTCTGGCGTGTTGCTTCGCGTTATAAGCAGGTCGCCAGGATTGAGCCAATAATGTGCTCCGGGGTCCGTATTTAGAGATGTTCGCTTATGCTCTTTGCTTCGATACCGAAAACCGGTCACAGCGCTAAGAGAAAGAACCGGGATACCGTTATCTGCATTGTCACACCTTGCAGACCAGCCGTTACGTGGTGATGAAAGAAGAATATCTCCCAGAGAACCCGACACTTTCATCGTTGCCGAAAGATTCCGTAATACAGACTTGATTAACGCATCCGCTTCAATTTTCGCTTTATGATGCAGATCATTCGTTTCTTTGAGTTTCCTGGCGACCTTCTCAATCCAGTCTACAATCCGGCGTTGTTCGGGAAGCGGGGGCAAGGGGATGCAGACCGAAAGAAATTGCTCAGGTCGAATACGATTCTTCCCACTGGTTCCACGGGATTTTTCATCGCATTGTTCCCAGAGAGACTTTGTTTTCGTCAACCAATGAATCCAACGAGGATCGAGTTTTTGTCTGTTAGGTGTGAAGGTCGGAAATTCTCCGGAAACATAACAACCTGAGAGATTTTTTGGAACCACCGCAACGCTCCCATTGCGCGCCCAAATCTTGTTAACAACGACATCGTCGGCCTCTACGCGAGAAAGCGTTTTGTACTTGGTTTGGGAACCATCGAGAGATTCGCGTTCATACGCTCCCTTGCCCCATAACTGCACCCCCAACTGGCGGTAAATTGTTCCCGGCGAAGGAGCTTCAGGTCGTTCAACAGGGACGAGGACTTCCGCTAGCGGGACGAAAGGCCATCCACTGGATCCCCCGCCAGCGGCCGCAGGGGATGACGGAAGGGACTGGGCCCCGGCTTTCGCCGGGGTGACGTCAGGGTCTTTCATTTCGGCCCCTCGGCGATGAGGTGTTTGATCTCGCCCATGATTTCGATGATGCGATGTTCCTTGGTCAGGATGTCTTCGACGAGTTGTTCGGGTGGGAGGTGCTCGAAGTCTTGATTGCTGGCCGCATTTTTGATGTCCAGGTTGACCGACAGGAGCCCGCCGTTTTCGTCATACTTTAGGGTGTCCTTGGCGGCTACTTTCCAGGCCTGGTCGGAGGGCTTGCGGTCTTTCCACCAATCGAGGCCGGATTTGAATTCCTCAAACTGGATGGGTTGGGTTTTGGTGTAGTTTTTGCGGCCTTCGGGGATCGGTTGTTCGTAGTACCAGATGTCTTCTGTGGGGCCTGAGCGGTCGAAAAACAAAATATTTGTGGGGATGCCGGTGTAGGGCGCGAAGACTCCGTTTGGCAGGCGGACGATCGTGTGAAGGTTGAAATTCTTGAGCAGGTCTTCCTTGATGCGCGCGCAGACGCCGTCTCCAAAGAGCGTTCCGTTCGGGACGACCACACCCGCGCGGCCCGGCTTGGGCTGGCGACGGAGCTTGCGCATAATGAGCTGAAGAAAGAGCAGCGCGGTTTCAGAGGTCTTCTTGTCGTCAGGGAAATTGCCCTGAATGCCTTTTTCTTCCTCGCCGCCGAACGGGGGATTGGTCACGATGAGGTCAACGCGGCTGGAATCGCCGATTTCGGTCAACCGATTACGCAAAGCGTTGCCGGGGTCGATCTGGGGGGATTCCAGACCATGCAGAAGCAGGTTCATTTGGCAGAGCAGATACGGCAGAGGCTTGGCCTCGCAGCCATAGAGCGATTCCTTCTGAAGAACCTCATGGTCCTTTGTGGATCGGCATTGCTTTTTGAGATGGTCAAAGGACTCCACCAGGAAGCCCCCCGTCCCGGCGGCAGGGTCCAGGATAGTTTCGCCGAGCTTCGGGTCCAGCGCAGCCACGATGAATTTCACGACGGCGCGCGGTGTATAGAATTCGCCCGAGTCGCCCGCCGCATCACGCATTTCGCGCAACATGGATTCGTAGAGGTGGCCAAGGGTGTGGATTTCGTCGTTTGACGTGAAATGGATGGCGCTCACTTTGTTCAGGATGTCGCGCAGGAGGTAGCCATTGACCATCCGATTGAGGGTCCCCTGGAATACCGTGCGGATAACGTCCCGCCGATCTCCCCCTTCAGCACCTTGAAGTGACCGCAGGGTGGCGAAGAGCCCCGGGCCGCGTTTGCCGTCAGGACGATTGGCTTCTTCGTTGTTGATGAAGCTAATGAGCGCGTCGCCTGTCATCCCCTCCGGGTTTTCCGCCCAGTCGCGCCAGCGGTACGGCGGCTGTATGGCCGGAACAAAGCGTTTACCCCCTGCGCGTGACTCGAGCTCTCGGGTTTTCTCCATGTCGTCTAGGAATTTGAGGAACATAATCCAGGTGAGCATGGGCAGGCGGTCGAGGTCGCCGTTCAACCCCTTGTCCTTGCGCATGATGTCGCGGCAGGATTTCACTAGACCCCCGAGAGACTGGGCGGTGGTGAGTGTAATATTCGACTTGTTTTTTAAACGCATTTGTTACCTCGGTATAGATTTATTGGCTTTGCGTGTGTGCGTGTGTTACACTAATGGTGCTTAAAAACGTCCCCCCCTGATGACAAGAGCCCCTGGGCTCTGTCCGATCGAAAGGTCGGAGTAGTCAGGGGGGTCATTTTTTGTAGGGGTAATATTCCTTCAACCCCCTGGCAAATATGGGAAACTCCGATTGAATCTGGTTCTGAATCAAACCATACGAACGAAGGTCTTGGATTTCCCACTTTCTATACACAGCCCACCCGAAATAGTCGACGGCCTGGTTGCATAAATCAAATTTGGAATCATGAAAATACAAAGCATACGGAACGCCGGCATAGCGCTTGATCAGAGCTTTGAATGCCTGCTTTAGGATCCCTCGTTTTTTTCGGTCGAAGAGACTGCTGAAAACCAGCACCACATGATCAAACTCATGCTGCTTAGCCCGATTGAAGGCGTACTTTAGCGCGGCCTCGCCCATGATCCTGTAAAATTCCACCGGCTGGCTATGCAGAGTGGGATTCGTTTTATTCTTTTGAGCAATGACGGTATCCACGCGTAGACCATGGTCTGTTTTGGTGAGTATTCCGAATACGCGATCGCGAACGGCCTGAGCATCTTCCGACGCATGGAAATAGCCGTTTTCCTCAAGCTTCTGCCCACATGCGTAATTGGGAAGCAATTCGTAACGAAGTTTGAGAAGTTCCGAACCCACGACATGAGGGTTTGTCGTGCTTAAAGCCGCGAGGATGAAATATTTTGTGCCGCCAGGACTAAAATCGAAGTTTCCTGCTTCGTCGACGAATACATAAAGTGTTCTCATAGGCTGGAGTCCAGAAGTTGCCACTCGGCCAGCGTGATCTGTCCGCGCTGGGTGGCCTGTTCTACCGCCAGGGGGAGTTGATCGCGGTCCCCGGATCGCATCAGATCCTGCAGGGTACGGAGAGGTGTTGTCACGAGAAATCCTCCGTGCTCAAGAATGTCGCTTTTATCGATGATGGCCCTGTGCAGGATACAGCCTTCGACTTTTACTTTATGAAAATTGGACGGCACTGTGAGATGCGTTTTAGCCGGGAGGTAGTCAGCCAGCTCATGAACCATCGCGGCTGTTTCGTAGGACACTACAGCGCGGATCTCCCCCTTGCGGTCACGGCTCCAAAGAGACCACCGGACCAGGTCTTCCCATCGGCTCGGCGGAAAATTACGGAGCCTGAAAATACCGCGTTCAATGTGCTCCCAATTCCCACGTTGGCGATGATAATGTTGAAGTCTATCGTTATAGCCCGCAGCCTTGGCTTGTGGAGGTGTAAAATATCCCGCCTGTTCAGAAGCGATAACGTAGAGCTTACGGTTATTCTCTGAAGGGTCCGATCTCATGCATTAAACTTACATTAAATGTAGGTTTAATGCAATATTTAGGATGCGTAGAGGAGTTCCTGCAATTCCTGAACGGCTTGGCCTAGTTTTTCGGGTCCTCCGAAGGCGGTCATGATTTCTCCAGGAGTGCCGTACTGGGGAAGAGGTTTAACCCGCAGAACATCCGGGACGCGAAATTCGGAAGGACCGATCTCAACGTATTTTTCCAGAATGGCCTCCAAAACCTCGCGCGCGGTTTTGCTGTAGGCCCGGAAGAAATCAGGTTTATTTTTCTTTAGCTGTTCAGCACGCTCTCGCCGGGTCTTGATGGGCAGGTTGAAGGCCACATGGCAAAGAAGATCGAGTGGATCGGCATCGGGCTGTTTGGCGATGTCAGCCAGTTCTCCTAGATCGATACCGCGTTCTTCCAAAGCCTGGAAAATGGAATCCCGCTCCTCCTGCCGTGTCCAGTGGGAACGGAGATCTTCGGCTGACCGGTAGATTTTCCCCACCTTCTCGGCGACATAATCGGTATAGCTGACGGCACGAAGGCGACGGCCTTCCGCATCCAGGTCATACACCACATGGGCCGCCATCTCGACACGTTCTCCGTCAACATAGAACTTTCGAAGCTGAGCTTCCCCCGGAATCACGAGAACGCAATCCGGAGGAACGGGATCGGGGTCGCCGACTTTCTCGGGAAGTTCCACGACGGGCTTCCCGATCGGTGTGACGGTTTCCAGAACGGGATCTCCGTCAAAAGAGGGGTCCGCAAAAAGCCGCGTGGCGCAACCTGTATAGTCGAGGATCGTGAAGAAATACTTCTGACAGTCTTCGCGCACACGCGTCCCGCGACCAATGATCTGTTTGAATTCGGTCATGGACTTGATCACCCGCGCCAGGACCACCACGCGGCATGTCGGAACATCAACACCCGTTGAAAGCAGCCGGGATGTGGTGACGATCGTGGGAGAGGTCTTTTCGACGTCCCGAAAATCGCTGAGGTACTGCTTGCCGTCCTCGGCAACGATGCGGACGACATAGTTCGGATCGCGGCGAACCCACTCGGCGCATTCGTTCGAGATCGCCAGACGCATCTGTTCAGCATGTTCCATGTCAACGCAGAATACGATGGTCTTAGCGAAGGGGTCCGTGCTCTGTAAATATTGAGCGATGCTGCGGGCCATAGCTTCTGTGCGTGATTTATGTGACAGGAGCCGCTCAAAATCCGGCGTGAGATATTCCTGATCCGGGATATCCCGACCGTGAAGATCCTGTTCACCCGGGAGGGGTCGAAAACCAGTGGCGTCAATATCGGGCACGATCCGATGCACGCGGTAGGGAGCGAGGAATCCGTCTTCTATTCCCTGCCTAAGGCTGTAGGTATAGACCGGCATCCCAAACCAGGCATAGGTATCCTTGTTGTCGTCGTGCAAAGGTGTGGCGGTCATCCCAAGCTGGATCGCTGAACTGAAATACGTCAGGATGTCCCGCCAATTGCTTTCATCATTCGAGCTTCCACGGTGGCACTCATCGACGACGATCAGATCGAAATAATCCGGCGGGTAGTCGCGGTAAATTCCGGAGCGGGTGGGATCGGCGGCGATCGCCTGGTAAGTCGCAAAATACATTTCGCGTCCCTTTTTTGCTTTGCCCTGGATTTTCCATCGGGCATCGCCGAAGTCGGCAAACGTTTTGTCTTTGGGGTCGTCTACGAGAAACGTCCGGTCGGCGAGAAAGAGGATTCGAGGCCGACGCGGCTCTCCCCGGATGTTCCATTGCGTACGCCAGAGCTTCGAACAGATATGAAAAGCCACGTCTGTTTTTCCCGTCCCGGTAGCCATCGTGAGAAGAACGCGGGTCTGGCCACGCAGTATGGCTTGGATGGCGCGATTGATCGCGTTCTCTTGATAGTAACGCAGGGGTTTCCCCGGTGCTGCTCTTGTGGGCGTGAGGTAACGATCCGCCGCTTCCTGTCCAGGTATCGCCAGATGGCCTGACAGGCGTGCCCATAAATCTGAAGGGGAAGGGAATGCAGTCAACGCCCTTTCCTTCCCAGTTAAGAAATTGTGCTCGACAATTCCCTTCCCGTTGGTGGAGTAAGCGAACTTCAAATCCAGCATCTGGGCATATTCTTTGGCTTTCTGAAGTCCATCGCCCGGACCTTTAAAATCCGCCTTGGCTTCCACCACGGCAATCATGAGACTGGGACTGTAACGGAGCAGATAATCCGGACGCTTTAATTCTTTGCGGTAGATTTTTCGGTCGCCAACGACCACAATGCGGCCCTTGGTGATCGTGCGCTGTTCCTGAATGTGCTCGTCGGTCCAGCCGCCATCCCGAAGTTTAGGGAGGACGTAAAGGCGGCAGGTATCGGCTTCAGTAGACATTCTTATTTATATTTAAAAAACAACGGAGGGAGAGGGATTCGAACCCCCGGTACCCTTTCGAGTACAAACGATTTCAAGTCGTTCGCCTCCATCGCTTCCTATTCTCTATAGTCGATGGCCCTACGCCAGCGACGCATCGGCGTAGGGTAAACACTCGGCCATCCCTCCAATATTTGTAAGGTGGATGACTACGGTCGCAGGAACGCACGCGACCGTTGCCATCCCTCCAAAGCTTTTAGAAACCTATACGAAGAAAGAGAATTACATCGCCGTCAGTGCGTTTATGGCCCTTCCCGATACGGGGCAAAACCCATTAGAGCCAAGGCCGCATTCAAGATGAGTTCAACAGTCCGTATCGCCGCCCTCGACGACTTCGTTTACAAGTTCAGCCTCCCCAACCATTCACAATGGTACCAATCTCTACTCCCGACATCGACAGAAGGTGTGACAGGTTTGGCCGATCGTTCGTTTTCAAGTCTTCAAGACCAGTCCGCACGGAATTGAACTGGTTTGACCCAAACATCACAAAATCGTCTCGGCGCCAAAATGTTTTTTATTCGGTGCCTGTTTGTTTTCTTTGTTTTCGGTGCTTGTCTTCACATTCCTCATTTTGAGGGCGGAAGGAGACGTGGGACCTGCAGTGTCTCCGCTCAGTTTTAGGCGGATGCCTCGAATCAGTCCATCATCATGCTCCTCGACGATTCGCGGCCACCGATAAGCCCGGCCAGTTAATGGACCTTTTGGGGTTGCTCCTTGCGTTCTACTATCATCGTGTCGCAAGCTTTGAGTTTACAATCCCTCGGAAGGATGGATTTCCGGCGTAAGCCAACAGAGCTGGCCAAAAAGCCATTTGAACCAACATAATTCGGATAAAAGTTGCATGACTAAATTTTCTCATCTGCTTGCAGGTTTCAAATCGCCATCATTCCAGCATTCGACCAGCTTATATCCATCTTCCAGCAACGTGGAAAGATCACCTTTTATTTCTCGATGGGTACGGAATCCTTGAGATAGACATTTTTCCAATAACATACGTGGTCCATTTCTTTTGACGCGCACACCCAGAACTTCCAGCCTTTCTGCTTTTCGTCGAGAAATATTGAGATGGATCGACCTAAGCCTTTGCTCTTCCAATGCATACTTCGACTAGCCCATTCCCGCTCATTCTTCAACAACTCAAACCCATGATCGCGCGCAAAAGGCTCTAGTTCTGGATCTAAGACTTTCAATGGTTCGACCAATTGCTCCCATGCACTCTTTGGGCCATGAAACCCATTTGGCATCGGATTGCCTCCCTGTGGACATCTTATCTCAAGTAAAAAACAACGGAGGGAGAGGGATTCGAACCCCCGGTACCCTTTCGAGTACAAACGATTTCAAGACTTGTGACCCTCCACCTCACCTATTTTAGATTCTTCCCTTAATTTCGGTCTGAATCATACGTCGGCTTGTGGTCCTGATTTGTGTCGTTTACGGCTTTGTTTACGGCCTGTGGTTTTTCATCCCCAAGTATTCGCTCAAGGTTCGGAGTGCTGATGATCGAGTCGATGTGATGAATCTCTTCGGAGAGGACGTTTCGGTCCATATGGCCGTAATGCTGTTCGGTCGTAATAACCGTCGAGTGGCCCAACATCTTTGAGACTTTGTAGATGGGCACTCCCCGACTCAGCATGTACGAGGTAAACGAATGCCTTAGACAGTGAAAGGTGAAATCTTTCACTTGCGCTTCTTCACAGGTATTCTTGAACCATTCGCTTACGGTTTCCCGATTCACTTGGTCCAACACTCGCACGTCCGAGTCCTTTCCTTGGCATCGTTCGATCAACAACCTGGCCGCCGTTTCGGATAAGGGTACATAACGGCTGCGCTTGCTCTTCGAATGCGCTACGAAAACCATGGGAGTAGGATGTCGTATCACATCCTTGACCCTGATCGCGCATATTTCCGAGACGCGCATTCCGGTGTTAAGCCCCATCACGTAGAACGGCCACAACCTGGAACTCTTCGCGACGATCGGCGTCAGCCGCTTTTCTTCTTCCGGAGAAAGGAAACGTACTCTGGCTTTTTCTACTTTCGCCATCGCCACTCCCCAGGCGGGATTTTCGCCCTGGTAGAGTCGCTTCTTTTTTCCCCAGTTGATGATGGCCTTCAGTTCGGCATGGTACCGATTCACCGTGCTTTGGGAAGACTTGGGCTGCGACTTCCCCTTCACATGTTCAGGGACGTATAGCCGGAAAGCATCAACGTCTCGCGGCGTTATGTCCTTGATGCGCTTCTCCCCGAAGAAGTCCTTTATGAGACGGATGATTGCCCGGTCGCCTTTCCAGCTCCGCTTATAAGGCAGGACATATTCTTTGTAGAAAATATCCGCCAAGTCCTTCAGCTTGAGCCGGTCGTCGTAGCCGGGGCTGTACGTCTCCGTCCTTTGAACTTCGGCCTTCTTTACGATTACCGCCTCTTCCGCCTCGCGCTTGGTTCGGAAACCTTCTTTCCGAAAACTGCGCTTGACGTATTGGAAACGGTAGTACCACGTTCCATCCGGTAGTTGTTTGACTGACATGGTGCCTCCTTCAGCCAAACCTACCGCACGAGAGCATTATAACTCTCCCATTTACGGCGGTGCGGATTTTGAATTTCAAGCCAGCGTTCAATATCCGCCCGGTCGAAACAAACGGACCGACCGACTTTCAAATAGGGGATTCGTTTGTAGCAGACCCACTTGCGGATGGTGGTTGGGTTTCTCCTTAGCCATTCAGCGACATCAATGACGGTCAAAAGAGGGGTTGGCTTTGCCTGAGGGTTATCCAACATTTTCCACCCCTGGAACCCCAATATGGACCCCAATAGATGCGTTGTGTTTCGCCGTTGGCGTGACATCTTGGACGCTGTCACGAACCCGCTGCCGGCGCTTGCGTTCGGTGGACAGCGTCCTACCTCTGGCTCCTTTCAACTCCGATTCCCGCAGGTCGAAGTTTGGTCCGCCCTGGACAACTAAGTGGGGATGGCTGGCCACCACAATGAAGTAGGGATTGGTTCGCCAGCCTAGCCCGAAGCGACCCAGGAGGCGGCATACATAACTGCAGTAGGGTCGTAAAGCGTCCTCCTCCACCTCAAGGCTAAGGCAAGAAGGACAGGGTTCAGTTACCGCTTCAGGCTTTGCCATCAAGGGTCCTCACTAGTTAGAGCCAAAAGGGATCAAAAGGTTTGATCGTCCATCGGAAAAAAACTTCACGGCGGCCCAGAGGACCCAACACGTTCCAGCCTCAGCGGTCCATCCCCTTCAGGCTATGACATCAAGGGGGCCCTCACTTGTTAGAGCCAAAAAGGGTCCAAAAGTTCTGGCCTCCAGTCGGAAAAAACTTGAAGTTGGGCCCAACGTCCCGCACCCATCCGAGCCTCAGGAGTCCGCCCCCGGGTCATGGTAAGGCAGGCTCATTCACCGCTTCGGGCTCTGGCATCAGGGGTCTTCATTAGTTAGAGCCAGAAGGGGTCAATAAATTTTTTCAATCGATGAAAAAAACTTTTTCAGTCAAGAAGGCGGGGGCGTTGGCTACAGGTCTTAGGACCTCTGGATGTTTCTTATCTTGGAAATCATGTCGTGGCAGGATAGTGGTTTGTGGCTACAAACCTGCTCGCGGCCCTGCGGTTCGCGCCGTGGCCGCCCTGATTTCCGGTCCGGAGATCGATAGCTAAAAGAGTCGGTTGGCTTGAATGCGACACCCGGAAGCAGGTGTGATGTCTAAAAAGTGGTGAACGCAGGCTATGGGTCTTTGTGCCCCTGGATGTTTACTATCCTGCCAATAAAAACGTGGCAGGATAGGGGTTTCGTTTTACGAAACCCGTCCGCGCCCCTGCGGTTCGCGTTCTGCCCACCCTGATTGCCGAGCCAGCGGTCGTAAGCTGAACGAGTGGATCCCGGTTTTAGATGGCGTTAATTGCGCGGCGTCCATTGGGTGGTGGTCTGCTAATTGCGCTACGGGATCAAGGTAAGGCGGGCTTACATTGTGTGTTACACAAGGCCCAGCCCTCGGCTCTGGGCCCTGCGGTTCACATCCGGTTAGCAAGCAGGAATCGCGGGAAGAACCTCTCCCCGGCCAAAGGAGGCTTGCGGGTATCCCGCCTTTCGGTCGCTTACGCTTCGGCAGGCGGGATGGCTTGTCTGCTGGTAGGGAAGGATTACGGGACGCGGGCTAAATGCATGAAAACTACATTCAATGTAAGTTTCATGCAGCGCCCCACCACTTTGCTTTGATTAAGGCTTGGGGAACAGTTCTTTCCAGTAGGTAGATAATCGGCGGTAGGCGTTTTGTGCGGTCGGGCTGGACTTCAGATTAATTTGGGAAGCGATGTCCGCATAGGTTTCATTCCAGCTAGGATGCGGTTCCGGCAACTCAGCGGGTAGTGGATGTGTGGACCGCCGGGCAAACGTGGACTCCAGCGCGCCGCGCACCGTATCGGGACGCATCAGGCCTTCATCAAGAAGCAGAACAATGTCGATGAGGTCCCTGACTCTTGAGTTCAAGCCGGTGCGGCGCGGCCGCGTATAGGCATGAATCTTTTCAGCAAAGTGCGTTTCGGCTGGAAGAAGTGGAACGCGAGCAGCCGGGATACCCGCGAAAGCCAGGAGCGGTTCCCCTTTGATCCAAACGGGATCGTCCAGAACTGCATCCCCAATGGCCACATCAACATGAAATTTTGCAAACGTACGATCCGCCACGCGGGCATCAATAGGAAAGCGAAAGCCGGCATACGGAGCACCCTCAAGATCCATGGAAGACGCAGCAATCTGAAACGTAAACCAGTCCCGAAGATCTTTCGCCGCCAGCGTTTGGAGTTTCGCCTGGATGACCTGCGGATCATTGCAGCCCTTTTCATGTTTGGCCGCCAAATCCAGATCACGGCTGAACCGGGCCCGGTGGCGCAGGCGCAGTTCCATGGCGTAGCCTCCTTTGACAAGATAATCCAAATCATCGGTTTGGAAGAGACGCGCAAGGAAGCGATCGAAGGCGACCTGTTGGCGCAATCGCTCAATCGTCATCCCCGATGACCCGACTAGCTTCGCCAGGCGCGTCTCAAGCGCGATGCGGAAAGCTTCTGCCGTTTTATAGATCTTGCGTTCCATAGCGTTTCAAGGCACCTTGAGCTTTTTCTTTTGTACCAGAGTGATCAATCCTCGCCGGGCCGCGTCCTCTACCGCTTGGAGCCATCGCTCCTGCTCACCGGCAGCACGCCCAAGGTCTTGGAGCGTACGAAACGGTGTTGTGACGCGGAATCCTTGTTGGATTTCCGTTTCACCCCGTGAGAACCGACCCTTGTGCAGAAAACACACTTTGGGAACAGGTTTACGGTAGCCCTGAGGAACCGTCAGATGGACTTTCATAGGCAGATAATCGGCCAGCTCATGAAACAGGGCGGCCGATTCGTGCGAAACAATAGCCTGTGATTCCCCTTTTTGATTTCGACTCCAAAGCGACCAGCGAATGAGATCTTCCCAACGGCTACTCGGAAAATTCCGGAGGCGGAACAGACCGTGGTCAATTAGAAGCCAGCTTCCGCGTTTCCGATGATAATGCTGAAGACGCTTAGAGTATCCAGCTCTTATGGCTTGCTGGGCCGTAAAATACCCGCCCTGGCTTGAGGCGATTTCGAAAAGACGGTCGGAATGCTTATTAGGGCCGGATTTCATACAAAAAGGTTACACTAAATGTAACCTTTTTGCAATATTACGCGTTCGTACGATTAGGGCTATTTTTTCATTCTGAGAATCTTCGTGATTATCTCTCTGCCCACCCCGCAGAAAGCAACTCGGCCTGCTGAAGAACGGTTTGCGTCGCTTCTTCCTGTAGATCAGGTGGGTAGCCGTACTTCTTGAGAATGCGTTTGACGAGGATGCGGATTTTGGCGCGGGCGCCTTCACGGTGTTGCCAGTCGACACCCGTGTTCTGGCGAACCTGCGTTACCAACTCGGTGGCAATGACGGAGAGCTCTTTTTTGCCCATCACTTGGACAGCGGAGTCGTTGGCCGCTAAGGCATCATAAAAGGCGACCTCATCATCGTTAAGTCCGAGATCTTTCCCCTGCTTTGTCGCGGCATCCATCTGCTTGGCCAATTTAATGAGTTCTTCGATCACTTCCTGGGTCGCGATCGCCCGATTGTGATAGGCGTTCAAGGTGCTTTTGAGCATCTCACTGAATTGGCGGCTTTGAACGAGGTTCTTTTTGGAGCGCGTCTTGATTTCATCCTTGAGCAGCTTCGCCAGGAGTTCGGCGGCAACGTTCTTGTATTTCAGGCCGCGGACTTCGGCCAGGAATTGATCGGAAAGAATACTGATGTCAGGACGTTTTAGCCCGGCGGCGGCAAAAACATCAATGATACCTTCCCCGGCAATGATGGCGCTCGAGACCAGCTGGCGGATAGCTTGGTCCATCTGTTCCGGCGGTTTTTGCGAGCCCGAAGTCTTGGCTAACTGAGCCTTAATGGCCTGAAAGAACGCTATATCGTCTCTTAGTTCGATGGCCGCATCCGTCGCCGCACAAAGTGCGAACGCACGGGAAAGATCCGTCACGACCTGAACAAACCGCTGCTTGCCGTCCTCTTGAAGTAAGACATGCTCCTGAGCGGCCGGGATGAGTTTTAGCCGCTCAGTTGAGGTCCCGGTGGTCCACTTGTCCCAGATAAATCCATGCATGATGGCACAGGCCACATCGTGCTTCTCCTGCATGACGGCGATCGCCTGCGCGGTGTCGACGCTGGGCGACCCTTGCCCTCCGCTCTCGGTATAGATCGCAAGTGCATGTTTTAATTGATCGGCCAAACCCAGATAATCCACCACAAGGCCGCCTGGCTTGTCTTTGAAAACGCGGTTGACACGCGCGATGGCCTGCATAAGTCCATGCCCTCTCATGGGTTTGTCGGCATACATTGTGTGCAGACAAGGCGCGTCAAAACCCGTCAGCCACATGTCCCGCACAATGACGATGCGGAAAGGGTCTTTGGAATCTTTGAAGCGAGTCGCCAGCTTTCGGCGTTTCTCTTTATTGCGGATATGCGGTTGCCATTCTGGACCGTCATCGGCGCTACCGGTCATTATGATCTTCATGACGCAGTCCTTGGGTTTCTCAGCGTCTTTATCATCATCTTTGACGCCGGCCCAATCCGGGCGGAGCTTCAAGATGGCATTGTAGAGGTCGACGCAGATGCGGCGGCTCATGCAGACCACCATCGCTTTCCCATCCATCGCCTCGCGGCGGCGTTCAAAATGCTTGACGAGATCAGCAGCAATAATCGCGATGCGCTTGGGGTCTCCCACCAACGCTTCCAGCGCCGCCCATTTTGTTTTGAGTTTCTGTTTCTTGTCCTCTTCTTCGCCTTCCGTGATCTCCTCGAATTCTTCGTCGATCCGGGGCAACGCGGCTGGGTTGAGCGAAAGCTTGGCGATGCGGCTCTCGTAATAGATGGGAACTGTCGCTTTATCGGCCACGGCACGCTGGATGTCATAGATGCTGATGTAATCCCCGAAGATGGCGCGGGTGTTAGCATCGGTCTTCTCAATGGGGGTTCCAGTAAAGCCGATGTAGGTAGCGTTGGATAGCGCATCCCGCATGTGCCGGGCTAGGCCATCAATCATGTCGTATTGGCTGCGGTGGGCTTCATCCGCAATGACGACGATGTTTTGACGCTCGCTTAATGCCGGGTTCTTCTCGCCCTTTTCGGCCAAAAACTTTTGGATTGTTGTGAAAACAACGCCGCCACTTGCGACATTTAGAAGCTCCCTCAACCGATCGCGGTTTTCCGCTTGAACCGGCCTCTGCTGCAAGATCTCATGGCACCGCTGGAACTGACCAAAAAGCTGATCGTCCAAATCATTGCGGTCCGTCAAAAGGATAAGAGTGGGATTTTTCATGACGGGATGCCGGACAATCCGTGCGGCATAGAAGAGCATCGAAAAGCTTTTGCCCGAGCCCTGAGTGTGCCAGACCACTCCGGCCCGGCGGTCGCCAAGTTTCCCGGTGTGCTGACGCTTGGACCAATAGGTGCCTGAAGTGTCCCCCACCTTGTCCGCCTCAGCCATACCGCTCGCGCGAACCGTTTCATCCACGGCGGCATTGACCGCATGGAACTGGTGATAACCGGCAATGATTTTGGTCAGGCGGTCGCCCTCGGTGTCTTCTTCATAGACAATGAAATGCTGGAGAAGATCGAGGAATCGCCGTTTGTCAAACACCCCGCGCACGAGCACATCCAACTCCAAAGCCGTCTTGGGCGCGTCCCCTTCCCCATCAATCGTTCGCCAAACCTTAAACCATTCCTCGCTAGCCATAAGCGACCCGATGCGCGCGCTGGCCCCATCCGACAGCACGACGACTTCGTTATAGTGCATCAAAGAAGGAATTTCGGCCTTGTAGGTTTGGATTTGCTTATAGGCCGTCCAGATGGTGGCCTCTTCATCGGCCGGGTTTTTGAGTTCAATCACGGCGAGCGGCAGTCCATTGATAAAGACCACAATATCCGGCCGTCGGTTATGCTGTCCCTCAATCACCGTAAACTGATTCACCGCCAGCCAGTCGTTGCTGATAGGATCCCCAAAATCCACCAATCGAACCCGGTCCCCCGCGATGCTCCCGTCCGCTCGGGCGTACTCCACCTCCACCCCATCCCGCAGCCAGCCGTGAAACTGCCGGTTGTTGGCCGACAGCGATGGCGATGCCGATCTTAAGACTTTACGAAACGCCTCTTCGTGCGCTTCTTCAGGAATAGAAGGATTCAGACTCCGGATCGCCTGCCGTAGCCGTCCCGCAAGCACCACATCGCCAAATGACTCCCGCTCTGCCGCAGGCTCCCCTGGCGCCATGTGCGGCCCATGACCGATGGTATAGCCTAAGTCCTTGAACCATTCGAGCGCCGCGGATTCCACAGTGGATTCGTTAAAGGAGCTCATTTCGGAGTGCTTTTCCTTCGCAAAAACGCCTGCATCCCGCGGCGGGCCTGGTCGATGGATTGCAACGGCCGCGCTTCGCGGATCGGAACGCCCAGCGCTTTAGCGAGAGGAGCCAGCGCGGCGGCCAATTCTCCATCGCGGACCCGCACGTCCGAAGGCAGCCAGCCGTGGCGTTCGATCGCGCGCAGGATCGCATCGGCAAGCATCTGAGCCGGTTCGCTTTCCGGGTCTTCAACCTGAACATCAAAGATAAACCCGGAAACTTGTTGCGCCACCAGCACATTAAGCGGGATATAAGGCCGCTCCCGGTCGTTGATGACCATGGGCGCCGCGAACACATCGGCCTCCCAGGACGAATCCGGCCGCGGGGATCGCGCCAGGATGGCTTGAATTTTGGAGACATCCAGCCGCAGGGCCGCCAACGGTTGCGGTTGCAGTCGGGGCAAGGGCCCGAAATCCAACTTAAAGAGCGCGCGTCTCGCCTTATTCGACCGGACATAGCGGTAAATCGGAATAGCCTGAGGCGGCGCCGGCCACTCGAGACGGGAATCGTCGACCCTCTGGACCAAATCTTCCGCGCATCGCAGCCCGCAAGTTAGAAATTCCGTTTCGGCCTCATTCAAAAACCACGGCCGGTGCCTAGGAACGTGACTGCGAAAGCGCGGCCAGATGGGCAGGGCATCATCATAAACACCCAACGGTTTCAAAAGGGCGATATCCGGCGCCTCGAGGAATTTCTTTTCCGACCATTCCGCCGTCAATGCGTCCTGCGCGCCAAGAACCTTATCGCTCTCCGGATCAATTTCATCGCTCATCAATTTCAGATAAATCTCGAGACTCTTCTCGCTCCGATAAAGACAAAGCCCGCGGACCTGCCCCAAGGCGCCCATCACGCATCCGTATCCCATCTGCCGTGTCAGAGGATTTTCAACCCCAAAAAGCCCCTCGTCGTCCAGAATATCCCATGGATCCAAGCGCTCAAAGCCGTGAAATGCCGCCACCAGCCGTTTCCAGACAGGCAAGGCAACAATGGGGATTTCAGGTTGGGGCATTAACAGTCCACCCGACCACATGGTCGTTGAAGTAGTAAGCGCAATCTTGCACGAACGTCCCCTGCCTTTGAACAGATTGTAGTGGGCGATAGCGTCGGCTTCCATCAGGTCGAACCAACTTGGCAGACGATTCGACGAATCCTGTCATCCTAGTATCCTTCGTACGAAAACGGTGTGACTTCTTCTGGCGGCACAACCAATTTTAATTCCCTCAGTTTCTTTTGATTAATGATATTTCCAGGCGTAATGGCACTCTTGAGTTTTACTGATGAGATCCAGTCGACATTCCAGAGAGATATATCCTTGCCTGCTACTAACTGACATAAGTTTTCTTTAAAGGACATGTTCCCGTCGTAAGGGTAGCTGATCCGCTGAAGCCACACTTCCATTTGCCCACAATTTGGCAATTGCGCTAATTTAAAATGAATCCTCTTGATGACGTCAATCCGTATATCATTCGTTGCCAAATCGCGCAGCAGTCTACTTATGATGGCGGCACAGACAGGAAAGGTTCGAGGGCTGCTGTATGCGATGTCTGTTACAACGCTTATCAATACAGCTGGATTCCGAATGATCTTCACGGCGCTTAGATGTTCATAAAAACGAGTCAATGCGACAACGAGACTCCCGGCGTTCGGATAATCAAGACCATGGGCATGTATTAATAACAATTGCTTTTGTGGGTCGGCGTCGTGCTGCTTGCCTCTTAGCCATGCTAGTTTATCGGGCTTTATGGAATTGCTCACAACTGACTGCGCCCCCGTCGTCTTGGCTGTATTTAGCTTGAGTCCTAGACCTATCAGGACTTCTGACAATGTCTTCAGTATGCGTTCTCCGTCCTGAGGATTATTGACGAAAATACGATAATCATCGCGATACCGTAATAAATGAAATTCAGAAATGCCTTCCGCTTGGAGACGATTATTCAACTTAAGATCTGCATACCCCAAAATCATCTCCGAAACCAAATCCATCATGACAGAGCCCTGCGGAATTCCGTTGGTTTGTCCGTGCCGCATCTCTTGGACATGCATATCTATAACGTTCCCAATGAGCGACAGATCGTCTCTTTTCACTTTCGCAAAAGCCTTCTCGTGTAGGGCCCAGGCGATAGAATGCGTATAGATCGCCGAATAGCAGTCTGCGATGTCAGCGTGAAGAACGTATGCGTAATCGAGAGCTAATTCAATCGATTTCTGTTCGACACCTTGCCACCAGTGAATAATCTGTATTGCTTTATTTTTTCGCTTGGAATGGGAATGAATCGGAATACTTAGACATTCGAAGTGTGGGAGCGTCTGAAACTCTGAAAAGCGCGCCCTTATTACATTCCAGTGCTTTTCCGAAGTAACGTTATTTACGAGCGAAACATAAAGTGCGGGATTTATCAGCTGGAATGGCCTCCAAGCAAAACGCCCGTCTTTGTTCGAAAGCAAAGAATAGTTAACCTGTTCGAAATTGCGCGGGCGATCTTTTTGCATAGCATTGAGATCTGAGGATCCTATGACCCCTGATACCTCAGATAACATTTGGCCGAACCCAATATATGGCGGGAAATCGATATTGCAATAACTTTCGGATGTGAGCAGAAATGCTCGGGCTTCGGCGCACGTCATTTCTAGAACAGACTTTTCAGTTGCATGCCTCCGCTTTTTCTGAGTGTGCGGTTTCACTGTTTTGCACTCTTCCAAGATGTTTTATCTGACATCAAGCTCTCCTGTCAAAAGCTTCGGTAGCAGCGTGTCGCGCAAGGTAGCAAGCGTACGGGATTGCTCGATGTCGGAATGAATCTGTTTCATCCACGTTTGAGTGATAGAGCCAAAATGCTGGGCAATCTTTGCGGGCGGAACAGCAAGGAAAAATTGACTGAAGCAGCCGGAGGCGACCCGCTGGCGCCCGCTGGTTCCAGTCATACTTTGGATCGCGTGGATTCGGAGGGCATCCGAGCGGGCAAGGTAGTAACCAAACTCCGGCGTCAATGGCAGCCTGGGAGCCAGTACGATGTATTCAGTGGAGCCCCAGGCAACCTCTCCGTTCTCGAGAAAATCGACAAATGCGGTCTTGCCATTCTCGAGACAAGGCGTGATACGGGCCAGAAGTGTATCGTTATTTTTGAACTTAGTACCTGAGGTAAACCTTCTATCGACGACATCGTCAACGGCATGGCCTTGTGTGGGCATATTCTTCATATCGAGATAAGGTGCAACAACCCCCGACTTAAGTAGGCGGGCGGGACCGACTTCGACCATTTCGGACATCGGTTTTACCTCCCATCCTTGAGGGACAAGACCTATAGAAGAGTACTGGAAATATGCAGGAAAGAGGGAAGCTGTTGCTGCATCCATCCCAACTGGTTTCCGGCCGTCGAGCTTGGCGCGGACGGGGTCGAAGTCGACGAACCAGCTTTGGAACAGCGCCCGCGCCATCGCCTCCAGCGTCTGGTTCGACCGGCGGTTCAGTTCAATCTTATCGTCCAACGTCCCGAGGATATGCGCGATAGCTTTTTGCTCGGGAAGGGATGGAAGCGGAACTGGGATAGACTTCAAGGTGGCTAACGGTTGCCCAATACCTGGGGTCCCTACTGTAGAAGCATTCTTTAAGAGTTCTTGACGCCCCTGTTCTGATCGAAAAAAGTAAAGCAAGAACAGCGGTTCCACCTCACTCTTATTACATGAAAGTTTCATCAGACTGCTTGAAAGCATATAGCGCTCTTCTTTTTCTTCAGGCACAATCCCAACCAATCCAATTGCGCCGCGATGCGGGAAGAAAAGGTCGCCTGGGTAAATGACGGAAGATTTAAGCTCAGCCGCTTTTTCAGGAGTGATATAGACCATTTCTCCGATCAAGTCGCGCGTGTCGGAAATATTGTTTCCCCGAATAACTGGCACCCCAGAAGGTACATAGCATTCGCTTTTCATGCGAGATCCGAAAGGTCCGATGGCAATAGCACTTGGACGTTTGGCCTTTATTTCATCAATTGTCCTGACGGGCCAGCGGTTCACGCAGAAGCTTCGCCGGCTTCGATGATATGGATGATCTCGGGAGCGACGTACACTCGGCCGCGCTGACGGCCGGTGGCTTCTTTCAAGATGCCGGCTTTGATCAGCTTATCCACGTTGAGTTGCGCTGAGCGGGGAGTCACGTGCAGTCGTTTGGCGGCCTGGGTGACGGTCATCGCGGGGTAGGAGAAGAGTTCATCGATCAAGGTCAATTGAAGCGCCGAGGACCTTGCGGATTGCATCTTCTGGCGGTAGGAATGCCAAAGCTTAAGCAGCCGATTGGATCTTAAAACCGCATCTTTGGATTGCTCGGCCACTCCTTGAAGGAAAAATTCAATCCAGGCGATCCATTCTCCTCTATGACTGACACCGCGCAGGCGAGCATAATATTCGTTCCGGTGACGCTCGAAGAATGCGCTCAAATAAAGAAGCGGTTGAGGAAGCAAGCGGTCTGAACAGAGGAGCAAAGTGATCAGCAGCCGGCCGATTCTCCCATTGCCATCTAAAAAGGGATGAATGGTTTCGAATTGATAATGGATCAAGGCCATGCGCACAAGCGGGGGGAGCGGGGTTTCTGCATGAAGGTATTTTTCCAGCTCGCCTAAGGTGTCCGTCATTTCCGCCACGGGGGGCGGGACAAAGGCGGCATCCATGAGAGTGCATCCGTGAGGACCGATCCAGTTTTGAGACCGGCGGAATTCTCCAGGAGTTAAATGATCGCCGCGTGTGCCCTTCATGAGACGTTCGTGCATTTCACGGATAAGTCGCAAGCTGATAGGAATGTCTTCCAGCCGTTTCAGGCCATACTCTAGCGCCTTGACGTAATTCTCGACCTCACGGACATCAGGGGCTTTGGCATCCGTAATGCCAGAGGCTTCGAAAAAGAAGAGATCGGACAAGGACGCTTGAGTCCCTTCGATCTTGCTGGAAAGCACAGCTTCTTTCCTTATGAAAGGGCCAATCAGAAGATGTGGGTTGGGCAGGGTCTGAGCCACACCGGCTAGTTCGCTTAAGCGGCGATCGGCTTCCGAAATTAAACGCGTCAATTCCCAGGAGGGCGGCAAGGCGGGAGGCAAAATATTAGGGATAAACGCCCAATAGCCTTGAGTTGCTTTGAGCAAACGGCCCGATTTGGCCTCGCTGAAATCTTCTGGTTTCATGCTTAAGATACTTTCGTTCTTGAACGAGAAACTAATTATACATTTATAGTAATATGTATATTAATAATATTGGTATCTATACTAAAGATTAATAACAGAAACAGGCCTATAAATAGGCTCCTTATTTAATGAGGCTTAGATTTTTTCGGATTTTCTCTTCCAGAACGGCCGATTCTGCAAACTGCTGCTCTAGCTGAGCTGTCAGCCGTTTCATCTTCTCTTCAAAAGGTTCGCCGTCATCCTCGATGGCTTCAGCTCCGACATAGCGGCCGGGGGTGAGGACGTAGCCATGGGTGGCGATTTCGGCAGTGGTGGAAGATTTGCAGAATCCGGGAATGTCTTCATACTTCCCGGCTCCTTTATCTCCCCGGAAGGCGTGGTAGGTGGCGGCGATTTTAGCGATGTCGGCGTCGGTCAATTCGCGGTGGACGCGGTCGATCAAGGCGCTGAGCTTGCGGGCATCGATGAAGAGGGTTTCTTTGCGACGGTCGCGGCGTTTGCCGTCGTTTTTGTTTTTGGTGAGGAACCAGAGACAGACTGGTATTTGCGTGGAGTAGAAAAGTTGGCCGGGCATGGCCACCATGCAGTCCACCAAATCCGCTTCGATAATGGCTTTGCGAATGTCGCCCTCACCGGACTGATTGGAGGACATGCTGCCGTTGGCGAGTACAAACCCCGCGTAGCCGTCGTTGGCTAAATGGTGGATGAAATGCTGGACCCAGGCGAAGTTGGCGTTGCCTTTGGGCGGTACGCCGTATTTCCAACGGACGTCTTCATCCGAGCGGTGCCAGTCGGAATCGTTGAATGGTGGATTGGCAAGGACAAACTGGGCTTTGAGATCATTATGTAGGTCACGCCGGAAAGTGTCGGCCTGCTCTGGCCCGAAGTCGGCCTCGATATGACGGATAGCCAGGTTCATGACGGCCAGGTTTCGGGTGGTGGCATTACTTTCCTGACCATAGATGGCAAGGTCGCCTATTCGTCCACCATGTTCTTCGACGAATTTCTCCGATTGCACGAACATGCCGCCGGAACCACAGCAGGGATCGTAGACGCGTCCTTTATAAGGACTCAGCATCTCAACCAAAAGCCGGACGACGCAGCTCGGCGTATAAAACTGACCTCCGTTTTTTCCTTCGTCGCTGGCAAATTGTTTGAGGAAATATTCAAACACGCGCCCGAGGATGTCTTTGCTGCGATCGGCAGCCTTTCCTAATTGGATGGAGCCGATGAGATCGATGAGTTCGCCCAAGCGATGCTTGTCTAGACCGGGTCGCGCATAATTCTTAGGGAGAACACCTTTTACACGGGGGTTATCACGCTCTAGTGCGACCATTGCATCATCAACGAATTTTCCAATGGAGGGTTGTTTCGCTGTAGATTGGAGGTAAGACCAGCGGGCTTCTTTGGGCACCCAAAACACGTTTTCAGCAATGTACTCGTCTGCATCTTCGGGGGCAGAACCTTTATAGTCCCCCTTACCCTCAATGAGCTTTGCGCGCATTTCTTCGAAGGCATCTGAAATGTACTTCAAAAAAATGAGACCCAGGACTACGTGTTTGTATTCAGCCGCGTCCATGTTATTGCGCATCTTGTCGGCCGCCAACCAAAGTTTGGCCTCAAAGCCAAGGCTCACCCCGTTGTTTTTGGTTTCTTTGGATTCATTTTTACCTTTCGGCATGGAACTCCCTGTAGATTTCGGGACCAATCAAAACAACGGAGGGTGAGGGATTCGAACCCCCGATGAGCTTTCACCCATACTCGATTTCAAGTCGAGCGCTTTGAACCGCTCAGCCAACCCTCCAAAAAACGATTTTAGCGCATCTGCATTTTATCGTCGAGAACCATTTACGGCCGTTTACGACTTCGTTTACGGCCGAAACGTCCATTTACGGCTATATGGGTCGCACTAAGTCTTCATCGATCGACGGAAGTGTGCGGTAGGTTTGGCGTTCCATGATCTTTCAAGTCGTTCGCCTTAAACCACTCGGCCATCCCTCCAAAATCGTCTAGCTCATATACGTGCTGCCGGGCAAAATGAAAAGAGAGAGCAGGTGAAGCGTCCCTCCGATCAGTTGAGATAGCAACGGCCGTCGCCAAAGAGCTTGAAATCTTGGCAAGAAAAAAGCCGCCTGGATCATGATCCCGCACCCAATATATATCCAGACCTCCGCGGGAGCCCAGCGGGGATAGCGGTAAATCACGAATCGTCCTATTAAGATCGGAAAGATCCAATAGTAAATGAAGCCGAAAACAGATGCGATCGAAAACGCTCTAACCGCTTGCAATTTTGGCTTACGAAAAGTAAATCCCTCGTTTACAACTTCATACAACCTTGTTTACGGCCTGACGGTCCATTTACAGTCCAGTCCATCTTACTCAGTCATATTCGTATCGTCGAACAGGTGCGGTAGGTTGGCCAGTTTATTGGTTTTCTCCTCCACTACGTCTTTGGAGGACCCGCCTAAGCCAGGCTGGCGGGAAGTTCGCCTCCATCGCTTCCTATTCTCTATAGTCGATGGCCCTACGCCAGCGACGCATCGGCGTAGGGTAAACCACTCGGCCATCCCTCCAAAAGTGAATTAAAAAGAAGCCACACGGTTGACGGCAAAGGATGTTACCCGGTTTTCCTTTTCGCTCACATCAATTCCGGACATGGTATCGAAATAGGCATCTTTCTCGGGCACTGGTTTTTTGAAAGTCTTCTCTGCATTCTCGCGGTCACGTTGAGTCATCTTCTGCTTTCCTGCATAGCTCCAACGGATTAAATGCGCCCCAGTTTCCGTCGGTGCTCCCAAGTGCTTCCTCAAATCGTTTATGTTGACACCCAGATAAAGATTGCCTCCAACGCGAATTGACTTTGAAATCTTTTCCGTTTGCAAACAGCTAAGGCTGTCATCCCAAGCCTCGTTTGCTATCACTTGAAAACCGGTAAGCGTTTCCCACCCGCCCATTGCCCCAGTTATGAAAACCACTCGTATCTTATCCGTTGGATCGCTAGAGACGTAACAAAGTTGTCTGGGACCATTTTCCTCCTGCTTTTCGACCGCTTGTCCTAGCGCCTTCCTCACATCCTCAATTGAACTTTTCTCAATAGAGAAGCCCAAAATCTTCAAGTATGCGGGGGTCAGTTCGCCGCTGAAGCTTTTGCTAACGTGCTCTAACCTGGGATCCCGCACCGAGGCGCTTTGAGCCAATATGGAATTCGTAAGTAAAAGAATAACGGCAACTACCCCTGAAAGCATCAGATGTCGATTCAAATTAATCTCCAGATATTTACGACCGTTTACGACTTCGTTTACAGCTTGCCCGTCAAAATTAAGCCACGTTCGTCTAACTCCGTCACAGTCGCCGCGTCGAACAGGTGCGGTAGGTTGCCTAGCGACCTATTTTCGTGGAGCTAGGCCATCGTCCATTTACGCATTGGAACGAGGGGCCGGTTTATTGGTTTTCTCCTCCACTACGTCTTTGGAGGACCCGCCTAAGCCACAGTGGCGGGGAGTCGTTCGGCTCCATCGCTTCCTATTACTCCATATTCGATGGCCTTACACCGGATCCCGCTCCGATAAAGTCGTTCCATTCTAGCGCGAACAACTCTTGACCGTTCAGTTATCGTTCTTGAGGTCGGTAACTTCGGATGCTTTTAGAATTTGGGTTACATCATCTCCGACAAATTCAGTGGTCTCTGTCAGGCACCGTCCCTTTCACGGGATCTCGAAGTAACTGTGCTCTCACATTCTTTGCGCGTGGGGCCGACGCGCAGAACTTCATAAACTTCTGGCCTTCATTTTTAGCACGTTCGGATACTCCTGCTAACGCATAAGCCTGCACAGTCCAGTATTGCGTTTCACAACCTGAGTAACGACCGTGCAAGATTGGGGAAATTTCTTGCAGTCGCTGGATTGCCGATGGATAACGCTCACTACCGAGGTCTCCTATTGCTGAAATTAACCGAGCGTCCATATGGCCACCCGCCGCTGGCGGAAGAATCTTTGTCCAAGCCCAGAAATGGTCCGCTCGAAATAGCAAAATTCGAATCGCGCGAATGGACAAAGCGGGCAACGAAGAGAGGTCGCCAGTCTCAGTCCATCGAGATTCGCTCAATGCCTGCGTCGAAATTGCAACAACGACGGTCGCTGACGAACCATTTACGGTTACTTTGCCACGAAGAACCCATGTTACTTTTGCAGCTCGCGCTACTTTTGTGATCCAATTATTGTCAGCAAGGGCCGACTCTCGAGTGGTTCCCGTTAATGCGATAGCCAGCAAGACTTCTTCATCCGTCATTAGTTGTTGGCCACCTTCATATGTCGACACTAACGCAGCTTTAACGTATTGAGCCGCATTTTCCCCTAACGCTGTATCCGAACTTCCCTCAACAGCGAAGGGCAAAACCCACCACTTAAAGCTTGTCGGGTAGGCTAAGGTCGAAGCCGCGTTAAAACATAAAAATCCAAAGACTAAGAATATTTTGGCCGTTATTCTCATGACTAGTGGCATTGTCCTCTCAGTTCCTTTTTTCGTGGAGCTAGGCCATCGTCCATTTACGCATTGGAACGATGGGCCGGTTTATTGGTTTTCTTCTCCACTACGTCTTTGGAAGACCCGCCTAACCCACGGGGGCGGGAGGTCGTTGGCCTCCATCGTTCCTATACTCCATTGTCGATGGCCCTACGCAAGCGACACATCGGCGAAGGTTAAACCATTCGTTCAGCCGTTGTTCCCAGAGTCATGCCTTAGTGACTTCGTTTGATTTTTTGAAGTTAAGGACTGCCATTTTTACTTTTGAAATCGCGAAGTGCGACCGTGGCCACGATGGCCTTCGTAGGGTCGCATATTCAACTCTGATCTGGGATTTCGGCTTCGACGAGTTTCCCTAGAAGGACGAGCGATTCTTGCCAGCCCAAATAACAGGCTTCGGCTGGAATGACATCCGGTACTCCTTCCTGGGTAATGTTTAACTCGGTCCCGCAGAATACTTTTTTCAAGGTTATGGTCACCCTTATTTCGCCGGGCAATTTGGGGTCCTCGAATTTGTCCGTGTAACAAAGGCGTTCGCCCGGCACGAGTTCAAGATATTTTCCACCAAAGGAATGGCTCTTGCCGGTGGTGAAATTCGTGAAAGACATCTTATAGGTACCGCCTACTTTGGCTTCCATTTGGTGAACCTTGGCCGTGAAACCATTGGGCGGAATCCACTTGACCATCGCTTCTGCATCCAAAAATGCGCGGTAGACTCGCTCAGGTGGTGCTCGCAATACCCTGTGAAGCCGAATTGTATTTGGCATAGTATTCTCCTTTTCCGCGCCGCGCGTTCCGAATTTGTTGACGAGTTCCGCCTCCCCAACGACACGGGTCTCGCACTGGCCGGCGTCTGCATGGAGGTCGGGTTTCGGAGCCTACCGACTTCGAGGAACATTTCTGATGTTTCTTATTCGCTGACCAAAAGTTCAAGCGTAGCAGCCAGGGTCAAGATGCGCAGACCATAAACTGTCTGGCCCATCCAACGACCGAAGTGCTCTAGATCGCCGGTCACAAGAATGGCTGCTTGGCCGATGGCCGCGGCCAGAATGGGTACGTCGCCGGCATCGAGTCCCATCGAAGTCACTTTTTCAATCGTCGCGGCGTCGCCTTCAGGAACAACTCGGATCCAGGGTATATTCTTTGCAAAAACTTTTAAGGCCTCCGGCCGCTGGTGCTCTAAGTTTCGGCGCGCTTCTTCCAGGGCGAAACGCGAACTAATCAGGCGGCAGCGCTTCCTCCGTGCAAAAAGGAACAGACTCGCACTCCGGCCCTCCGGCGAATAGGCAGCCGAGAAAATAACGTTCGCATCTGAAAAGATATGAAGGGTGTTACCGAGCTTTCGCATGCAGGGCCTTTTGAATTCGCCGCTGTTCACCCTCGGTTAACCCGTCCTCTTTTGCAAATCCCGCGAGTCGTTCCTCGGAGTATACCTCGACCGGGAAAACGGCCGCCGGCCGCAGCAAAAGCCCACCCCCCGGGGCGGCTTCTACCACTAGCGCATCGCCCTTAGAGACATGCATTGCCTTTCGAAACTGTTGGGGAATTGTTACCTGGCCCTTTTCGCTCATCACCACAAAAGTCATAAATCCTCCTTTGCTCCTAGAAAGAGTATAGCATAACTCGGAAAGTAGTCAAGTAGGAAAGTAGTAACTAACTGCCTAAGTTACAAATTTGCAATGTCTTTACTGGAGCGGCGGGTTTGACGAGTCAGGGAGCGGCTGTGAGAGCTGTCACGGGCAGGGGACGCAACGAATCTGAAGGGGGGTTAGGAAACTACGCTTCGAAAATAAATGCCGAGAAAAAAATAATGAAAGAGTTTTCGCCGATCCTATCGCCCGTAAATGTCGCCCAGGGCCGCGAGAATCTTCGACGGAGTGCTAATGATAAATTCAAGCTTTTTCGCAAGGCGCCGCGCCAGATTAACGAACTGCGGGTCAAAGGGGCTCACGGTAGCGCAGGTAATCGTGTTCTCGATCCGAAATAAGGGGGCGATATGCATGTGATATGCCACATTTCGCTCAATATGCTTAGGAGCGCCCGGCACATATAACCCGCGCAAGTCGGCAAAATAGGGTAATTTTGCCGCTCGACTGATGACCTTCATGATGTGATCCTCGCTGCTCAAACCCTCGGATAAAATCTTTGTGATCAATTTCCAATCGGAAATCGAGCGGTGGGGCTTGAGCAAATTCCCCAGCTGCTGGGCCGTTATAATGCCTTCGTCTACGAGAATTTCGCCAACGTTCACCTGGGTACTCCTTAGCATGGCGCTAGTTCTGACCAAACTCAAGTACGGCAAAGGTGCCTGATTTCACTCTGGGGCGCGGCCTGGGATTCGCGGGCGAGGCGACCTCGGGAGGATCGAACTCCGCCGCAGAGAGGAAGAGGTGGTGAGTCTTTTCATCGAGCGCCATATTTCTTGAACCCACCTGGGTCTTGAGCGCCTGTACAACGCGGAAATGGTCCGGAGTATCCTCATGGATGACCGTCACCGTCCCGACCCCGTTCGATTCGAAGACCAGGCCGCTTTGGAGATCAAACGCAGCGGCATCGACACGCTCATCGATGGGTATCGAAGCGACTACTTTTCCGCCATCTCCATCAACAACCACCATGAGCTTATTTCGACATCCCACAAAAACACGTCGATGGGGCGCGTCAATCGCCATACTTGAAGGCTCTTCGCAGGGGGCCAAAGTCCAACGTTGCTCGACGAGCATTTTCTGAGCGTCGATCTTCAGAAGCTCGCTCTTATTTTCCAAATTGACGTAGACTTTCCCCTGGCCGTCGGGCTCTGAAAATTCTGGGCCGCCTCCCAAGGGAATGGTTCCGACGACCTTCCCGCTGTCGGCCGCTATCACCGTGGCATTTTCGCTGTCTCCGTTATACGCGAATACCCGGTGCGTGGCGGGGTCGTAGATGATGGCATCCGGCCCTTTGCCGGTTTTGACGTCTCCCAATTTCTGAAGCGACTTCAGATCAAAAATGGTAACGCTATCGGTCTTTCCATTGGTGATAAACCCCCGCCCAAACTCGGGCGCTAAGGCGATTCCATGGACGCCAGAAAGTTGGTCAATCTTACCGACCGGTTTTCCACTATCCATATCGAGCACCTCGACCTGTGTGGAGTGCGAGACATACAGCCGACGCGCGCTGGGGTCGGGAGTCATATAATCCCAGCCCCCATCTCCGCCAATGGAAATCTTTCTTAACAGGCGGTAGCTCTCCGTAGCTTGCGCGGCTCCAGAAATCAGTGTCAGCAAGATAATCCTCGTTGCGATTTTTCTAAGCATCACCATTGAAATCTCCGCCTAGCCTATTTTCATGTCGAGCACTTCCCGTACTCTGAGACAAAGTTGGTCTCCGGTGTACGTTTTTTCAATAAACGAGATGCCTGGTTTCAATATTCCGCGCGTTAATATGACATTCTCCGTGTACCCGGACATATAAAGCACCTTCAATTCAGGTCGACTGGAGGCTAACAATTCCGCAAGTTGCCTGCCGTTCATCCCGGGCATGATGACATCGGTGAGCAAGAGATGGATCGAAGCGCCATAGCTAGCGCAAACCTCAAGCGCTTCTTGTGCGTTTTTGGCCTCTAACACCTTATAGCCGCGTTTCGAGAGCGCTTTCAGGGCCACCCGGCGTACAATTTCTTCATCTTCCACCAAAAGAACAGTTTCCGTGCCTCCCCGAATTTCGCGGGATTTTTTGCGCCGGTCACTCTCCGGCGCTTCCGCCACGCGAGGGAAATAAACCTTGATCGTCGTCCCTTTACCGGCCCCGCTGTATAAAAAGATGTCCCCCCCATTTTGCTTGATGATTCCGTACACCGTGGCGAGTCCAAGCCCTGTCCCTTTATCCCTTTTCGTCGTATAAAAAGGTTCAAAGGCATGCGCTTGAACTTCCGGAGTCATGCCGGACCCCGAATCGGACACCGCGAGCATGCAATAAGGACCTGGTTTCACTTCGAAATGGCGCCGTGAATCATGGCGGTTGAGTTCGACGTTCTTCGTTTCGATGGTAATCGAGCCCCCACTGGGCATCGCATCCTTAGAATTCATCACGAGATTAATCAGAATCTGTTCGACCTGCCCGGGATCCATCCGCGTGCTACCAAGAGCCGAATCCGGTAGAAAGGTAAGTTCCACATCCGCACCGATGAGCCGCCTAAGCAAACTCTGCATTTCAGAAACGACCACGTTTAGGTTCAGGACTTTAGGGGTCGCCATCTGGCGTCGACCAAAGCCGAGGAGTTGCTTCGTAAGGGCAGAGGCGCGGTGGGCCGCCTTAGAAATCTCTTGCAGGTCAGGCCGCCGGCCCTTGGGAATCTGCGGGTCGTCCAAGAGTTCTGCGCAGACACCCAAGATCCCGGTCATCAGATTGTTGAAATCGTGCGCGACTCCTCCCGCCAAACGCCCGATGGCTTCCAGGTTTCTGGCTTGATGCAACTCCGTTTGGATTTGCGAGCGCTCGAGGGAAGCTCTTTCCAAAGCCTCAGTTCGCTCAGCGATTTGCAGTTCCAACTCTTCCTTGGCCAGTTTTTGGTCATGGATGTCCACACACGAACCGATGTAGCCGGAAAAAACGCCGGCTGAAGGTTCCACTGGAACGCCATTATCCAGAACCCACCGGTAGCGACCGTCATGTCGACGGAGCCGATACTCCATCTGGAAGGGTTGTCGCGCTTCAAAGGCCGTTTCATAGGTCGACAGACAGAGCTCACGGTCTGCTGGGTGTAACGCGTCCGTCCAACCCGCACCCAGTTCCTGCTCCAAGGTGCGACCGGTAAAAGCCAGCCACGTCTTATTAAAATGGGTGCGTTGATTATCCGGGTCCGCGACCCAAAAGAGGACCGGGGCAGCGTCGTAAAGGGCTCGAAAGTGGGGTTCCGGCTCTGAACGGGAATTGTGCAGTTTTTTGGTTCGAGACACGGGAAGACGGGGTTGCGTGGATTTGACCGGTTTTGCGTTCATGGTTCTTCTGTGGTACTCCCTGGCTCCTCCGACGACAACAAGGAATTTATTATATGAAAGTAAGGTTCCATCGTGTTCCCTCTGCTTGGCGGTTGTTGTAGGACGAACCCTTACAATTCTTATAGCGCGCGACTGATAAAGTCTCCTGATATGCTTAGAGTAATGGAAAGTAACCACTCCTTGGCTCATTGGCGTGAAGTTTTAGGCGGACCTGCAAAAGGCCAGCATATTGCGCAAACCTATCAGGACGAACGTTTCTTAATAGAGGCCGTAGGCGTTTTTGCGGGCGCCGGGCTTAATAACGGGGACGGAATTCTTTTGGCCGCGACAAAGCCGCATCTTCGAGCCTTTACCGAACAAGTCACGAGTATGGGTTTCGATGTCGATGCAGCCAAACGACAAGGCCAGTGGCGGGAGTTGGCGAGTGATGAGGTCTTGGTTAAAGTCATGGAAGCCGGCCGGCCGAATCCCGAGGTCTTTAAGCAGCTGGCCAGCAAGGCGATCCGTGAGACCCGCGGTCCGAACGGAAACCCCAGACTGCGCATCTTCGGGGAATTGGTTAACATCCTTTGGATGACGGGTAATCTACCTGGGGCCATGGCGATTGAGGCCCTGTGGGACGAGTTAGGTAAAACCTACCCTTTCACGCTATTTTGCGGATATCGAATGGATAACTTCGGCAAGGCCGCGAGCTCCGGGCCGTTCCAAAGCGTTTGTCAATCGCATTCTCACTTGATTCCCGCTGAAGATTACGACCGCCTAGATGGAGCCGTCAATCGGGGCAGTGAAGAAGTCCTTGGAAAATCCCTCGCCTCGACAGTCCGCGACCTCGCTACGGCGAGTTCTACCCTTTCTGCCTCCA
Source organism: Elusimicrobiota bacterium (assembly GCA_038241515.1). Taxonomy (GTDB): domain Bacteria; phylum Elusimicrobiota; class Elusimicrobia; order 2-01-FULL-59-12; family 2-01-FULL-59-12; genus JBBSDO01. Next base: position 491 of record JBBSDO010000007.1, on the reverse strand, counting down.
TGCCCACCGCCCAGAAGACCTTGATCTGGTTGCGAGAAAATATGCCGGCGACCGCCGAAAAAGTCTCCTCCCGCACGCGCGAGTATTACCACAAACCGTCGTAAAAGCCTCTAATAAATAGGTACCAGGAGACCGGGTCGAGAGGCGTCGACCTTACCGGTTGGTTGATTTTTTCAAGGTTTTACAAATAATCGTAAGAACGAGACACGTAAGGTCGACTACAAAAACCCGTAGCGCAATTCTGATAGATCGTAGCGCCGTTCACATATAAAAAACAAAGAAGAGCATGTTGTTCCGGCGGATCATCAACCTCGGGGCTTGATGCTGGCCGAGGCGGCTTGTAGGCCGGTAGCAACTTCCGGCAGGATTCCGAGCTCTCGATAAAGGGGCCGCATTTGCGCACGCAATTGGGGTAGCCGACGTGCAAACCAATAGGCGGTGAGGAGACAAAAGGCTCCAGCAAGGCGTACGCTTCTTGGAGCACCCAAATG
>JBBSDO010000006.1:0-34567 GCA_038241515.1 Elusimicrobiota bacterium | reverse complement strand
GTGGCTTCCACAGCGGAAAGCATCCCCATAAGGTCAATACTGACGTAATAGTAGATCCCGCCATCCCCAGTCTGACTAGCGCTTTCCATCTGATTGGCAGCGCTTGCGATATAGGTACGGTTAATGTCAGCCAATTGAGCCGGGGAATAGGCCTGCGCGAGCGACACACCTATGAAGAGGGCCGATCCCGCTAGGGTTAAATGCGTTTTCATCCCTAGCAGTATAAGGGTGAAATGACCACAAAATGGCCTAAATGTGATTTCTTCTACATATCGACGGGGAATCGAGAGAAAGGGTGGGAAAGAACCGCTTGAGAAGGGGTTCAGAGAATTGGCAAAGGCCGTTTACGGCATACTTAAGGAAGCCGAGGTCTGTTTTAGAGGTCTAACTTAAGTAAGGTGTGCGTGCTGAGGATGCAGCTTAAGGCCGGCAATCTTACAGATCGTGTTGTTGGCCAAGTTGTATTGGAGGCGAGATCGCTCGTCCCAAGTGCCGTTCCGTAGTTCTTTTTGAATCTCGCGGGCAATTTCGAGGGGGGTCCAACCGCGCTTTTTGTGAATATCCGCATAGCGTTTGATCCAGCCATTCCTCTGTTGTCGCGGTTTGTCGGCTTGGCGACGGCCCCGGACAATCCCGTGCGGGGAAAAGGATTCGGCCAAAGCCTTGATAAAGTCAAAACAGACGCGCTGCTCTTTTGGAGTGGAGGCAATTTGGAGATTAAAAGAATAGTTTCCTTCGGTGAGTCGGTCATCACCCTGATACCGGAAACACTCGATCAGTTCCCCATTATCCCGTAGAAGATGCTGAATGCGATTCCAGCGTTTATCACGTACGTCTTTGCGCGGTTCGCGCTTCGTTTTCCAGCCTGGCAGCGTTTTTCGATACTCATCGTTCATACGTTTCAGCTCGGCTGCTAACTTAGCGAGGGGCTTGGCGTCTTTCACAAGCTGATAAGTGACTCGAATTTGCACAGGAGAATGGACTTCCCGGCGGGCTTGAAAACTATAGAGCTTAGTGAGCGCGTGGGAAAGCGTTTTCGAGTAGACGACCCAATCGCGGCCTTGCTCTTGGGAGAGACCCCGGCGGTAGTCGCGTTCGTCCAGATCTTCGATAAAACGATGGATGTCCTCAATCAAAAAATAATGCGCGTTCATGGGAGTGTTGGGCCCTTACTTGATGACGGCGAGCTTGCCCGAGGTTTTTTCCCCGGCGTTGTTGGTCACGAGATAGAGGTAAATACCGGAAGCCACTGGCGAACCGGAATCATTCGTTAAATCCCAGGTGATTGAGGTGCCGTTACTCGTTTCCAGCGTCTTCACATGCTGAGCGGACACGGTAAAGATACGCACGGTCGCGTTTGCGCTTAGGCGGTCAAAGGTGATCTGCACGCCGCTGTGACGGTCGGAACGCCAGGGATTCGGATAGGCGCGAATGGATCCTAATTCCGGAGCCAATTCGACGTTAGGCGCCGGCCACCGACTGTTTCCAGCCGTCGCCTGGATCCACGGCCCGGCGAAACCAAGGATCAGAAGAGAGACGATAAGAGTTTTGGTATTCATCGGGTGTGCCACTTAGACAGGGTATCGGGACGGGTGGTTACAGCTTTTCCGTCCCCTAACGCCCACTGTCGGCCGTCTAAGAAGCACGCAGTAACCTGGCTACCGAGCTAGCGCTCTAAAGTGGCGTGAAGATAAAAACTCTTGTCGGAACCCACCGGTTCCGTCCTCTTCATCTCCCCACTCGGCTGTTCCTCTTCCTCTTGAGTGCGGGTTTCTTTTCTATTCCGTCCAAAATGCTGGCCTCCTCCGGAACCGAAGGCGCTAGCTTTCTGGACATTCCCGTGGGAGGGCGACCGGCCGCTTTAGGGAACGCTTACGCTGCCGTCGCCTACGACGCTTACGCTCCCGTGCTTAATCCAGCGGGCCTCGGCTTCATTGAGCGGAGCGAACTGGCCGGGATGCATCTTTCCTATTTGGAGTCCATCAATTACGAGTACGCTAGCTTTGTTCATCCCCTTACGGTGGGGCATTCCATAGGCGCCGCCATTCAATATTTTCGCCCGGGCGATGTGAACGCGACGAATGCCAATGGCGACCCGGCGGGAACCTTCTCCGGTTCCTACGCGGCTTATTCGCTGGCCTATGGCCAAACCATCTCTGATAAATGGACTCTGGGCGTGACCGGCAAACTGCTTCACGCGGGAATCGCTAACTACTCCGCTGAAGCCTACGGCGCGGATCTGGGGACGATGTACTCCGTAACGGAGCGACTGATGTTAGCGGGCCTTATTACGAATATCGGAACGAAGCTGACATTTATTAATAACGGAGATTCGCTTCCTCTTACATATAAAGCCGGAGCCTCCTATTGGGTGGGACGCTTGTTGAACCTCAATCTGCAGGGCGAATACGCCAAAACCGGACTTGCCAGCGCGCACACGGGCGTCGAGTGGCACCCGATAGAAATGATCGCCCTACGCGCGGGCTTCCGGACCGATACGGTTAAAGAGCTGTCCGCAATCGCCGGATTGACCACGGGAATCGGTTTGCACCTTTTTGGTCAAGAATTCGACTATGCCTTCATTCCCGTCGGGGACCTGGGATCAACGCACTATTTTTCCCTTGTTTTACGTTGGGGCGAGGCGGAACGCGCCAAACGTAACCTCATCCGCTATGCGCATCGGCAACCGGAGAAACCCGAAAAAGAGGGATTCTGGAGCGTCTATAACTTTGATGAACACGATCTGCCGCCTGAAGGGACTTTGATCGCGCAGCCGCTGACAAACTCACAGGAGAACGCTCAATGAAGCGCCGGCTGTTATTACTCGCGACGATTCTCATAGTGGCAGCACAGAGGGCCTCGGCCGTCAACAAGCTGCCGTTCCACGCCTCCAGTTGGATTACATGGATCAAGCCGGATTTAAGCAAGGTCGGTGCTTATGGAGGTAATCTCGATGGGTTATCGGTCTTCGCGTATGCGTTCGACAAGAACGACGACGTAATTCAGGAAGACCCCAGTTTTGTCAATCCGACGCTCGCCAAATATAAGACTGATACTCAGGGAGGCCGGCGACCGACTTTTGTAACGATCGTCAATGATGTGGCCAGCGGCGTGCCTACCCGGGCGGGTGACATTCGGCATAATCCCGACGTGGTTCAGCGCGTCCTCTCGGATCCCATAAAGCGCGCTAAGCATATTCAGCAGTTGGTGGCGCTCGCGCCTCTGGCCGATGGAATCGAGATCGATTACGAAGCTCTACATGCCCAAACGCAACCCTTTTACTCGCTATTCATTAAAGAGCTGCGTGCCGCCTTGCCTGCCGGCAAACTACTCGTCATTGATGCCCAGCCGAAAACTGACACGCAGTCAGGGGAGCGTGGCCGAGCGATCGACTGGCAGGCGGTTATCCCGTATCTCGATCAGATTCGAGTTTTGGCCTACTATTATTCGTATCAAGGGAGCGCTCCCGGCGCCGTGGTCAGCCCTGCACAGACGCAGGCTTTGGCGGATTTTGCGAGAAATAATCAGGCGATTCCGATCGACAAACTGCACATCGTATTCAGCGTTTTCGGCTGGGACTGGCCGCTGAACGGTAAACCGGGACAGATCGTTCAGTATGACGAAGCGATCGCCCGAGCGAAACAATTTGGCGTGACGCCGTTTCGCGATCCACAGACCAACGTATTGCGGGTCAATTACAAAGATGCGAACGGCGTGGATCACCAGATCTGGATCGATGACGCCCAGTCGCTCATTTCTAAAATCATGATGGTGTTAAACACGGGGATTCGGCACGTCGATTTTTGGCATATCGGAACCGGAGATCCGGCCTTGTGGCAATGGATCGCGGCCAATACGACAAATTTCCCTGATCCTCCCGATACCCAAACTCCCTTTATTTCGCAGTTACAGCCTTCTACAGCTCGTCCCGGAGGACCGGCCTTCACGCTGAGTGTTCTCGGTGCCAACTTTGAAAAAGGAGCCGTGATTCGTTGGAATGGTCAAGATCGTCCGACCACGTTCCAAAACAAGGGGCGCTTAGCGGCGGCGATCCCTGCCACCGACGTGGCCTCGGACGGTGTGGTTGCAGTGACCGTTTTCAACCCCCTTGCAAACCAAGACTCGACACCGGTCAACTTTTACGTCCATGAAAAACCAACTATTACCACTTTGACTCCCGGCTCCGCCCGCGTTCTCGAAGATCCGGGGTTCACTTTAACGGTCGATGGAGCCGGATTCACCGTGAATTCCATAGTCCAATGGAACGGCTCCGATAGGAACACCACGTTTGTCAGTCCCACACAATTGACAGCGGAGATCCTCAATTCCGATCTCCTGAACCGAGCCAACGTCCCTGTAACGGTCGCCAATCCTCTGTTGGAAGGGGGGGCGTCGAACGGTAAAGTCTTCCCCGTGCGGTTGGTCCCTCGTGTGAATCAGCTCGTGCCGAATATTGCAACGGTCGGTCAGCCCGCCTTCACCTTAACGCTCTATGGCAGCCGCTTTGCCAGTGACTCGGTGGTGCGTTGGAACGGGCAAGATCGTCCGACTCAGCTCGTGAGCGCGAGCACCGTGACCGCGTCGATTTCGGCCGCGGACCTATCGGTTCCCGGGGAAATCCCCGTGGTCGTTTTTAACGCCTCACCCGGTGGAACATCCGAAAGACGTTTGTTTATCGTGAACCTTCCGGGCGCGATCGTTCCTACCATCACAGGGCTAAACCCACCGGGCGTGAAACCGGGAAGCCCTAACTTTGTCTTGCAGGTTTTAGGAACAAAGTTCCAAAAGGGCGCGGTCGTCGAGTGGGAGACAGTCGCATTGCCGACCGTCTTCGTAAGCGCCACGGAATTGCGGGCCACAATACCCGCTTCAAACGTGACGACCCCTGGCAAATTTAATCTTACCGTCAGAATTCCTGCACCCAGCGGAGGCGTGTCGGCCGCCACCCTCTTTATCGTTTCAGCGAATCAAACGGGTCCGCTGATCAGTAGTGTTTCTCCTCCCACAGCCAACGCGGGAGGCCCCGCCTTTACGCTTACTCTCACCGGAAGCGGATTTTTGACGAACAGTGCCGTGCAGTGGAATGGTTCCGCGCGGCCTACCAGCTTTGCCTCGTCCACGCAGCTCAGTGCTGCCATTCCCGCCTCGGATATTTCGTCCATCGGGACAGCAGAGATTGTGGTCTTAAATCCGACGGGTAATGATGCTTCGCCTCCTTGGACCTATGTCATCAGTTCGCCTACTGTGGCAGGTCCGGCACTCACGAGTCTAAGCCCCGGAAGTGCTCGAGCGGGGAGCTCGGCGTTTACGTTGACAGTCTTTGGCGCTCGATTCACGAACAATTCTGCAGTACAGTGGAACGGTCTAAATCAGACGACGGTATTTCTAGGGTCGAGTACTCTCAAAGCAACCATTCCAGCGGCGGACTTGAGCAGTACGGGGACGGTTAAAGTAAGCGTCCAGGATGGGAGTTTGACGTCCAACACGCTGCCATTCACGATCCTGGGGAGTACTGCACCCATTTTATTCTCTCTGTTTCCCTCCTCCGTAACAGCCGGCAGTCCCTCGTTCCTCTTGACCGTAGTGGGCCGGAATTTCACCCCGGCGGGGGCCATCGAATGGAATGGAGTGGCCCGCGGAACGACCTTTGTCAGTTCGACCACCCTCAGAGCCTTTATTAACGCGACGGACGTGGCCACTCCGGGAACGGCTTCCGTCACGGAGATTGATCAGAGTCAGCAATCGAACGCGCTCTTTTTTGTCATTACCGGTACAGGAAGCTCGGCAGGCGGCGCTGTGATTCTCAACTCGATCTCCCCCTCCTCCGCTACGGTGGGTGGTGTTGGATTCACTCTGACACTCACCGGCTCGAACTTTACCGCTTCGTCTCAAATTCGCTGGAATGGGAACGCCCGATCAACGCTCTTTATCAATTCAACACAGATTCAAGCCGTTATTTCGGACAGTGATCTGATTCGCGTGGGACAAGTCTCGATCGTCGTATTTGACCCCGTGACAGGCACCAGTCAGCCGCAAACGTTTTCGATCCTGCAGGCGGCTGCGGCCGGAGTTTCTGATTTGGGTGCGGCTCGAATTTATCCAAACCCTTGGGCGGCCGACCAAAACTCAGGTCCCATCCACTTTGATAGGCTGCCTCCCGACAGTACCGTCAAGATTTTTACGATCTCAGCACGATGGGTAAAAACGCTTGCCGCCTCCGGAGGAGCAGTGAATTGGGATCGTACCAATGACTCGGGTGATGCGGTGGCCGCCGGTTATTACATTTATCTCATCACGGACAGCGCGGGGCATAAAACCAAAGGCAAACTCGCCATTGTGCGCTGAGAAGCTTGAAATATCATACATATGTATGATATACTGTCGTTATGACATTCTTCCTTTCCAAAAGCGTATATCGAAGTAGCTCTCAGCAAATGCTTATTAAATTAATTCGAGAATGTGGACGACGGGGGCCGGCGTGCGAATTGGTCTTAAAAGCGTTGCCGGGCGTTTTGGCGAGTTTGGTTAGGACAGGCGGAGATCTGCCGATCGTCGAGCAACGAGTCGCTTAGTTCTCTTCGTCTCCGCAGTTAACGTGCTCGAGAGAAATACACTCGTAAGGTTTTTCGATCGCGTAGGCGACTGAGCTTGAAATTTCGTGAAAGATCGAAAGCACAACCGCCTTGACCCGGTCCCCATCCTTGAAGGCTTTACGGCATTTGGCGCAGCTTTGTTTCATTCTGAATGAATTCTAACAAGAGTGCGAGCGATTGTCACATGGCGTTCTTCTAGCCGTAGGTGCGGCGGAAGGGATTTAGAATTCCAGGGACGGCCTGGACCAGCAAACGTCCTTGGAAGACAAGATAAAGGGTCTCGCTAAAAACCAAAGCGTAACAAGCCCCGATCGTTCCTTGGGTCGGAATAAAAATCCAACTGAACAAAAAATTGCTGAGAAAGGCCACTAGCGCTCCCGCCAGAAGTTTCATCTCGTAATCTTTGGCGATCAAAATCTGCATTAAGACGCCATTCAAAAAGATCGCCGCAAAAGCCAAAAGCAAGATTCGCAGTAAAGGGACGGCTTTAGAAAATGCGGGTCCGTAAAGTAAGGTCTCGAGCAGTGGAGCAATCCAATAGACTCCCAGTACGAGCACCGGGATCGCAAGGAGCGAGTAAAATAGCAAGGCCCGAGTTTTCTTCATAAACGATTCTCGCGTTGCAGCGAGTCGGGCTAGAGATGGAAAGAATGCACCCGCTAAAAGCACGGGAAACACCTTCATGACATCGATCACCTTTGTGGCAGACCAGAACAATCCGATTTCTTGATCGGGGACGCGAAAGTGCTTGAGCAGCAAAATATCTTGGTTGTCATAGAAAGTCCAAAAAACTACGAATCCCAAGAGCGGTAAACTACTTTTGATGAGTTTTTTCGCGGATTCGAGATCTTCCCCCAGGCCCAGGTGACCGAAACGGTTGTAGAGAATCCACAACCCTGCCACGCATGCCCCCAGTGACCCCAAAGCCATGGCCGAGGTAATCGCGGTAAGCGAGTCCGTTCGGTAGAGAACGAGGAGGCCGCTCGCGACTACAATCCCCCTGCTGGAAATCTTCAGACAAGCTTCCCACCCCATTTCTTCGCGACCGGCGAGTAAAGCGCCTCCATGTTCAGTGAGTGCGTAGACAATCGCAATAATCCCCATGGAGTCCACAAGGCGCCGATGGGCGCGCACGAATTCGAACTCATACCCAGCGACGTGAATGGCCAGGAAGGCGAAGAGAGCAGCGATTAACTTGACGAGATTGGCGGTCCGCAATAGGCGGGAGCGGTTCGGCACGTCTCGAGCGACTTCCCGAGCCACAATACTATTCGTCCCAAGGTCAACCAGGATTGCGAACAACGAAGCAAAAGAAAAGGCGGTGGAATAAAGCCCGAACTGGACAACGCCTACTCGGTGGGCAAGAAGGAAAAGGAAAAGAGAGGATAAGACTCGGACACCGGCTTCGCCAATAAGCTTGGAGGTGAAATTACGCATTCAGGATGGCTCATTCTACAACGCTGCACCATCCGCCGGGGATGAAAGGGTTTGAGGCTAAACTAAAAGTCGTCGAGAGTGGTTCGCCACGCTGAAGGGATGGAGGGGGAGGGATGCCAAAAAGTCCCTTGGAAAAGAGTGCGAAATCGATTCCAACTCGACTTCGCGTGAGGAGGAGTGGCGCCGGCAGCCGTCCCGGGGAGGGGGTCGACGGGACGGTCCGCAGGCGCCAAAGGGTTCAAGGCCGATCGAAGGCTCTGAGAAATCGAGTGCTGAGTGAGCATCGGAGATAGAGGCAACAGAGGGTTCTGCCTCACGACGCTGGAACGCACGGGCCTCTCAAGAAGACGCGGAACTTCTGAGTGATGGAAGGAGGCGTTTCGGCGCTGCGTCTGAAAAGGGGACCCCACGAAGGCATCGGCATCCATGTACATGTTGACCTCGTTCAATTCGCGCATGGAGACGCTGATGCGCGCCAGCATATGGTGGCTGATTTCGGCGTGGGTTTCGCCACAAGTGAGGTAGCGGCGCAATTGCGTTAACTCACCTAGGATATGTGGCATATCTTGAGGCGCCAACATCCATCCATGTTGAAATCGTGGCACCCATCGAAGATTAAGCTCCGCGCAGATCGGCTTCCAGTGTTTGGTAAAAATGTAGTCGCTTGCAATCGGTACGAGGCGGTCTTCTTTATGCATGTTGCGATAGGTTATGAATAAGCCGATGGACATGGTGAACCTCCTTAAGTCAGTAACCTTGGGTACTTCGATACTTAAAGCTTAAAAAGCCTATGTAACAAAGACGTTAATTCTTCGTTACAGCAAGGTAAATTCGATAATAAAGCTGGCATTCCGGGCCTTTTCCTTCTATATAGGTATCTGATATGCTAGCCCCGCTCCCCAAAAACTCTTCTGGGAGTTTCATGCGTTCGAAACTCACATGGCTTATTCGACGACTCGCGCTCCATCTAATTGCCCTTTCTATTCTTCAGGTAGGTCACACGGCGCACGCCTTCTCCGGTACTGAAGGCGCCAGCTTCCTTGATTTGCCGGTCGGCGCTCGCTCTGCCGCCATGGGCTCGGCCTATACGGCGCTCGCTTCAGATGCCTACGCTCCTACCGCGAACCCGGCAGGTCTCGGTTTTTTAGAGTCCAGCCAACTCTCCGCGATGCACGTTCCCTATCTCGAAGATACTTCTTTCGAATATCTCAGCGCGGTATTGCCCACCGGCGCAGGACGCGGGCTGGGAGCGTCCGTCCAATATTTTTACCCTGGTACCGTGAACGGCATTGACCTAAACGGCACCGATATCGGGGATGTGGGAGGCTATTACGCCGCTTACTCCCTCGCGTATGGTCAGCAAGTTACCGACAAGGTTTCACTGGGCGCTACCGGCAAGCTGATCCATGCCAAAATTGATAGCGTAGGTGCCTCCGCTTTCGCGGCTGACTTTGGCACAATGGTCCGGCTCACCCCGCGAATCCGTCTAGCCGCGGTGGTCGACAACGTAGGGCAAAAACTCAATTTCCTGCAACGTGGAGATTCTTTGCCTACGAGCGTGCGTCTCGGGGCCGCCGCGAAAATTTTCAAATCCTTGACCGTGACCGCTGAAGGCGTTTACCGAAACTATGGGCTAAGCAGCATTCAAGCCGGCTGGGAGTGGGCCAATGCCCAGGGGTTTTCCATTCGGGGGGGCTACGATACGGAACACCTGCGCCAACTGAATGGATTTGCCGGACTCAGTTTAGGATTGGGAGTCAATCTGTGGGGTCATGAGCTCGCTTACGCGTGGATCCCGTTGGGAGACCTCGGTACAACTCACTACCTGGCCCTGGTTCTGCGCTTCGGGAAACCCCAGCAAGCTGAAAACGACGATAACTTCCAGCAGCACCACGAATACAGCGAAGAAAGCCTCTTTATGGATGAACTCAAGAAGGATGAATCAAATGAAGATCTTAATCAGACTTTAGGAAAGTGATGAAAGCCCACTCTGTCCTCGGAAGCCTGAAAAAGAACTTTTACGGTCTTGGGCTGATTTTTTGTGCTGGTTTGTGCGTGAAGGCGCCGGTCTTCGGATTTACCGAGGTGGATTCAATTTCGAATCCCGTTGGCGATGGAGCTATCGCGGGAGTCGCCATCGATACGACGACCAATTTTTTGTATTACGGCAGTTCAGTGGCCTTTTTCAATCCCGTGACGCAGTCTTCCTACTCGTTCGCTAATCAGGCGCCGTTGGCCGCGCTGCATTCCCCAAATTTGTTCCAGTTGCCTGGTATCACACTTCCGAACGCGATTTTCATCGACTCCAGCAGTTTTGTCTATTTTGCCAGCAGCGCAGCGCCGGCAGCTATCGGTAAAATCTCACGGAGCTTAGTTTCATTTTCGTCGGGCTCTTTTTCGTTTGGGCAAGATTTTATCGGATCGGCGGTGGTTGACCCTGGCGGAGGCTTTGCCTACCTCGGGACGTTGACCACGCCGGCTGCGATCTTGAAAATCAGACTCTCGGACCTGACAGAGGTCTCGAGCGTCACCGTCGCCGCAGGTCAATTGTCTGCGGCGGTCATTGACACCCAAAACGGCTTTGCCTATTTTGGGAGCAGCACGCCCGTAGGAACAATCACAAAAATTGGCTTATCGAGTTTCACGGTTGCAGGTTTTCTATCATTTAACGTCGGAGAGGGCGGCGTGGCGTCGGCGGCCATTGACGTCCCGCGAGGATTCGCCTATTTCGCTACTGTCGACAGCCCCGGGAAGGTGATGAAGGTGCAACTGTCCAACTTTACGCGAACGGCGACTTTGACATTGAGCGCGCCAGAAAATCAGCCGACTTCGGCGATCCTGGATCCTGTTGGAAGCGGCACCCTCTTTTTGGGCTGCAACACGGCTCCAGGAATTATCGCGCAAGTGGGACTCTTCAATTTTATCGAAATGCCGAATCTCATACTGCCCGTTGGGCAAAATTTTCTGACCTATGCCGCCATTGACGTGAACAATGAATTTGGCTACTTCGGAACAAATACCAATCCGGGGATTGTTGCGAAGATTGATCTACTCCCCACCCTTCCCACTATTCAAACACAACCGGTGGACCAATCCGCCAAGGCCGGCAACACGGCCACTTTTACTATCAACGTGCAGGGTCGGTCCCCTCTTTTTCAATGGCAAGCCAATGGAGTCAACATCGCCGGCGCCACCGCGTCGAGCTATACGACTCCGCCTACCGCTTTAACGGACGATGGCACTCGGTTTCGGTGTCTCGTGACGAACACCAATGGCACGACAACAAGCAGCGAAGCCGTCCTCACCGTTCTTCCGGTTATTCGCGTGTATCCGAATCCCTGGCGTGTCGATCGACACTCAGGCTCACTCATCACCTTGAATGGTCTAGCGGCCAGTAGCACTATCAAAATTTACACCCTCTCAGGGCATTGGATAAAAACTCTTCCTCCTGCCTCTGGCGTAGCCACCTGGGACGTGAAAAATGATGTGGGGGAATCAGTGGCTTCTGGCTATTATTTTTACGTGGTGACGACCGTGAATTCTCGCCAAACCGTTCGCGGCAAAATCGCTATTATTCAATAGCGTCGCTGTAATATCAAAGACCGAAAACACACTTATCTATATGCAAAGCCCTAGGTTGCGATTATCGAGGATCGTAAGTGACTTCGTTTTAACCTTGGCCGGGCTCGGATTCATGACGGTCTCGGTATTCGCTCTGCCAGAGACCCCAGATGAGACTGCAATTTCACGAATTGATCGCTTGTATACCCAACGCGCGGAGCTCAAAAATAATCAAGCGGCGCTTTCGCAATGCGAAACCGCTTTGCAGAACGACCCTGAGAACGTGCCTTTGGCTTGGCGTGCTTCGCGGGCGGCCTGGTGGGTGGGAACTCAGCTAGAGGATCGATCTGCGCGATTGCGCTATTTTAAGAAAGGTATATCTTTCGCGGAAAAGGCGCTGGCGCGAGAACCTAATTCGGTCGAAGCCCATTTTTGGTTGGGCGGCAATTTCAGCTCGTACGGAAACGCCAAGGGCACGTTTACCAGCCTAAAGCTCATCCATTCGATCCGTCAGGAAATGGAGGAAGTTCGAAAACGCGATCCGCGTTACATGGGGGGCGGCGCAGATCGCATTCTGGGAATTTTGGATTATAAAGTCCCGGGCCTGATGGGCGGAAACAAAAAGCGTGCGCTCGAGCATCTGGAACAATCGCTACGTTACGATGCCCGAAATCCTGTCACTCTATTTTACTTAGCGGATTTTTATGCGGCCGAAGGAAATAAAATTAAAGCGCGGGAATACCTTTCTCGATTAAACACAGTCTCTCCCTCGGAAGACTTCGCCCCTGAATGGCCCCTGATGCAGTTGCAGGGGAAAACGCTCGCCTCACGAATCGGCGACTAAAGCCGAATGTATTGCAGTTCTTGCCCACCAAAAATCGGGCTCACGACAGAAACTTCTTCTGAGGGTGAGCTCGTCAGAGAACCCGCCACCGCGTAGACTCGAAAACTGTAGCGGCTCAAACTATAGGGGTAACGCAAGGTGTACAAGGTCGCGGTGATCTTTTCAACACGGCTTATCCGGTTAAACAGGAAGTAGCGTTTGATTCGGCATTCCACCATGTAGGAGCTGATTCGCGGAACAGCTGGCCAACTCACTGTCACGTTGCTGAAGTTTTTGGACACCGCGATGCCCGCTGGGGAGGGTGGAGGAAAAAGATCAGCCGGCGTTTCAGCGAGGAGAACGCAGGAGACCGCGAGTGTTAAGGAGATTGCCGCCGTAAATTTCATCAGCCCAGCGAACTAGAAATGATAATCGAAACGGGCGGTCGGGATAAGAAACTGCCAGTTCGAGTTGGGTCGCAGCACGCGCTGGTACTGGATTCCAATTCCTACGGAACCGGCGCTGAAGAAACGAAAATCGAGGCCGCCGCCATAAATCATGCTCATATACAAGTTGGATACGGACGCCGCGTCGATAGGCGGATGATCCGGGTCGTCGGGATCATTCAGCTCCGCTGTCACATCTTCCGAGGCTAGATAAGGTCCGGCCCCGGCCATGACATAGGGACGAATTCCCCCGATCCAGTCCCCTAGACGGAGAGCAAGCGCAAATTGAGTTCCGTGTAATTTATAGTGGGTGTTGTAAATGCGAGAAAGAAAAGGACCACCGACCGTAATATCCACCGAATTCTCAATCGCGTAAGACCCTTCAAGACCCGTGGAAACCCAGGGTGTTAACTTGTAATACAGCTGTGCCCCCACGAGGTAGGACGAATTCATGTCTCCGAGTAACTGCGTTTGCCCCGCTAAGTCAGGAAGGGGAAGACCATTCTCGCCAAATTCATCTTCGCCAAGCGATCCCGGGTCTGAGACCGCGAAGGCTGAGTTATTGGCTGCGATGGACATACTTCGGTTCCCAATGGGTTTGGCGAAGCCAAAATGGATGCCGAAATCCCAATTGCCCCGGTGCAGATCCACATGTTCGGACGAAGCGTCTGTGAAAACCGCGTTGGCATCGAAGGACTCATCCGACTCGGCTTGGACGGCCGTAGCGAACGCAAAAGGGAGACCAAACGAAAAAAGGAGGATAAACCGCGAGCGAATCATCGCTTTTAAATAGCTTATCGAGAGAGTCTTGGCAAGCTAAATTTTACGGGAAGGCGTTTCAAGGGGAATGCGGGGGGTGATACCCTTCGCGTTCCGCTTCATCTTTTGTCATGTATTTGGCATTTTTAGTCTTCGGATCAATTGCTTTTATCGAATAATATTCCTTCAAGTCGCTGTTGACCCGCACCGTTCCGTGACCCGCCGAACTGGCTTGGGGATCGACGGCAGTCGGATTCCCCTTACGGGTGATGGGAGGAGGATTTGACCAGGAGGCACTCAATTCGCGCCGCGTCGCTGAAGCGGCGGAACTTTCGTGAACGCCATAAGTAGGAACAATCTCAGAGGCGAAACCACAAACGAATGCGGTGCCCATCAAGGGCATCAACCAAAAAATTCTGAAGACATTTTTCACGCTCATAATAATCTTGGGAACTTTATTTTGGCGGAACCTCACGGGGAGGAGTTAAATAAACGCGTTGCGGTAGGGACGGTCACGCCACCTACTACTTGATGGCTTCGCGTCGGTTTGGTCCTGGCCATGGGGCGGGCTGAGAATCATGACGTCGTTCCTTGGCTTTCGAACAAACGCAGCCCCAACCATATGCACAACCTTGGCAGCAAAAAAGACTTCCTGAATAGTGAAAACCCTTTAAAATCCAACGCTGTTCCGGAAGTTGACATTGAATACATCTAAAAGTCATATGTTACTCCTAAAGTAGATTGGGGAGGACCCTATATGATTAGAGACGCCAACTACGGTTCCAGTAACAAATAAGGCGTTTATTCGTGTTGATCAGCACTCCAGGACGTCGCGGATCTAGGAGGAATTCCGAGTAGAAAGGTCGGGTTCGAGTATTCTCGGTGAGGCGGGTCAAGGCCTGGGCTGAAGCTGCCTTTCGAGCTCGGTGATTCGATTGGTAAGCTCGAGGAGCAGTAATGCTACAGACAGATCCACATTGAAGGTCTCGCAGATACGCTGCAGTCGGCGCAGCTGAAGGACGGTGCCATTGCCCAGATCTATCTGGTCATCTATTTCTTCGATCTCGACAATGGACTCTTGCAGACATTGTGTGAGGAAGCTGGATTCGACTCCCAAGCTTTGGCACAAAAGCGCGATTTCTTGTTTAGGGGGCCCCGTCATTAAATTCCTCCTGGAGCTGCTTCAACAGTGCCTCGGCTTTCGGAGAAAGCGTTCCGGGAATATCGATCCACAGCCGAACAAAAAGATCACCTCTCGCGCCTGGCCGTCCAAGACCGTTTCCCGCGAGTCGCAGCCTTTTCCCGGTGTGGGTCCCTTTGGGAATGCGCACGCGGACTATCCCTTCCAGGGTCTCCACGGGTAACTCCGTACCCAATGCCGCTTGCCAGGGAAATAAGCGCGCTTCAGTCTCAAGGTTTTTCCCCTCGAGATGGAAACGCGGGTCTTCACGCAAACGAATTCGCAGATACAAATCGCCCCTTCCCCGAGGTCCTTCGTTCCCCTGATTTTTGAGCCGAATGCGCGCCCCTTCGAGCAACCCCGCAGGAACATTCGTGCGCACGTCCCGCGGTCGGCGGGTTTCTCCGACGCCTCCACAGACAGGGCACAGGGTCTTCCCCTTGCGGCCCGTGCCGCGGCAGCTTGGACAGAGACCGGTCGTCGAGAGGGTGAACGATTTTTCGACGCCATGAAGCGCTTCTTCCAAAGAAAGATCCAGGACCGCTTCCACATCCACTTCAGACGGATAGTAGTCGCCCGGAGCGTCTTCTTGGGAAGGCGATTGCCTAAACATGTCTCTGAAAAAATCGCTAAACCCTTCGGCGTCCCGCCTTGGCGCTGAACGACTGCTTCGAGGTGGAGGAGGGGTCGGCTGCGCTCCTTCTTTCCAATGCTCCCCAAACTGATCGTATTTGGTCCGATTCTCTTTGGACCCCAGCACGGAATAGGCTTCGTTTACTTCTTGCATTTTGCGTGTATGAAGTTCTTTGTCTTTGTCCGCGTGAACATCCGGATGGTGCAGGCGCGCTAGACGCCGATAGGCCTGCTTGATCTCCTCGTCGGAGGCCGTTCGCGGGACCCCCAAGACGTCGTAGTAATTAACATAGGTTGGCGGCATGGGAATATCTTAACTCAGTCGGCGAGATATTTGCTCAAGTCGTAATTCGACGGTGTAAAAGTGTGTGATTCTCGCCGAAAAGGAGGATTCCAGCGCAGAGCTCAAATGAGTGTTATGCCGATAAAGCGAGCGCTTCGGTGGGCCGGGACGGGATAGAGACGCCCGGCACGACTTTTGCGGCGATGGCGTCTAAGGTCCCGAACCACCATTGCGAGAGCAGGGCCAGAATGGCGAGTGCTATCGTTTTTCGAGTCAGGCTTGCGACCGTGGAGCTCTTATCGCGGGGCGACAGCAGGAAAGGGAGTATCCCCAGACCCACCACGGTTCCCAAGCCCACAACGAGGCTTTCGTGCGGGGTGAGTCCGATCGGCGATTCCAACGAACAAATCAGCTTGAGGACGCCGATAAGCCCCAAAACGCTGGAGACTCCCAGAACGCAGTAGCGAATCTGGGCTCTCCAATCTTGAAATCTCGATCGACGGGCAAGAATTAGCGAACTCGCTGACGACAGCGCTAGGATGATCAGCGGCCCCTTGTCTACCCACACTTTGTGCTGCCGGGCTGGTCCCAGGTGAATAAACGTCATGAAATGGTGGTAGAGCGCGTGCTGGGGATGAATTAACGTCGTAAAGAGACCGACAATGGATGGAAGAAAGTTCCAAAGTTTCCGGAAGGCCGAAACCGCCGCAGGTCCCAGGTGAATAAACGTCATGAAATAGTGATAGAGCGCGTGCGGGGGACGAATTAGCGCCGTAAAGAGACCGACCATGGATAGAAGAAAGGGCCAATGTTGCCCGAAGGCAGAAACCGCCCCAACGTTTTTCCCGGAATCTTGAGCGGCCGTGCGAAGACGAAAAGCGAGGAGGGTCCCGCAGATGGCAAAGATAAAAAAATGCCAGGGTCCAGCAAAAGACGGATAGAAATCTCCCAAGATCACGAGCCCTAAGAGCGGCAAAAAGGATAAAGCCGCACCGATGTAGAAGATTATGAAATCGCGCGCGTCTCTCCACGGGTACTGAGAATTCCATCCCATCACGAGCGCAGGCATCAAAAGACCCGTCGTGGCCAAGCCAACCCAAGCTCCCAGCAGATGGCCTAAGACCTGTCCAATAATATTTTCAGGGAACGGTGACCACGGGTGGCTGAGGAGGATCGTGGACATCATAAGGAGGGAAATCGTTGCCGTTTCGAGCGTGAAGGACCATGCGTGGAGAGGATGACCTTTGGGAAAAAGGTTCGGCAAGGGAATCAGGATCGCTCGCGCCTGGGCTGGCAATTCGAGCCATGTGGCCGCTTCGACCCCAGTCGTGGGCGCGAGAATCTGTAGTCGAGGGTCATCATATTCCGCGCTCGGGTTTATTTTCCGCGCAATTCCCAGTACGGCGCTGTGAACGTCTGTGGCCGCCCAATGACGCGCTGCCCATTCGAGCCGGATAGTCCTTTTGGCGAGAATGACCGCGGCCTCAAATAATGACGGGTTCTCCGAAGTGTCTCGCTCAAAGAGAGAAAGAGTATGAAGGTACAGAGGCTCCTCGGGCTGTCCGGATAATCGGCCGATACGTTCCCATTCGTCCTCAAGGTGCCGCGCGCTGAGCTTTGACAGCCATTGCGCATAGTCCCGTTCCCACTGCGTGACAAAAACGCGCAAATGCGTTTCTCGAGCCAACCAAAAAAAGCTCCCCTTCCTGCAGTTTTCCCCAACGAATTCTTGTACCACGAGAGCCGTACGGCGCTCGCTAGGAACCAGCGCATTTCCATGGTGGGAGAGAAAGTTCCGCGCTTCTTTAAAGAGAGGATCTAAACGATCTCTCTTGGGCTTCTGAGAGGTCTTTTTTAAGGCGTCCTTCAACTGTGTGGGTAGGCGTTCAGGCTTTCCACTCTCTCCGAGGAGCGCTAGCGCCAGGAGAGCCTGCTGCGATTCGGGAGTATGGGTTCCGCCAAATAGATGGGAGTAATCGCTTACTGCAAAAAGGGTTATTCCTGCGAGCGTCATCTGATGGGCTGTCAATCTTGGGCTGGCAAAAATAAAAGGTAAGAAATCGCGCAAATCCGCGGGGGTGATCGTAGGGCCGGAAGCGCGCGTTCCGTCAAGCCCGAGATCAGGACCCATGCCGGAGAAGAGGTTTACAAGATCGGTCGCAGTGGGTGGCGGCTCCCAGCGTGCCGCGTCTACAAGGGCTCTTTTTTTGACCCACGACTCGTCCGTTTTTCCTTGCCGATGCCACCATTCCTCCAAATAGACGCAAAGCAAGGCGCGGCGTGCGTCAAGAGTCAGGGCGTCCACCATGCGGCAGAGAGCGACGAAGGCTAAGGCGCCGGAGCGGTCTGGATTGTAAGTGATGCGATTCAGCTCCTCGAGCCAAGAATACTTGGTTTCGCTCCAGGTCGTTACAGCTTCAAATTCCAGGCCAGACGAGATCAAATGTTCGAGAACGGCCCTCGCCCCTGAAGCCAACTTTTTATAAGAAAGGGCCCAAGTTCCGAACCTCATGGCTAAAACGGATGCGACGCAAAAGGAAATGAATGAACGGAATGGGTGCAATCCCGACGCGTACTCGTAGAAAGAGTAAATCAGTAGGGCGCCCGGAGCGCCCAAGGCGTAAGCCCAGCGCCGCGCACGGGCTTCCATCTGCGCCACAAAGCGTTCATGACCCGTTTTGTTAAAGAACTGTCCCGGGATCGCCTGCGGGTTGCGTTCCGCGGAGACGAGCCTATTCAACCCGCAAGCATGGATAACGTCGAGCGGCCGATGCGCTTCAAGCGCGCGCTGAACGAGAGCTTTCGTTGCAAAGACCGCTTGCTCACGAGTCACGTAACTCAAGCCAGGGGCCAAGGACAAGAAGCCCGATTGGAAGCCAGCAGCTAAGCCAGGCTCCGCCACGAGGCAGGGAAGCAAAGCAAGTGCGATCGAGCGAATAAAAAATGGGGTCATAGAAATGAGCGGATGTCTATGAGTATCGCCTAATTCGAGAAGAGATGAAATCCGACGAAAGGCTAAAAAAGAGGTCCGTCCGGCCTAGGTGGCGATATGGGTCTTAGGTCCCAGGGCTATTGCTCAGAACGCTAAGGAACTTGCAAGATGCCGAGGTGTTTTCGAATGAATTTCTGGATGTTCCAGGGGTATCCTTGCTCATCGGCGACCTTGCGAAACGCTTCGTAGACAGGAGCAGGATGGGCGGGGGTCATCTCGTCCATGCGGCGGAAACGGTCCACGTCGTGCACGAGGATAAATCCACCCCGCTTCATCATCGGCAGCCCGTTCGTGATGTCGGCGAGTGCGCCCTCGTAGGTATGGTCGCCATCCACGAGATAGATGTCGACTTTGCCAGGAAACTCCTTCGCCAAAGCGGGGAGCACCGTTTGCGATTGACCGCTGCGGAATTCGACGGAGTTGGCGGCAAGGCCCGTTTGGCAAATATTGCGCTCCGTCACGACGGGATAGGTGCCATTGCTATAGGTATCGTTATCCACGCAAATGAGACGTCCTTGCCCGTTTTCGGCGAGCGCTTTTGCCCAGCCGATCCCCGTCCCGCCTGCATAAGAACCGACTTCCACAATCAGTTTCGGCCGGTAGTGCTTGGCAAAGGAATAGATATACCGGCCGTAACGCGGATGGTCTTTCCCGCGTCCCCCTCGCAGACGGGAGCCAGCCGGTCCTTCAAAAGTGGGAAGGAGGTCATAAGGGGCATTCAAAAAGTGTCCACGAACGCCCTCGTCGATTTTGAGTGGTCCCTCCACGGAAGCCAGCTGCCAGCCCTTCAAAAGAAAATTCTCAAAAATGGATTGGAAAATCATCGAGGATTACTCTACCAAACATAGGCTGCTTATGGATTCTGGCAATGCGCCCCGGAACTATTCTGGAAAAGGCTTGATGACGTCCGGCGAGTCGTTTCGCGGCGAGTTTAGGGCAGGGGAGACATTGAACGCTTTCATGCGTTCGGCGGGATAAGACTGTAGCATTCCGACAATTTTGTTTAGATCCTTGATAGAGGGATCGAGCCACTCTTGTTCTCGTTCTTGAGACAAAATAGCGGGCATGCGGTTGTGCACGGGGGCAACAAGCGGATTGGGTTCTACCGTAAAGATCGCGTAGGTTCTCACGGGGGGTCCCAGATCTTCGTGGACGTCGTCATAAATGGCGGGCAAACCAAATAGGCTGTCGTCATTCATCGTAAATCGCACGGGGAGTTTCTTGCCGGCGACTGTCTTCCACTCATAGAACCCATCGGCGGGAACTAGACAGCGCCGCTGCGCTAAATTCTTTTTAAAAACTCCGTTCAAAAGCTTTTCGGCTCGTAGGTTCACGATGAGGCTGGGCGGCTTGGCTTTATCCCAATGGCGAAAGATTCCCCACTTCATGGCCTCGGCTTCGCGGGTTCCATTGCGAAAAACAATGACGGGCATCAGGTCGGAAGGTGCGACATTGTAACGGAATTTCTCCGGAGCGGCCCGGCTGAAGTCGGTGCCGAACCGAAATTCGAGATCTCTTTGGCGTTTGGATTGGGAGTAGCGTCCGCACATGGCTATATTCTACCGGTAGGACCGGAAAAATCATCCTTGGCGAAACATACAGATGTATGGTAGATTTCGGTATGG
The DNA here is from genome assembly GCA_038241515.1 of Elusimicrobiota bacterium. Taxonomy (GTDB): domain Bacteria; phylum Elusimicrobiota; class Elusimicrobia; order 2-01-FULL-59-12; family 2-01-FULL-59-12; genus JBBSDO01. The sequence goes on along the minus strand of JBBSDO010000006.1, from coordinate 14,235 downwards.
TGCTCAAACGAGTCCAAGTACTTGTTCCTAGTTACGATTTCGCCATTTCCGCCGCGAGCGTCCACGAAGCGGCCGCGGTCGCACTGGGCAAACTGATGCAGTCAGCGGGCGCGCTTTCCGGAATTCATTCCTTTATTGTCGTTGTCGATAGTAAGACTTACCGCGTCAGTCGCGTAATTGCTGAGGCGTGGATTCAACGGCGCCAGAACCCGAGAAGTCCTAAAGAAATGATGGATTTTAAACGTTGGCAAGCCTCGGTTCATTCCAGTTCGGAGCCCTAATGAACGATCCGCTACGGACCATCGCCTATGAGCTGTTGAAGTTGGCAATACGACGGGCAGTCGGAGTTAGAACGCGAGGGTAAGAATTAGCTTTACGGCGGAGGAGGGCCGGGGTACGTTGCTGGGAGCGCTCCAAAATCTTGCCACATAGTCTCCCATGGAGGCTACGGCCCATTGGGATCTAACGCCCGCGGAACCTACGAGCGGTAATTCCAGCTCGCTCATTCCCAGGTTTCTGCCGATGGCGCTGGAGTAGCCTAGGCTCAGACGGCAGGCGCGGCGCGGCATGGTGCACGCGGTGTGGTCAGCCATATGGTCAATACGCAACTCGGTCACCTGCAGATGCGCTTTAAAGTGACCTGTGAAGAAATAAGTGTTTAACAAGCCGAAAACGGGAAACGTTGGACCGGTTTCATGACTGGATAGGCCATCCCTGTCGATCCCCTGGGCTAAGGAGGAGAGCGGGATCAATAGTCCAAGAACCAGTAAAAACAAGGGAATTAAACGCTTTTCCATTTGGGGAAGTCTAACGCCGCGACAAGAATATTGCGAGGAAAAAGTGATGTAAAGATTTGCCTTTTAAAAGCCCTCTATTTTTCAGTCGTTTTTTGCCCTATATCCCTGCGGCAACGAGCCTTAGGAGCGAATAGGCGTACTCTCTGCAATGAGAAGCCAGGATGGTACCGACCGGGGGCGACGAACTGGAGAATTCCGACTAGGCCTTCATGAGGGGAAGCGCTCCGTCGATCTCAAAATCGGAACGACGGAAGCCGATCCGTTTTTCCTGGGTAAAAGCGCGGCGCCGGAACTCCACCCCTGCCGCGCTCGCATAGGCGTACCAGATCTCCATCGAGCTATCCGCTACCGTCTTCTTCGCAAAGGCGAGCGGCGAGAAGACGGCGATATTTTCCCCCCCGTGCGGATCGCGCGCGGAATAATACCGGCAGAATTCCACTCCTGCGCGGCGCAGCTCGTGCCCCAGAGATTGACTGTGTTGATAGGTGATTGGACTGGAAATTTGGGGCCGGAAGGCGACAAAGGGCGGATTCGTTAGATCGATCGCACGCGGGGAACGCACCGTGATGGAATAGGCCGTGAGTGTGACGGTAGAGGTTAAAGCGGCCTCGGTATCGCTAAAGAAGCGCAGCCGCCAGTAGGCGACTTCGGACAGGGCGGTGCCCACTTGCACGGAACCATACCAGACACCGCGTTCCAGCCGCGTTCCGAAGCGGGAGCCATGGGCGAGCGGCGGGTAGCGAAATGGGGTGGCGAGCAAATAGTGGAGGTGTTCCCATTCCGGACCGCGCGGCAACGGCGGCTTCTTCGATTCGATCAACCATTCAAGGCGAACCTGTTCGGCATCCGAGTCGACGAGTTTTCGCGTGGCCACCTGAGACTGGTCTTCGACCACCCGCCAAGCCACTTCCGAAAGCGAGGCAAGCCTAGAGGGGCCCCCGCATTGCGTCCAAATAGTCGACGACATGGATGAGTCCCTCCAGGCTCTTTACGAGGTCGCGAGGCGAGCCGTTTAGTCCATGATTAACCGCGTTAAACCAGGCACGTGCGTTTCCTTCGTTGCCTCCCAAGAGCGCGTCGAGCGAACGATACATACGAAGAAAAAGAAGAGCGATTTCGCCATCCTTCCCATCCGGCGACAGGAACAAGTTATTACGGGCCAGCCTTGAAATCGTGGGTTCGCTTCGACCCAAAATACTCGCCATGTCCTTCTGCTTCAGCTCCAGAAGTGCGCAGGCCCGCAAGAACGCTTTGCTAATGAGATTCCCGTCTTCCGGTTGCGCATCAGTCGATGGGAGTATCGTGGTCATTTCTAATGAAAGTTTATCATAATAATCTTTCTATTGTAATAGTCTATTTGACGGTGAAAGGCATGGCAAGGCTCTTTAGTAGTTCCGCACGATCCCTCGCCCGGGACGCCGCTAGGCGGACAAGGGGAGAGGGCAAGGCCGACCGCAGGGAGAGGCGCGGGTGAGGGCGGTGTTAGGCCCTAAACATGATCGGCGAACGGTGCACCGGATGTTCAAGGGCTTGCTGGCGCGGTACCGGGAGGATGTCTTCCGGAATATGTTCTTTAAGATCGTAGGGCGCTTGCAGCGGCGGTTGAAAGTTCGGACAATCGTCCAATGTCAGAGGCTTTTCGTGATCGATGGGGTCGGGTTTGGGCCGCCAGCTCCCCCTTATGTCCTGCCTTGCGGCCCCACCGTTCGGGCGGCTTGCTCCGGCGACCAGAGGCGTGATGCGGTTTCTTCTCGAATGGATTCGGTTTGTGCTTGAGCTGCTCGTTTTCTTTGCGGAGGGAATCTATTTCTTGGCGAAGTTTTCAATTTGCTGCTCCTGTTCGCGAATTGCGCGAACGAGTCTTTCCTTTTCAACGTTCAGCAGTGGATCGCTTGTCAATGCGCCAAAATCGTAGACAACATTTCCATCTGATGCAAGGCAACACCGCCCTCACCCGCGCCTGTCCGGCCTAGCGGCCGTCCGGCTTGCCCTCTCCCGGAGTCCGCCTAACGGCGTCCCGGGCGAGGGATGGTGAGGAACCACTAAAGAAACTGAGAATGGCTTGCCATTCTTAAGTAGTTTCTCAGGGGAAAAAGTTGTTTCATTAATAGATATGTTTTATTTTTCCCGTCTACCGGTCGCCTTCACAGCATCCCGGTATGCCCCATAATGAAAAAGAAATCATGCAACTTTTCAGAGACCTAGAGCAGTGGGGGCGCGCGCGCGCTTTGGGCGCTTTCGCCCGAGGGATGTCCACCCAGCAGGTGAGCGCGCGGCAGGCCGGGGACTCTCTATCCGAGAACCCCGCTGCCAGAATTCTTTTACTTGGACTTTATCAGAAAATGGGGCAATTCCTTTGCGCAACGCCTCTCATCCGCTCCCTCTCTGTGGCCTGGCCCCGCGCCTCTTTTCATTTTCTGGGCAACCCGGTCAACGCGGCCGCCGCGCGTGCCAATCCTCATCTCAATCGCGTGTGGGTTTGGAAGAAATCCGCGTTCTGGGAGTGGGCGGGGCTGGTTCGGGATTTGAGAAAAGAGCGCTTTGATCTGGCTCTGCTTTTGACGACGGAAAGGCCCTCTGCCACCGCCGTTCTCTTCGCCCGCGCGACGGGGGCCCCCTGGGTGGCAGGATATGTTCCTTCTGTCCCCGGGGCCTGGGCCGAGGATGCTGGCGCGTTATGCCAAATCCGCATTCCTTTCGGCGGCGAGAAAAATGAAGTGGAGAAGTATCTCGGTTTTGCTCGGGCTTTCGGAGCGGCGCCGCAGGGACTTCAGGCGGAAATGGACACGTCTCCAGCGGACGAAGCGGCGGCCGACTCATTTTTTTCCGCTCACCCCCTGCTCAAGAAAGGACCGTGGGTCGGTATATTTATCGGGGGTAAGGCGGAACGATCCGATCGCTTGTGGCCGGTGTCCCACTTTGCGCGGCTGGCGGATTTGCTCAAGAACGAGGGATTGCGCATCATCGCGGTGAGCCCTCCGCCGCCTGCGCGCGCGTCATCCGGCTCGTATCTTTCCGAGGAACACTTGAGGTTGGAAGACTTTCGCAAGGCGCTGGGGTGGAACTGTCCGGTATTTCAAGAGGCTTCGCTGGGAGGTGTGGCGGCATTCTTGCGGCGCCTTAACCTCCTCGTGTGCCCGGACGGAGGAATGCTGCACCTCGCGGCCGCCGCCGGGACACCAACGTTGGGGCTCTTTTTCTCTACCGACCCAGAGGTCTGGCGCCACGACCTGCGGCAAGGTGTCCTCGATGGCCGGGACAAACCCTCCTCGGAGATGCGCCCCGAAACCGTCGCGGCCGAGGTTCTCCGTTTCTTGGGAACTCAGGCGCGCGCGCCTTCAGGAGGGTCACGGTGAGGTTTTTTGAAGGTTTGGAGCGTAGCGGTCGAGAAGTCTGCTCCGTCATCCTCGGGAAAATTCTGAGGGTCCAAAAGGTCACCCTTCCCGACCTGCGGACCGCCTTCGAGCGCGGGGAGATCCGAAAAATGCTCCTCGTGAGGAATTATCAGGGGATGGGCGATCTGCTGTGCGCGAGCCCCGTCATCTCCAGCTTGAAAGCCCGATTTCCAGAGGCGACCATTCACTTTCTGGCCAACACCTTCAACGCGGCTGCTCTCCAGAACAATCCGGGACTGGCGAAAGTATGGGCATGGGACGAACGCCGCAAAGCGGACCCGCGCCAATGGATCGGTCTCGGACACCGTCTCAGGCAGGAACGGTTCGACCTCGCGCTCGTACTCTCCGGAAACGCGCTTTCGCTAACGGCCATTTTATTGGCGGCCCTCTCCGGGGCACGCTGGGTGGTTGGCTATGAAACTCCCTTGTATGGACAGAACTGGGGATCGCGGCTGTATAGTTATGAGGTGCCATATCGCCCTGTCATTCGCGAAATCGACAAATACGCGGGTCTCGTGGAAGGCTTGGGTATTTCGTGCTCCAACCGCTTCCCGGAGTTTTACGTGCGCGCCGATCAAGTCGCTTTCGCAGAGGCCTTCTGGAAAGAACATTTTTCATCGGAAAAACGCCGCGTGGTTGGGATTTTTCTGGGAGGTAAAGTGGACCGGCCTGATCGCATCTGGCCCCCCGAGAATTTTGCTCGGGTGGCGCTCCGCTTGGCGGAAACAAACGGGTGCGCGATCCTCGCCCTGACGCCTCCTCTGGCGGGAAGTCCTTCCCGCCATAAAAGGGAAGCGACATTCTGGATGGATGAATCGGTCCATGAGCGCGAGTTTCGCAAGGTTTTTGGCCGGGATGGCCCTGTTTTTCGAAGTCCCGATTTGGGCCGCGTTGCGGCGGTCCTGAAAAAGCTTGATCTCTTCATCTGTCCCGACGGCGGGATGATGCATCTAGCCGCCGCGCTCGGGGTTCCTACGTTGACCCTTTTCTTCGGCACGAACCCGGAGATCTGGCATCCTTCCGTGCCCACGTCACATTACGTGCGCGCGCCGGGCAACGACCCTCGCGCGTTGGGTCCCGAACTAGTTTTCCAAAAGGCTGTGGAAATGTTGAAACTCCATGAAAATCATTGACCGGTACCTGATCAGCCATTTCCTAAAGCCCATGGGCGTCTGCGCGGCCCTATTTACCATCCTTGTTTTGGTCGGGCATTTTTTTGACAAGATGTCGATCTTCAACGATTTCCATGCGCATGTCACGGACATCGCTTGGTATTTGTTCCTCGGGCTTCCCTACTGGCTGAATATCATTTTTCCCGTTGTGACTTTGCTCGCCTTGATGTTTTCTCTGGGAACTTTGCAGCAGCGCGGCGAGATTACCGCTCTGCGAAGCGCGGGCATTTCTTCGGTTCGACTCTACGCTCCGTTTTTCGCCATGGGCCTTCTGATCTCCCTGATTTCTCTCGTCGGCGGATTGATCTTTATCCCTTCCATTAACGCAAAGGCGAACGCCATCTATTGGAATCGCATCAAGAAACAACCGGTTTTCAACACGCTTCGAGATCATATTGTCGTGGCCGGCCGGGATCGCCAGCGCTTTACCATCGGATCGCTGGACATCAAGACGGGAAGGCTGACGGATATTAACATTGATCAATTTGATGACCAGATGCATCACCTGAGTACGCTTTCCGCGCACGAAGGTCTTTATCAAAATAACCAGTGGACGTTTAACCAAGGAAACTTGATTCAGTTCGACGCCAACGGTATTTTTCGGCAGGAAGCGTTCCAAACCAAAACCCTGAATATCAATGAAAAGCCGGAAGATTTTGTATACGACAACAGAAAATCGGAAGACATGAACCATCGCGAACTCCGGGAACGCATCCAGCACCTGAATGAGCTCGGAGTCGCTGCCTTTAAAGAGCGGGTGGCCCTCAACTTTCAAATGTCCCTACCGTTTGCGAACGTCATGGTGATCCTTCTGGGCATTCCCTTCGCACTCAATCGTTCCAGGAAGGGGAGCGTTCACGCCATTGCCTATGCCTTTGGAGCCACGTTCCTTTACTGGGGATCCGTCGACATATTTCAGTCCTTTGGAGAGCAGGGCTATCTGCCCGCGTGGGTCGCGGCCTGGGCGGCTAATTTCATTTTTGGGATTTTGGCGACTTGGTTCCTCCAGCGATCGTTGAAGACGTGATTTCAAGCTAAAATACGGGTCACGCCATCGGCACGGTCATACCGTTTTGCCGACGGCCATCGCAACCATAACAAGAAGGAAAGCGAAGGTGAAGCTCTATAAACGTTTGTCCCGCTCTTTAGACCCGTACCTCGGCCGCTTGATGGTGGCCACCCTTTGCATGGGCGCGGTCGCGGGGCTAAATGCCCTGCGCATTTATCTCATTAAGCCGCTGCAGGATCAGGTGTTTGTCGGCCACAACATGGCGATGCTGCGCAACCTGCTCTGGTGGGTTCCCACGATTTCCGTCTTTCTGGGTCTCTTCTCTTACGCTCAAAATTACCTCATGGAATACATCGGCCTGCGCGCGACCGCCGACCTCCGCAAAGCGATGTTCGATCACGTTCAAATCATGTCGATGGACTTTTTTAGCGCCACCTCGAGCGGTAAATTGGTGGCGCGGTTCACGAACGACCTGTCGGCGCTTCAGAAAGTGATCGCGCGCACGCCCATCTATTTCATTCGCGATGGTCTCACCGCCATCCTGAATGTCGGACTGATTTTCTACCTCAATTGGCGCTTCGCGTTGGTGACGGTCGCGATGTTGCCGGTCTCGGCTGGCGTCATCGCCGTGCTTGGGAAAACACTGCGCCGGGTCGGGCGTAAAGGACAGGAACAAATGGGTGATCTCTACTCGGTCATCCAGGAGAACGTTCAAGCCGCCGCGGTGGTGAAGGCGTACACCGCCGAGCAGGTGGAATCGGCCCGTTTCCTAAAGTCCAATGACCGCTTCACGGCACTGGCCCTACGCTTTGCTCAGGCGGACACCCTCTCCAGCCCGATCATGGAGATGATCGGCGCGCTTATTTTGTCGGTCCTTCTCTGGAAAGGGGGCATGGACGTCATTCATGGCGTCTGGACCGCCGGATCGTTCCTCGCTTTCATTACCTATGCCGTGATGACCTACCGTCCTTTGAAAAACTTTGCCGAGCTGAACGCTCAACTGCAGCTGGGGCTGGCTTCCTCCGAGCGCATTTTTGAACTTCTGGATCAGGTCCCCTCCGTGCGGGACATGCCGGACGCTAAGGCACTTTCCAAGTTTTCGGACGCGATCATCTACGAAAAAGTCAGCTTCCGGTATTTGCGGCACGGGCATCAAGCCATGACGAGCGAGGTCGGAGAAACGGAGAACGGGTCAGAAAAAAGCGACCCCAACCCTCTGTGGGCGCTGCAGGATGTGAGCCTGTCGGTGCGGCGGGGCGAAGCGGTGGCTCTCGTTGGCCCGTCGGGAGCGGGGAAGTCCACGATGGCTCTTCTCGTCCCGCGGTTTTACGACCCCAGCGCAGGCCGCGTGCTCATGGATGGACGCGATGTGAAAAGCTCGACGCTCAGTTCCTTGCGCAGCCAGATCGGCTTGGTCACCCAGGAAGTGCTGCTTTTCAATGAGAGCATCCGCTACAACATCGCCTACGGCAAGCCTGACTCAAGCCAGACCGAGATTGAAGCGGCGGCCAAAGCCGCCAACGCGCATGACTTTATCGAGCGACTCCCGCAGGGCTATGACACCCTGATCGGAGAACGCGGCATTCGGCTCTCCGGGGGAGAGCGCCAACGGCTTTCCATTGCCCGCGCGCTGCTCAAGAATCCCCCCATTCTGATCCTTGACGAAGCCACCTCGTCCCTCGACGCGGAATCGGAACGCCTCGTGCAGGAAGCGATTGAACACCTGATGGCGAACCGGACGGCGATCGTGATAGCGCATCGATTGGCCACGGTTCGCAAAGCTGACCGGATCGTTGTTCTGGAACGTGGACGAATCACCGAGCAAGGAAATCACGAGAGCCTGCTCGGAGAACGGGGAACCTACCACAAACTACATTCGCTTCAGATTCTTCAGTGAATCGCGCGAAGTGGCTACGGCAATTCCCATCACAAAATAAAACACCATCAGCACGTTGCTGTCGTGATACACGGTTTCCGTAAACCCAGCCACGAGCCAACCGACCAGACCTAAGAGACCTGTCAAAAGAATAATTTGCGAGTCCTCGTCGGCCTGTGTCGCCGCCCTCCGGTAGCCGCGCCAGAGTTCGCGGGCCAAAACCACAATAAAGCTCAGGAAAGCCAAAAGTCCTACGAGACCCCGTTCCGCGGCGACGTTGACGAAGGTGTCGTGCAGATGGCCCCAGGGCCCTTCCACCCGGCGCTCGTCCGACTGATACTGCGGCGAAACGAGGTTCATCGTGCCCGTCCCGATGCCGAAGAAAGGGTGATCCTGAACCATACGAAGTCCTGCTTGCCACATGTCGAGGCGCTCGGTGTTCGGGTCGTAGTGGGTATCGGAAATACTGAACGCCCGCTTGTGCAGGGTAGGCGACAGAAAGCAGAGGAGAATCGGCAGCGCGACGAGGGCCAGGCGCTTATAAAGCAAAACGTCCCGCCGCAGGAAACAGAGAACGAGGCCCATGACGACGGCGGCGATCCAGGGGCCGCGGCTTTGCGACACAACGAGCGCGAGCAGCACGAGGAACAATCCGGCAGCCCATTTTCCCCAACCCAACCGCCGGGTGGCGAGCTTGCTCAGCGTATAGCCCAGCGGAAACAACAATCCTTCGGCATAGGTCAGCGGATGGGCGCGCGTACCTGTTACGCGGCCTTTCACCATGGAAAGGGCGTCAACGAGCGCTCGCGGCGCAGGGTCCAGCCAGTGCGGCAGATCTATCAATATTCCGTGCGCGCTATCCGATTGATTGACCCCGATAAGAAACTGTAGCACTCCGAAGACCGCCGTGCCGATCGAGGCGATCATGCAGATTTTAAGTAGATTCGAACCCGCCCGTTCGCGTGCGAGATAAGCGCCCAGAAGTACGAGCATCGCGAAATAGAGATCCTTCGACAGCCGGGTAAGGCTATGGCGCGGGTCCACGCCAAGAAGGGCGGAGAGCGCGCTAATCAACCAGAATACGAGGAAGGCTTTTTCGACAGGACCCCACGGCGGCGGCCAGCGCCGAAACGTCCAGGCGCCCAAGAGCGTGTAAAGCGTAAGGAGAGGAAAAAAAAGCAGGCTCGTGCCAGCGATCGATACCGGCGTCGCGATCGCCCAAGCCATCAGCCAATACCAGAGCAGACAGTTCAACATTGTTGGAGCGATGGAACTTTTTGTGCCCCCTAAGGTGAGCGCCGATCCGATTTATGGTTCTCGAAACTCTAAAAATTCTTTTAGCTCGGCAATCTCGATCATGTCTCTGCCGTTCCATTTAAACGCGAGAATTCTGTCTTTATGGCAATGGGAGATCGTCTGCGGACTAAAGATCGCGATACATTGACCGCCCGGGTGGCGAACGCTGTCATAAACAACGCCCTGCGACCCTTGGGCCCAAAGATGGCTTGCCCACGGTTGCGAGGCGGAGTAACTGGAGGGATGATAAATCTGCCGGAGGCTCTTTTGCATTCCGCGTATGTCTTGAACACTCGCGCGAATGTCAGCCTTGATGGCCCGCATGTCGGTTTTTGTCGATGGAATTTTCGCGTCCATCAGCAGCTGTATGGTGTGATGCGCTTTTTCGCGGACCGCCGTTTCCAATGAAACTGAAGCATAGTAGGCGCCGAACAAGCGTGTGTTAAATCGTGATCGGATGCCTCGGTAGGAAAAAGTCGCAATCACATCTTTTGAACAGCTCTTCGAAAAATAATCGCCTGCGCGTAAGAGGTTAATTTCTCCGGATTCCTGCCGCGCGCGGTTGTTCGTTATTTGTTCGATCTCCTGGACGGCCGCTTCATCTTCTGGGACGGCGACGCGTTTCCAAAGGTCGATTTCCGGGTACCGTGTGGGGATCACTCTCCACGAAGGCTTCCAATGGATAGCCGCAATCGCACCACCTGACCTCATGACCCTCGGTGATTGTCCAGGTACTCGCGAACTTCCAGCAGATTCTGGACTTTGCCTCGACGCATGTGCTCGAGCGGGGATCGTCCATTAAAGGGTATTCCCGTGTTGGATCGTTTCACCCAGCCATCGGCGATGAAAGAATCTGGAAAGAGGATCTGCAATGCTTTATATATTCCAAAAACGTAGGAAATGCGCTCGAGCGTGTCTGCCGTGAGACGCCCATCAGAATCTGCCTTCCATTTCTGATAAGTGGACGACGCGGTCAGCCCCAACAGGGCCATTTGGTCGGTACGATTCAGCTTCCATTCATTAACAACACGAAAGAACGTCCGCAGCGCCGGTCCAGTGAGACGTTTGATATCTTCGATTGTGCGGATCCCCTTAGTCATCGTGTCCATATAATGAATATAAGTCCAAATATGGACTTTGTCAACGAATTTGTACTTGTGGCCGCGGGGTCGCACCCCGAGTTTCTTTAGTGGTTCCCCTCCATCCCTCGCCCGGGACGCCGTTAGGCGGACACCGGGAGACCAGCGCTTCCGCAATTCCTATAGCGCGCTAGTCCCGCGGTCGTATGCGGGAGGGCAAGCCGGACGGCCGCTAGGCCGGACAGGCGCGGGTGAGGGCGGTGTTGATTCGCATTAGATGTAAATGGGGACTACGATTTGGTGCGTTGCCGCTGCAAGCGCCCTACGATTTTGAAGAACATATTCAGGAAGATATTTTCCCGGCACGGGTACATGTGACGCGTTACCTGCACTACCGGTACTGGTGCAGCGCCTGCCATGAACACGTGGTAGCTGCGCACGCGACCGAGGAAGTACTGTACGGGCATCTGGGGCCGCGGGTGCTCACGATGATTGCGGTGCTCAAATACGATTACGTGCTTCCTGGTAATAAGATCAAGGCGATTCTTCACGATGTGTGCGGTTTGACGGTCTCGGAAGGCTGTATTGCTCAAGCGCTGCAGCGCCAGCAAGCCCTTTAACATCCGAAGCACCGATCGCCGATCATGTTTAGGATCTAACACCTCCCTCACCCGCGACTCTCCCTGCGGTCGGCCTTGCCCTCTCCCCCCGTCCGCCTAGCGGCGTCCCGGGCGAGGGATCTTGGGGAACTACTAAAGAGACTCGGCACCTCAAGCTTGAATCAGAGCGGTCATTGAGGACACCCCTTTGAATGGGCCGGATGGATTCTGATTACCGAATGATGGCGAGCCGCCCTCGGGTTTTGGCGCCGGTTTTGTCCTGGATGAGATAGAAGTAGAGACCGCTCGCGGCTTTGTCACCGGCGTCGGTCAGGAGATCCCAGCGGGCTACGACATCCGAGGTTTGTCGTCGGGCGACAAAGCGGCCTGAGACGGTGAAGATCGTCAGTGTGCTTCCGGGCGAAACACCACTAAAAGTGACAAATTCGTTCTCGGACGTGCCCTTGCGCCAGGGATTCGGATAGACGCGCACGGCCGCGGCCGTTTCCCGGGGAAGGACGATCGGAGACGGCGCCGTCGAGAGTTGATCAATCTTATTCCCTAAAGAGATGCGAACGGCCTCGAGTTTCGTGTAATCGCGCGTCCAGTTCGTCCAGTCGGGGCCGACAGCGGCGGCTTGTTGTAAAGCCCAGGCGCCTTCCCCCAGCGTCTTCAAAATCTGAACGTATTCATAATCGTTCGTTCCATCCCGACTCCACTTCATCCGCATCGAAGGGGCATAGCCGACGATTCCGACCGGTGCGCCGGGGTAAATTTCCATCCCATCACTGGGGACGGCGGGGTCGGCTCCCGCGGCAGGGCTCGTCCGGTGCCAAGGATCGGCAGACCAGAGATCGACCGACCACTGCTGAAAGCCTTTGAGTCCCAAGGTCGCGCTGATGAACCCCATCGAGAGACGCCAGTCGAGAGGACTCCAGTTGATCGCGAGTTTCGGCGAATAGTCGTCTTGCTCGAGCACGTTGTAGAGCCACACTGCGTCGCCTTTGGCTTGGAGCTTTTCAAGTTTAGCCTGGTTCGCGTCCCACTGCTTGGGCAACTCCTCCCAAATATCGACGGCTGAACGTCCGCTGCCCGTTCCATCATCTTCTAGGCCGGGAAAAGGTGTGACCGTGCAAGCGATCTGGAGATTTGAATCGGCGGTATGAAATTGCTTCGCCCACCGAACAAGCGACGGAAACTGATTCGCGCAAGCGCTGATCTCATCGGCCGGATTTCCGTAGATGACGAGGCGCGAGTCATGAGCGGCATAGAGCGAGCGCAGGCTACTCACGCTAGGAGGGGCGGGCATCGCGCGCGAAGTGCAATTGGAAATGTTGATGTTGTTATAAAGCCCCACGTTAACCGAATTCAAGCCGAACGTACCGACATACTCGGATTCCTTGGAGCCCAGTCCCCAGTTCGGCGTGAGCCGCTCGCGCAAAAGGGCTCGCGCTAAAGAGTCGCTCTGATTGGAGGCGGCGGCCTGGTAGGCACTTTTGAACGAGGGGATCCGCGGCAGCGTGTAATTCCATACGTGTAGCGTGGCGGAGACAGTGGCCGACCCTTGATCGGCGGAGATGGTGAAGCTTTCCGTGTAATCACCCGCCAAAATCCCCGGCGGAACGTGCACGTCCACCCAAATGACCTGGTTGATCCCCGCATCCACTTGAAACGGGGAAGCCTGAAGCAGGCCCCCGATTGCCGGTTTTCCCGTGTCTGGATCCACAAAAGGGATGAGTCCATCGGGATACAGGCCGCCCGGCCCCGGCGGATTGCGCCTATTGGTTCTCCAACTCACTACGTCTGGAACGGAGACGAACTGCTCGCGAAAGAGAATAATGTCGCTTCCCGAAATCCTATATCCGCCCGGTCCATTCATCGCGCCGGCTGTCACGGACACCCCGGTTAACGCTCCGGTAGGAACTTGGATGCCGATTTGAAAGGACGTGACTTCGTCTTTGAGCGCATAGATCTTGATGGACCGCTCGGCGCCGGGAGGCGTGGTCTGAGTCAGCCGGTTCATTTCGGACGTAGTCCATACGACAGGCGCTGCCGCCCAAGCCAGCGGCCCGTTCAGGCCCACGGCGGCGATGAAGCCCAAGCCAAGGAATTTAACTGAAGAGTTCTGAATGCCCTTATAGTATCACGCGTTTGTTACACCCGGGGTGACGGCACGACAAAACGTCGTTCGACGAAACGCCGTTCGGCTAAAAAGCGTTCGGCGAATACGTCGTTCAGCAGAACGTCGTTCGGCCGAACGTCGTTCCGTCGAACGCTTTTTTAGACGAACGCCGCTTCGCCGAACGCCGTATGAGCCGAACGTCGTCTTGTGGAACCGCCGTTGAGGCCTGTCTTGGCCAGGAGGTCGTTGGCAATGATTGTGCAATGATTGACAATCCCCTACAATGGTGCTATAAGAAGAAAAAGGGGAGGTCTTTAATCCGATGACCATGAATGTAAACTTAACGCCGGAGCTGGTGAAATTTGTGCAAAAGAGAGTGAAGGCGGGTCGTTACAATTCGGCCAGCGAAGTCGTCCGCGATGCGCTGCGCAAAGAGCTGGAAGCCGAAGAACGCCGCCACGATATGGATCATTTGATTGATCAAGGCAAGGCCTCTTCATTGCTTGAAGGTGAGAAGGCTTTCAAGCAAATCCGGACTTATATTGCTAGACGCAAAAAGGAGCGGGCGGCCGCCCGAATTTCCGCAAAGAAAGTCGCGTGAAAAACAGTTTTGCACTGCGCCAAAAGGCGCAGGATGATGTGAAGAAAATTTGGGAATGGACCGCTGAGCACTCCAGTGACTCCCAGGCGGACCGCCTTGTTGCCGCTATTTTTGTTGACTGCCGTATGCTCGGGAGGATGCCGGGAATAGGCCATAAAAGACCGGACCTGACGCGGCGAAATTCCTTATTCTGGGCAGTGGGCGAGTATTACCTCATCTACACCCCCGACACGGCTCCGCTCGAAATCGACCGCATTCTCCATTCCTCCCGAGACATAAGAAAAATTCT
>JBBSDO010000005.1:0-35386 GCA_038241515.1 Elusimicrobiota bacterium | reverse complement strand
CTCTTCGGGGGCAAAGACCGTTAAAGTGGGGCGGACAGGAATTGTGAAAGGACTGCCATTGACGACATCGGCCATTAAGGAACTCACGCGCGGGGGCGCTAAAAAGTACGCTTTGATTTCAACGATTTCGTCCGCCATGCGCCAAGAATCTGCGCCTTCAGGACAAACCTGGGTGAGCAAAGTAAAACCCGTAATTTTGCGCAAAGCCGCCGTGTCGACCGGCCCCTGCACCTTCGAATCCAAATAAAGCCAATACCTCGCCATATTCTCCATTGGAAGTCTAGGACGAATTGGGCGGTTTTTAAAGGCTTTTATTACGAAAGGCTGACCGTGATTTCTACGGTGGGGCTTACAATCTGGCTCAACGTCGCGCGCGGGATGGTAATTTCGTTCTGACGCTGGGTAGGCAATGGGAAAGTCCGGCCCTGAAGAAGGACAGAATCGATTCTGTATTGCCCATATGGCGTTTTAGAACGGTTGAGGTAGACAATCTGAAGTTGTTTTCCGGCAAACTGGGTGCTAATTTTTACCTGCCCAAGAGACCCAAATTGTTCGGGGACCAATTTAGGTGCAAGGAGCAGATCACCCCAAATCCCTCTCACCCCCATGACCTGAGCGACCAAAGTGAATAGATACCAACTGGCCGAGCCTGTCAGGTAATGATAGAGACCCCGACCTTCGCTATTAAAGTATTCCGGAATACCGGGATAAATTTTAGCGATGTCGCTATTCATACTCATCCGGTACAACGAGTTGAGAACGTCGTGACCTTCGTCCACAAAGCCTCGTCGATAGAGGGCGTTTGCAAACATCACGACCATATGGCTAAAAAAAGCTCCGTTTTCTTTTTCGCCATAAGCAAATGAAAAGGCCCTGCCAAGCTGCATCTGAACATCGCCAAAGTCCGTATTGAGCCGGTATCCGCCCCATTTTCGGTCTTGTAAGTATTTCTTTGCTGCCGCAAAACACTGCTGAACTTGTTCGTTGGTCGCTACCCCTGAGAGAATCGGAAACACCTGGCCCGTCAACGTCATACGCACCCCGTGCGAGGTCTCCCCTTCGACGCGGCCCCCCCGATTGTCATAGTAACCGTTGAACCAGGCGTAACCCCCTGCCGTTTTTATGTACTCCTTTTCGCGGACCTGTTTCGCGAGCACTTCTCCTTTTTGAGCGAGGTCGACGATGAGCGAATCCAAGGACACGGCGACACGAGTTCCCGAAATTCCTTTTGCGCACCTCGACCGGTAGGCCTTAAGACGGTCTTGTTTGGCAGAAGGAGAAATTCCGATGCTGGGCTCGGTCGCCTCAAGAAGGGTCATTATTTCGGCAGCAATCTCAACTTTTTGGATACCTTCTCTTTGCTGCAGAACGCGTAGCGACTCAGAGATCTCGAGTAAATTCCCCGCATACATGGCCGTAAAAGCGACGCTCTCTCCTTGTTCAGGCGCCATGTCGAGACCATCATTCCAGTCGGCATCTTCAAGCCGAATATTCCCGTGCCCGCCGGTATTGAAATAAGCGGTTAGGTGTTGAATCAAAATATGTTCGAGGACCGTCCCCTTTGTCTTATCGCCGTGTGGCAGATCCTGATCCCCAAAATATCCGGCGTCCTCCAACAAGAAGCCCAAATCACCCGTTTGCTGCAGATAGAAGGAGGTCGTGACCCAGGGCCAGACTCCATGGTCCATCCAGGTGCGCGAAATATTATTTCGATCAGCGATGAATTCTCCCGGCTTCTTTCCGATGATCGTGGCATTCGTACCATTCATGCGAACCCCTGCAAAATTGTTCAACAGAAGGGAACGCACGTCCGTTGCAGGAGGGAGAGTGGAACTTGGCGGCACGGTCTGGTCCAATAAAAGAAGGCCAAGACAATCTTGCCAAAGATCACGCCATCCTCTGCCTCCGCGCCCGTAATCGAAGTCAGGCAAAAAGGAGTTGCCAAAAATTTTGCGCAGAATCGGCTGCAGAATAACCCAACGCGTCCAGCGGCCAAAATGTGGATCATCTGTGGCCACTTGAATCCTGTCCAACTGGTCCTTCCAAAAACGCTTCGTATCGTCCAAGGCCTCGCGCACTTTTTCATCGGATCCGTAGGCTTTCAGCCACGACATCACCTCTTTGCGACTGTCTCCAATTCCAAGAATGAGAAGATAGCTGACGCTCTTACCCGGATTGAGCTTACGGGTCCGAAAGCGAAGAGCGCCGACGGCTTCACGCCCCTGCAGAGCGGCCGCGGCCAACTTGGGCGGGTCTCGGTCTTCAAAGACCGCTCTCGGTGCATCGAAGTTTTCCCCTTCACCGATGAAACTGTCGACGGTCGGAAACAGTCCGATCGGTGCCTGGCCCTCCCCCTCACATCCCAACACCGCATAAACGGTGGAATTGGGGTGATGGCCGCGTTCATTGAATGACATCGTCGGAGTTACAAGGACTCCAAACTCATCGGTGTCGATACGATGCAGAAGGGACGTGACGTGGCGATGGTCTCGAAGATTGTCGGCTGATCGACCGAATATCGGTATGGCGGCAGTCGGAGTGATTGACACCGGCTTTCGTCCGGTGTTCGTGATTTCGACGCGCATGATTTCTACGCGCTCGCGGTCGGCCGGAACAAAGTTGGTGGTGATCGCTCGAAGGCCTAACGAACGGTTTTCTCTTGTAAGCCGATGCCAGAGGGCTCCCGCTTCCAGGCGTGAAGTTTCTGCGTTTTTGGGATTCGCCCGGTTCAAAGATGCGCTCGCCGACGAACCCGTCGCTGACCAGGGCGCTTTGCCTTCCACCGAGATCCAAAAATTGCGCGCCGAGCGTGTATTGTGAAGATCTTCTGCGGCGAGTGGAAGCGTGAGGAAATGGTTTTGACCGGTTTTAATATCTCCGTGAAGCATCGGGGTGATCGCCGAAAGCAGACCCGCTTCATTACAGAGCGGAAAGTACAACCGGCTCAGGCGATCCGGATTACTAGCCTCAAAGATCTCCGCTTCCCCGGTAAAATGCCACCATCCTCCCACCTCTTTTGCAGTTTGTTTCTTCATCGGTCATCGATTGTACAAAATGCCTTTTTTGGACCCACCCCGTACTTTTCGAACTGCGCCATATCATCCGGCAGCGCGGCCTCCACGCGAATCTTTCGGCGCCGGCCAGGATGTTCGAAGGACAGTGCGGCCGCGTGAAGAGCCACACGAGGAAATCCCAAAGACTCACGGTCCTCCGACAACAATGTTCCGCGAACCATTTTCAAATAAAATTCCCCGTGGCCTGAATACAAGACGTCGCCCAGAAGCGGATGGCCCAAGGCGGCAAAGTGCACCCGAATCTGATGAAGCCGACCCGTTCTCGGAAAAGCGCGCACAAGAGTGCACCCCACCTTATCTAGATGAACACCTGATTTTGTCGATAGAGCATTTCTATAGATCCGTTCGACTTGAAACTCGGTAACGGCGGGGACGGCGTCAGGCACGTTGACCCACTGGCGGACTTTGATATCGCCTCCCTCGCGGCCGATGGGCCAGCTGATCAGACCGCGCTTTTCTCGGGGGATACCCCGGACAATGGCGATATATTCCTTTTGAATGTCGTGGCGGTCCATGCTGCGGGTCCATCCACGAGCGGCGCTGGGATTCTTGGCCAGTCCAAGGACCCCGGAGGTTTCGCGGTCCAGGCGATGCAAAAGGTGGAGCTTGGCCAGATCGCGCCGAGAATACCGGAGAATTCCGACTACTGTGTGTTCCACCACTTTGTCGGTAGGATGCGAGAGGAGCCCCGCCGGTTTATTTACGAATAGAAAATCGTCGTCTTCATAGAGCACCGGAAGCGAAGCATCTCTCGGCAAGGGCTTTTCCGGTCGCCTTGGATAGGCAACGGAAATGTGTTCCCCCATCCGAACCCGGCTGCTCGCTCGCAGGGGTCGGTCGCTTTTCATCACGCGCGCGTTTTCCAGAATTTTCTGAACTTTATTGCGGGAGTAGGCGGGAAGCCGGCGCGTCAAAAACTGGTCGACACGGAGACCGTCATGCTCCCTTTCGACGGAGAACGGCACCCAGACCCAGATGTCGGGCTCAGCCACTCTGCAGGGCCTCTTGCTGTTCGGCGCGCGAACGCAAACGCTCTACCATCGCGGCGAGATAGCGTTTTACGACAAAGCGCACTGCCCAGGCCGGCGGGTGCCGCACGGGGACCATCGTAAATCCACAGCGCAGATTCGCCTCCCCCGGAGCACCCGATGAAATCGTCCAAAGCCCCTCAAGCTTTTCAAAATCTCCCTCGATCGCTTTAAAGCGGAGACACCTGTTCTCTTCTTCGCGCACCTGCTGCGTGACGCGCAATATGTACGTTATAAAAATCACTCTCACCTGACCGACTTGCTGAACAAACACGACATTTCTCGAACGAGCCACGACGTTACTTTGCGTCATATAAGGGAGCCAATCCCCATGGTGGTCGTAGTCGGTTAACACCGCCCATAGGGCTCTCGGCCGAGCGCGAATGGCCGTCTGTATGACAATTTGGTACTCGTTCTTGCGTAACGAGGAAATTTCAATGGAAGGCTTTTGCATCGCGAATACGACTCGAGGAACAGTGAAAAAGCCAAAGACGCATGCCAAAACCACCGCACACGCTTTCCGAAACATCTCAGCGTCTGAGACGACCGGCGAGATGGTCGGACCACTTGGGGAAGACCCGATGGATGCGGAGAAACCAAGGAACATACCAAGGAAAATGCACCTCGGCCTGGCGCCGGCGCAAGCCTTGCAGAATAGCCTGCGCCATGGATTCAGGCGTGGCTCCAAACCGCGCCTTGAGTGATCCAGGATGAACGAAAGGGTCCGTCATGGCCGTGCGAATGAACCCGGGGAAAACACCCATCACATGAATTGACGCGCTGCTGAATTCTTGGCGGAGGACGTCTGTCAGCCCGGTCATCGCATACTTGCTGACCGAATAGGCGGCCGAGCCGCAGGAGCCCCATTTCCCCAAAACCGAGCTCACATTGACGATAGCCCCCCCTCCGGCCTCACGCATCGCCGGGAGCACGGCGTTGATGCAATAAGTCGCCGATAAACAGTTTGTTTCCAATGCTTTTCGAAATTCTTCCGAAGTGGTTTCTTGGTATCGATGATAGGAGTTGGAACCAGCATTATTGACCAAAAGGTCCGGCACGATGGAGTGACTCTTGAGCCCTTCGGCCATGGATCGAACGTCCTCCGGCCGCGAGACATCACCCGGCAAGGAGATGATTTCGCCCGGCCCTGACTTTTGAGAAATTTCACGGACCGATTCGGCGAGGACCTCCGCGCGCCGGCCTGAAATGGCGACCCGGTAGCCTTCCCTATAAAGTGCCTTTGCCAAGGCACGACCAATTCCGGTCCCCCCACCTGTGACCCAGGCGGTCCGCATCTACTGAACGACCTTCGTGAGTAGACCGATCGCCTCGAGAACCATCGCTACCGCTTCACACCTCTCGCGGTGGCCCGTGTAGACAACTGCTTTGCCCTGATGGTGAACCGTATCGGCAATCGCGAGACCCTGATCGAACGTGCAGCGGATGGCTTTAGTCAGTTGCCGGGCCACCTGATCAAAGCTGTGGCAGCTGCAATTTAAAAGAAGGGTGTTCCAGGGGGCCCGGCGCGTTGTACCGTCGGTTGGTTCTTTGATTTTTTGCGGCCTGCGGATGGTGACGGCCGGCATCTACGAACCCCCTACAGGAAAAGCAGGACTCGGCGCGGGTTGCGTTTGCCGAAGCGCTTCATAAAGAGCAATTCCCACGGCGGTAGAAAGATTGAGAGAGCGCACCCCTTCCTCGCGAATCGGGATCCTCCACATGCGGTCGGAATAGTCGGAATGAAAACGAGCGGGCAGCCCTTTTGTCTCACACCCAAAAACCAGATAACTTCCAGGTAGGAAAGTCGCCTGCCAAAAGCCATTTTTCCCGGACTTAGAAAAAAAATAGAGCGGGGCTTGGCGGGGGATGGTCGCGAGAAAAGCATCCCAATCGGCGTGGATCTGCGGACGGACCTTCTCCCAGTAATCGAGACCGGATCGCTTCACCTGGGCCGAGTCCAGCGAAAAGCCGAGCTCTCCGACGAGATGCAGTTGGCTGCCTGTCGCCACGCAAGTTCTTCCGACATTTCCCGTGTTCCAAGGGATATCGGGCTCCACTAAAACGACGTTCATTTCGCTTATTATACGGTGTCTTTTGCCTTTCCGAGCACACCGAACTTCTAAGCATCCGTCGGCGGATCTGTCGATGCAGGAAGATTTCAGTGCGATGATGCAGGTCATACGCGGGTCGCTGGTATGGGGGCCAGACAAAACTGGAATGGGTCGCTAGTCTCTCGACAATTATACCGTCGAGAGGCGCGCTCGAGGAGATACCTACTGGCAAGCCCATTCCTGGGAAATCGCACACGAGCGCGGCGGAATCTTGCACCATCAAACGCGCGATCGCTAGGCGGAAACGACAATACGAAGTGGTATCGCCCCATCGACTCCCTGTTTGTTTACTGACAGGCGCGAGCCCATCACCTGCTCGATTGACATTCCGTCACAGCGTTTCACTAGGATATTGAACTCGGGCCGTTAGAACGTGCACATTTATTCCCAGAAGGACAAAATCACCTGCTCGACCGGAGTAATTCGGCTACCTTTTTAGCGGTTCCGGAAAAGGGCTGTTCGCGCGCCAATTCTTCTGCGGCGTTTCCCATCGTGCGCAGCGCGACTCGATTCGATTCTAAATGGACAAGCGCGTTCTCGAGTAAGCGAGGAATTTTGGACTCAGCAGTCGGCGGCAAAAGCACTCCCACGCGCGGGTTCATTACGGTGCGAGCGCCATGGCTGTCGCAGGCCAAAGCAGGGAGACCGGCTTGCATGGCTTCCATAAGAGTTAAGCCATAGCTTTCGTGCTTGGAAGGAAATACGTACAGGTGGGCTATTTCAAAAAGCGCCTGCTTCCGCGCGCCCACTGCGTAGCCCGTGAAAACCACGCGCACTTTCTTTAAACGCGATGCAAGTTTTCGCAGCCTGGCCTCAAAACGAGCGCCTCGCATGTAGGCGGCTTCGCCCGCGATGAAAATCCAAACCCCCCCCGCAGGAAAATCGCGCTCCTTCTCCCAAAGAGCGGCGGCTTCAAGAACTCGGTCCTGCCCCTTCTCCGGAGAGATTCGGCTGAGCGTCAAAATCACAAAGGCCTCGGGGGGAATGGCCTGTTGACCCAGAAACTTTCTTTTTTCTGCCTCCACCTCGGAGGCCTCTACCCGAGGCGGCCATATTCCCCAGGGGATGACATACACTTTGGAAGGGGCCAGGAAAGAATAGCACCGAAGAAGAACATCCTTCATCCCTTGCGAGGGGACGATGAGGCCTTTGCAATAGAGGACGCTGTCGTGCTGTTTCTGAGCAACCAATCCTAAAATGTTTGGAAAGAGCGAGCGCACCGGCAGACGGAGAATCCATTCGTAAAATTTCGCTACGCTTTCAGGTCTCAGCCAGCCACGCAGATAGATTTTCGAGAAATAGTCGACGACGTCCACGTGATAAATTGCAAAAAGTGGGTAGCCTTTCTCGGCCAGAGCACGGAAGTCGGGCCCCTCGGAAATATCGTTGACGAGCACAACCGATGAGGAGGGAGGTTCTTCGAGAACGCACTCGGTGCTTTTTTTTTCGAATGCACGGCAGAACCGCGCATACTTCCATTCGGAAAGTTGGACGAGATCTTTATTCTGCGGCGCTTTTTCCCCAAGGATACCTGGGCCGATGAGCCGGTAAGAAACAGGGCCTTTGTCCCATTCTCGCGTCAATGCCTCGCAAATAGCCGCCCCCCCTCCCAAGGGAACTTGGTCAAGGGCAAAGCCGCTATGAGCGGCGGTATAGAGGATACGCTTCGTCACGGGAGGTCTTCGGGCTTGATTGACCACAGAAAACGCGAATGGGTCGCGGCCGGAACCCATTCGAACGCGGCGACGCAAGCGGTCGGAAAACCAATCTCCTCTCCGCAAAGCAATTGGGAAAGCAACCCCATATCCGGCTGGTGTCCCACGAGAAGCACTGTATCCGCAGGGGACCGCTCTTTAAGTATCCCACTCATCTCAGGCACTTTTCCCGATGAGGAAAGCGCCGCGCACGTTTGAACCCGACTGCCCTTCAATTGTTCGGAGACGAGTTGGGCTGTTTGGAGCGCTCGTTTGTAGAGACTGGAAAATATGACGTCAGGGACAACGCTTTGGCGTTTCAGCTCCAAAGCAACTCGTAGGGATTGCGCCCGTCCATAGTCAGTTAACAGTCGATCCGCGTCACTCGTAACAACCCCACCCAGGTTCCCGGCTTGGGCGTGCCGCATAAGAAGCAAAATCATTCCTTATAGTACCACGCGCATGAAATCCGTTTTGCGCCAAGTGATCTCGGAAAAACGCGGGGGGTGACGGAACGCTAAATTTGACAGTTTTCGTCGGAGAAGTTACACTGGCGTGCATTTATGCGCTGGCTTGATCGCCTTGAAAAGACGTTTGGACAATGGTCTATTCCGCAGTTTCCCCTATTTATCGCCGCGGCAAATGGGGCCATTTATCTGCTGGGCTCCCTGCATCCCGGATTTACCAGCCGCTTGCTCTACGATCCAGCTGGGGTCCAGGCGGGGGAGTGGTGGCGGCTCGTGACGTTTCTTTTTGTACCCCCACCGTTTAGCCCCATTTCACTCGCGTTCTGGCTGTATCTTCTGTACCAGTATGGCTCTGCGCTTGAAAACGAATGGGGAGAATTTCGCTTTTGTTTCTTTTACCTGGTCGGCGCCTTCGCCACCATTTTAGGGGCCGTATTTCTAGCCCACGAGACCCTGTCGAATGTCCCGCTCAATACGACACTTCTTTTAGCTTTCGCAAACCTTTTTCCCGAATTTGAATTGTTACTGTTTTTCGTCGTTCCCGTAAAATTGAAATACATGGCCTGGGCGATATGGCTCTTCCTCGCTTGGACCTTTGTCACTCACGATTTTGTGAGCCGGGTCGCGATTGGGACGTCACTTCTCAACTATGCGCTGTTTTTTGGGCCGGATCTTCTGCAGACGGGTCGGCTGAAATGGCAGGTATTTCGCATTCGGCGGCGTTTTAAGAACGGGACGGGCCGCTAGAACAGTCGGGGTTAGTCGTTAGCGCGTTGGCCAATGAAATACAAGACTCCTGCGACCACCATGCAAACAATAATCAACATTGTCCAGTTAAAACCCGAGCTCGTTGCATTGGCAAGAGCCGCGTAGCGGGTCATGTTTCCGCTCGCCAAATTCTCTTCGCGTTCATGCCACTTGCTGAAGAAAATTCCACAAGCCGGACACTCCGTATCGGACTCATTCGTAGACGCGTTGCATTTGGGGCAATTAGTCATCGCGTCAACTTTACACCTTGTCTCTGCATTTTTCAAGGGCTTCTATCACCTCTTCGGGCACCTCGACACTCGCCAAGGCCGCTCTACCGGTACGGGGACCGTGAAAATCGGACCCCCCGGTCAATACCAGGTGATGCTCTAAGGCCACGTCACGGTAGTGTTGAATAAGGCCTCTGCTGTGTTCAGGGTAGTAGGCCTCGATGCCCATAATTCCTTGGCGAATCAGTCCTTGGAGGAGCTCCGGTGAGGTGTAGTACGAGGGATGGGCGAGGACCGGGATGCCCCCGGCGCTCCGAATCAGTTCTATCGCTTCCTTGGCAGAGGGCGATTCGCCTGCGATATAGGCCGTTCCCCCTTTCTTGAGGAAGCGGTCGAATGCCTCTTGGCGGCTCTTCACAAAACCTATTTCCATCAGGGCGTCTGCCAAATGAGGGCGCCCGAGAGAACCTCCTCGCGCAAGCGCCAGCACCCGATCAAATTCGATCGGCGCCCCCAAGTCACCCAGCTTTTTCGACATGGCCCGAATTCGAATGACCCGCTCGGCCCGGTAAGCCGCCAATTGGTTTTGCAGCGCCTCTGCGGACGGATTAATGAAATATCCCAGCAAGTGGCAGGCGAATTCCCCTTCGGCATTAAGCTCGATTGCAGGGATTAAACGGATTTCCGGGTGGGACCGGGCGACCGGCAAGACCGCAGTATAACCGGCAGTCGAGTCGTGATCGCTGATCGCTAAGAAACGAATTTGGAGTTCGAGGGCTTTGGCGAACAACTCCTCCGGCGTCAGGGTGCCGTCAGAAGCGCTCGTGTGCGTGTGCAGATCAACGCGGCTCGCCATGCGAGAGGTAGGACGATCACATCACACTTCGGCGGAGGGAACCTCTTGTTCGGACTGGCACGATATGCAATAGCGTGCCCACGGCATCACTTCCATGCGCAGCCGCGATATCGTTCGATGGCAGGATTCACAACGGGCATAGACGCCTTTTTCCATCTTTCGCAGAGCCGCCTCAATCATATCGAGCGTCTGTTTTTCGGAATCGGTCAGTTCAAAGAGCATTTCCTTTTCCACAGAACGCGTGGCGATATCGGCTTCATCGCCGATTTCCATTTCGCCGACCTGAATCTCTTGTTCCTTTTTTCGCTGCACGACCAGGAGAAGCTCGTCACGCTTTTCGGTTAGGACATCTCTAAATTTTTGAATCTGCGATTCCGTAAGGGCTCTTTCCTCTTTGACGACAGGAATCCTTTTCACAGGCTTCAACATGCCTTTGATCACTTTTGGGGCGGGCGCCTTCTTCTTAGGTTTTGCGGCTTTTTTGGAACTCTTTTTCGCTTTTTTGGCCATGATTGGATTCCTCTTTCGTCGCACCCTTCTCTGTGGATGGCTTCACTGCGGTTTTCGGTTACGAACTCGTGGGGGATACCCTACACGATTGCACTTTCGAAAGTCAAATCCGCCTCAGACCTTCCGGGGCGCCCGTGGTGCGGCACTTACCGGGTTGCCACGACTTTGACGGTGCGAAGGGTGTCGGTTTCTTGTCCACTGATACGAATATCTTTGTCTGCCAGATCCGCAAGGAAATCAACAATTTCCTTGGTAATTCGTTCACCAGGAATGAGTACAGGAATTCCTGGAGGATAGGGGGTCAGAGTCTGCGCACTGATATGACCGACAGCCTTCGAAAGCGGAACCCGTTTGGCCTTGTGGGACAAAAACACATCTCGAGGCGTCATTACCATCTCGGTCGAAAGCGAGGGCAGTTGCAAAACCCAATTTTTTTCTTCGCCGGGGTCTTTGCGGTCTATCTCTTCAAGAGCGGCGACGAGGCGGTCGACGTCGCGCTTCGTCGTGCCGATGCCCATGATGGCGATCAAATTGAATAGGTCTGCGCAGTCGACTTGAACCCCGTACTGAAAAGCCAGAAGATGTTCGACATCATGCCCCGACATGCCGGTTCGGGTCACGTTGAGCGTGAGCTTTGTCACATCCAAGTCGTACCCTTTCGCCCGAATTTCGCCTTGAGTGACACAGTAGATGTGCTGTAAATGATTAATGCGCTCCCGCGCTTCTTCGGCCAATCGAATCAGCCGTCCGAAGATTTTCTCCCCCTGAAAGAAGACATGGCGGCGAGCGGCATCGAGTGACGCCAGAATGATGTAATTGGGGCTTGTGGTCTGAAGAAGTGAAAGAATTTTTCGCACGCGCATAATATCGACCATGTCCGAATTGACGTGTAAGGCCGATCCCTGAGAAAGAGCGCCGAGAATCTTGTGGGTGGACTGCACGCACATGTCCGCCCCCGCTTCCACCGCCGAAACAGGCAAATCTTTATGAAACTTGAGATGCGCGCCATGCGCCTCGTCAACCAAAAGCATTTTGCCTTTCGCATGGCAAATCTCAGCGATTTTTCGCAAATCGGTCGTGACGCCATGATACGTGGGGCTCGTGACAAACACGGCTTTGGCTTCGGGATATTGGCGAAGCGCCTCCTCTATTTGTGCCGCATCGGAGTCAAAAATGATGTCAAGGTGCTGATCGATCTTCGGCTGAATCCAGATCGGCCAGACGCCCGACATGATAATACCGGAGAGGGTCGATTTGTGTGCGTTGCGCGACAGGATGACCGAATCCCCCGGATGACAGGCCGCCATCAGCATGGCCATGTTGCCAACGGAGGAACCATTCACCAAAAACTGGGAATATTTGACACCGTAGGCTTGCGCCATAAGCTGCTGGGCTTTCTTAATCGGCCCCACGGGATCGTGAAGCGAATCGACCTCCGGGAAAACCGTCACGTCGAGCTTGTAGACGTTCCTCCCCGTAAAAGCCCGCAGTTTGGGGTCAATGCCCTGGCCATTTTTGTGCCCTGGCGTGTGAAAGGACGTGACGTCCCGCTTAGTACGGGAAATCAAAGTATCTAATAAGGGAGCTCTTTTTTGATTTTGCACAGAGAGGGGCCTAAAAGAAGGCGGATTGGCCAAAAATAAAAGCGGAGTCCGACATTTTTATTTGAAAAAGAAAACGGGCTTTTTCTCGGTGATCACTTGCTTTTCCTTATTTAAGGCTGTCCTAAGGTATTTGGGAACGCGAAAAAGACCTTCATGCGCGATTCCATCATAGAAACGCAATTTACGGCAGATGGTTCCCAAACGCTTATCAACCGTTTTAGCGGTAAAAGCCATGGGATCGGCTTTCTGGGTGCACATAAGAAACGCCCAAGGAACATCGAAGGAAGGCACGAAGGCATAGAAGGGCCGAACCACCTTGAATATTTTCCTCAGCGTGTTGAACAAAACGGAATGGAAATGGATCTGCACGAGACTCCCCGACCCTGCTTGCGCGATGAAAATACCGCCCGGCCGCAGGCGAGCTAATATCTTCTTGTAAAACTCCACGGTATACAACTGGTAGGCGGGCCCGCCTTCGATCGGCGTTGGCAAATCCGAAATAATGACGTCGAACTTTTCCTCCGTGTTCAAAACGAATTCCCGGGCGTCGCCGATAATAAGTCTTGTCTTGGGATGGGAGAGTTTTCCTCGATGCCACTCCGTCAAATATTCCTTGCAGAAATCGACCACTTCCCCATCGATATCGACCATCGTGACTCGTTTGACCCCGGGATGATAAAGGATTTCGCGAACCGTCGCGCCTTCCCCCCCGCCCAATATTAAAAGATCCTGAGGTTTGGGGTGAATTACCATCGCCGGCTGCACCAAACACTCGTGATAAATAAATTCGTCCAACTGCGCGGATTGCATTTCTCCATCAAGCACCAAACAGCGACCAAAAGAATGAGAATCCGCCAAAATCGCGCTCTGAAATTGGGTTTGAGTTTGGACTAATGTTTTCTTGATACGGTGGCTGTGCGATTCATGCGGAGTAAAGCGCTCCGTAAACCAGTTGTTACTAAAATCGGTTTCAGCCGGGGTCGGAGGCGCTTCGGGAGAAGGCATGTCCATCAATTTTTTAGGGTTTGTGTTTAAGAAGGCGTGCGGGAATCGGAAGAACGCCGCGTTTCATTTCAAGCGCGGTCATATTTTTAGCTTTAAATTTTTTCGCCATGTAATTGTACGCTCGCCATGGATTAATTTCTGTTCCGCACGTATAAACATCGATCGATGCAAAATTGTATTCGGGCCAGGTATGAATCGCCAGGTGGGATTCGGCAATAACAATCACTCCAGAAATACCATGCGGGTTAAACGTGTGGAAAACAACATCGACAATTCGCGCATGGGCGTGCTTGGCGGCGTCCACCATAATCGCCTCGACGCGATGAACGTCATTTAAAATTTTCCCATCGCAATTATAAAGCTCGATGAGCAGATGTCGCCCGAGCGATCTCAACGAAGTTTCCTGCCCAAATGCGATGAAATAGTGTTCATAAAAAGTTGCAACAGATTATAGATTTTTTATATTCAGTGTCAAGAAATTTTCGCATGGTCTTTCGACGACCACTGCGGATGTTGGAGCGCTCCCAGCGATTCCACATTCACATCCATGCGCGCGTTCGATTTATTCAGACTTCCGCTGCGAAATCCTCGCAGATCGACATCGATTTCCAGATATCCAATTTCATAAAAGCGCAGATGTACTCGTGTTTCCGATAAAAGGCTCTTTAGCTGAGAAATACGATTGATGGGCACCTCGATGCGCGCTCGTTGATCGTAATGGCGGACGCGAACGACCGGAAATCCTTCGTTCTTTAAAAATCCCTCCGCCTGTTCAATTCGCTGAAGTGCTTCACGCGTCACGGGCGTGCCAAATGGGATACGAGATGAGAGGCAGGGCGAGGCCGGCTTGTTCCAAGTGGGCAATCCCAACCAGCGACTGAGCGTGCGAATATCCGATTTTCGCAGAAGGGCGCGGTCCAGCGGATGAGTCACGCCCCATTTTTCCGCCGCTTGCACGCCCGGGCGAATTTCTCCCCGATCCGAAAGATTAAAACCATCCATCAGCGTCATCCCCCGCGCATCTGCAATCGGTCGAAGGCGCCCATACAACTCGTCCTTGCAAAAAAAGCAACGGTTCGAGCGATTGGCGACATAATTCGGATTTGCGAATTCATTCGTTTCAAGAAATAAATGATCGACATCGATCTTCTTTGCTAAAAGAGAAGATTCTTCGCGTTCGCTGTGCGCGAGCGACCCGCTGGAAGCGGTCACTGCGAAAATATTTTCTTTCGGAAGGACTCGGCGAGCTGCCGCAAGCAAAAATGTGGAATCGCACCCGGCAGAAAATGCTACGAGCACTTTGTTTTGGTTTTGAAGGTCGTCGATCAGGAAAGTCCAGCGTCGTCGCAGGGTGCTGCTCATCAATTCATTATAGCCCCTGCATGAAAAGATGTATCAAAAATCGTAATCACTTTTGAATATTTGGACCCTCGCTCTTCTCGATGGAGAGGCCGGCTTTGATCTCCGGTTATTTTACGGGAACGTAGTCAAACTTCCCGGTCGACTCTTCGAAGAAAAGGACGCCGTCCTTGCTGCCGCTCGTGTGTTTTCGTCCGCCGGGGATGAGAAGGTAGGATCCAGCTCCGAAAGACATTTTGCCTTGCTCGGTCCCGTAATCGTAATGCCCGGATATGACAACGATCTTTAGGTCGCTTGAGTGGAAATGCAGAGGGTGCGTGGCTCCGGGACTAAAACGTGTGAAGACGTCATGGGCGCCGGCAGCCGGATCACCCCAGAGTACCGCTTCCGAAACCCCCGGCATTATCTCCTTAAAGGTCAGCTTATCTGCGGGCCAAATCAGTTCCTGGCTCTTGGTATTTACGGCAGGCGGGGCCTCGTTCTGACCCAAACAGAGCGCTGAAACGCCCCAAGTGATACAACCTGCCAATAGAAGTTTTGGAAATTCTTTTCTCATGGTTTTTCCCCCTCAATTATTGTCTGTAAGATGCGACGCAACCATTAAACCTCTTCGCATAAAAAAATGGAAGGGACTCTTTCCCAAGAAAACGATTAGCCCCATAGTCTCAGATTAACTCCCCCAAAGAAGGTTCGACCCGGAAGAGAATATCCAGGCTGCTCGACGTAGCGCTTATTGGTGAGATCATTAGCCCCTACGAAAGCTTCCAGTTGCCGGAGCTGATAGGCAAAACGCAAATCCCAAAGAACCTGGGAACCCATTTTCACCCCGGTCTGATCATTGCCCGAATACCGAGAGTCTTCGAAGCGAATCGTGGAGTCGACCGACCAATTTTTTGTCAACGTTATGGTCGCTTGATGGTTGAGCGTGTTGCGTGGGCTGAATGCCAAACTGACATAGTGATCGAAGCCCGGCGGCACCCCTACATTTTCTAGATACGTGTAATTCCAACTGTCCCGGAAATACTTGTTGACCACATGTCCAATTTCAACCTCCAAACCTTGGCGTCGCGCTTGGCCCACATTGACGACTGTATCGAAGGTGATCGGCTTGACTTGGATCAGATCGTTAACGTTGGCGCGAAAATAGGTGGCCTTAAAGGTAAAGGAGTCTGGGTGAATCTCAAAGCCGACATCGTAGGACCAGGCTTTCTCAGGCCGCAGATCCGGGTTTCCATTGAAAAAAGGGCTCTTAAAATACAGATCATCGATGGTCGGGGCCCGGAAAGACCGAGCCGCGACGCTCGAGAACCGAAGCCACGGTGTTGCGTCCGCAAGCACCTGCACGCGCGGATTAGACGTGTTTCCGGCTTGGCTGTTGTGATCGAAGCGTCCGCTGGGAATCAATGTAAAGACACCGTAATGAAAAGTGTCTTGCCCAAAGAGTCCCCAATCTTCCACGAAATGCGTAAAGGAATTCGCCGGAGCGATGCGGTCCACCGAATCCTCGCGATCATGAATAAAATTCGTCCCGAAGAGAAGACCCCAAGGCAAGCTCAACTGCGCTTCACCGCCTTTACTTTGTTCATGACGATCGGCGCTGCTTTGATTAAAGAGATTGGGATCGGCGGCATCGTCAAAGTCCACTTCCCGCTGCATGCCAAACAATCGCATGGTTAAAAGACTGTCCATCGGCAAAGGCAGCAAGTAAGAACTCCTCAGATAATTGGTGTCGGTGATTTGACGAGCGGTGGGAGAACTCGCCAGTTTCTCATCTTTGTCATTGAAACGATTCGGCTGCAAAAAAGCACGCGGAAAAGCCGTACAGAAGGGATCGCTTAAATCGCAACTTTGTCCCGGTACCCCGGCATTGGCGTGATAGCTGCCGATGTCGAAGAGCAATTTGCCCGCACTTTTCATAGAAAGGCCGAGGTTTCCGCCGATGTTATACTGACGGGCATCGGAATTATCGCGGAAACCGCTCTCCCACTTCTGGTCGCCGAAAAAGAAAAAATCGACAGGTCCTACGCGAGAGCCGAAATCAAGCTTATACGCTTGTCGCCCATAGGATCCCCCTTCATAACCCACATGACTGATCGGGAGTCCATGATACTGGGCACGTTTGGTGATGACGTTAATAACGCCCCCCATGGCGTTCGGGCCATAGAGTGCCGAAGAACCACCGCGGACGACCTCAATGTGATCGATTTGTTCAATCGGAATTTCGGAAAGATCCGCTACACCCAGTGAAAACCCCTCAACCGGACGCCCGTCGAGCAATACCAAAGTCTGGGCGCTGTTCGCCCCCCGTACTCGCGCAGTGAGAAGGGATCCCAGTCGGCCCACCGGCAACGTCTCAATGCTGGTTTGATGGGAGAGAGCTTCCCCCGCGTTCTGCGCATCGTAGCTCCTAAACATGGCTGGGGTAATCACTTCAGCGTTCGTAGGCAGCGCGCTTGCATCGTAGGCCGTGCGCGTGAGCGTAACGAATACACCGGGTCCGGACCGCTCCGTCATCGCGGCAGGCGCTGGCAGCGAGACCGTTTCTCCCGTCAGAGCTACGGAAGGGCTCGTGGACGCCATTACCGCGGGATTTTCAGCGGTCGCTGTAGAAACCACCACGGGCGTTGGCGCGATCGACACGGGTGCAGCGATGTGCGGTGTGGAGGTGGAAACGGGGACCTCCGCCCACACGCGAGCGGCTCCGAAACAGACGAGTAGGCCGATTTGAATCCTAATTTTTTTCATGAGGGTTTCCTTTCAATTGCGGCGTCAGAGTTAACGTCCTATTTCCTGTTCCCATCCATGTGACATCGACTGCCACCCCAAAAGCCTGTTCAATCCATTTCGGGGCTAATACGTTTTGGGGGTGCCCAACGTTGAGGAGCGATCCTTCTTTTAGCAGCGCCACGCGTTCGGAATAGCGCGCGGCTAGACATAGGTCGTGGAGTGCGCAAACCACCGTTAAATTCTTTTCCTCATGAAGCCTCGCCAAAAGGTCAAAAAACGCCCACTCGTGGCCGATATCTAAATGAGCTGTGGGCTCGTCGAGCAAGAGCACTTGCGGCTCCTGAGCTAAAGCCCGGGCGAGAAGGACGCGCTGCCGCTCACCGCTCGAAAGTTCGTGGATCGCCCGGCCTCGCAAATGCCAGATGTCCGTTTCGTTCATGACCGCGTGCGCCACCGCATAATCGTGGGCCGATTCTGTTCTTCCCCTCGGAACAAAAGGTGTCCGGCCCATGAGCACAATTTGCTCAACAGAAAAAGGAAATACGAAGTAATCCTCACTCGAAACAACCGTCAGTATCCTAGCGAGCGCAGGAAGTTCCCACATGTCGAGCGGCCGCTTGTCCAACTCCACGGATCCGCTTTGAGGACGAAGGATCCGGCTCATGACCCGAAGGAGGGTGGACTTCCCCGAGCTGTTAGGGCCGACGAGGCAGAGCCATTCTCCTTTTTCGATCGTCAGGGAGATATGGCGCAAGGCCGGTGTCGTTCGGTAGCGAAAGGACACATCTTCCAAACGCAGCATTAAAAGACCTCCCCCTTCTTGCGCTTTAGGAGATAGACAAAAAACGGAGTTCCCGCTAATGCGGCGACAACGCCCACGGGGATCTCCACGGGGGCAGCGGCCGTACGGGCCACGATGTCCATGACGACTAAAAGAAGGGCTCCGCCCAAAGCAGCTCCAGGAATGAGCTGCCGATGATCGGGACCTAGGATCATCCGCAGAACGTGAGGCACCATCAAGCCGACAAAACCGATCATCCCCGAAACGGCAACGGCCGAAGCCACTAACAGGGAGGCCAGCGTAAAGAGGATTTTTTTACTGCGTTCTGGGTCGATGCCCAGATGTTGGGCGCTCTCTTCTCCTTGCGAGAGGACATTCAGGTCCTGCGCGAAGTACCAAGATATGGCGACGGACAGCGGTATGACTGCCAAAGAGATTTTGAGGAGGAGAGGATCGCCCTCCGTGAGGGTGCCCAATAGAAAAAATAAAGTCATAAACGACTGGCGATAAAAAAGGGAGAACACGAGGAACACGAGCGCGTTAATGAATGTGGTCATCAGAATGCCTGAAAGAATAAGCGTCTGAATCGGAACGCGTCCATGGGTCTGGGCGATCCGGTAGACAATGACGATGGAAAGCAAGGCAAAAAAGAAGGCGGCAAGATAGAGCCAAAAGGGCGACCGCAAGTGAAGCGCCCCCGCCAACACGATCCCAATCGACGCGCCACTTGAAGTCCCTAAGAAATAAGGGTCGGCCAATGGATTTCGCAGCAGGCCTTGGTAAATGGTGCCGGCGACGGCAAGCGCCATACCGACAAGTAAGCCCAGAAGAACCCTGGGCAGTCGCAACTGAAGTACAACGGGAAAACTAGTCTTGGCAGGCCCCACGCTCAGGGCTACCGCCGCAACGATGAAAACGGTTAACGAAAGAACCATCAGTTTAGAGCCTGGGCGCATTTTTAATCATCAGCGATTCAATTTTTGCCTGCAAGTCCTCAATTCCATCGATCAAACGCGGGCTGGGTCTCGAGAGACGATCTCGATCTTGATCATCGATGACAAAATTCTTCCTTATCGCCGACACGTTCTTCCATCCGGCTCTGCGCGCGAGCTGAGCGGCTTTGAGGTCAAAGGAAATAATCAATTCGGGGTCTCTTTCCACGATTACCTCGGGAGACACTTGAGCGGAAGGTCTTTCTAAATCCGAAAATATATTTTTCGCTCCCGTAGTTCCGATCGCCTCGCTAAGAAAGTCATGCCCTCCGATCGTCCAAAAGGGCGTGTCAATTTCAATGTACGTTCGCAGACGCTTGGGTATTCGGGCGCTTCGCTCAGTGATTTTCTGAAAACGCGAACGCATGTCCTCGATAATTTCTTCGGCTCGAGCTTCGCGGTGAACCGTGCGGGCTAATAATCGAAAACTGTCAAAGAGTTCCTCAAGCGAACGAGGATTGGGGACTTCGACTGTCGGAAATCCCAATTCCTGTAATCGACGCGTCACCCGCGAACTTGCCGATTGCCCCACCACGAGGTAATCCGGGTGAAGCGCGACTATTTTTTCAAGACTTGGCTGGAAAAAGTCCCCCACCATTTCTCGGCCCGCCGAAGGCCGGTCGAAGCGCGTGATGCCTACGATTTGCTCTCCCACGTCTAGCGCGTCGAGGATCTCGGTGTTACTCGGAAGAAGCGAGACAATCCGCATAGCCCACAGCGGACGGAAAGTAAAAACTACGAACCACGAACTGAGAACTGCGGACGAAAAGAATCGTCGGCCGCCCCTTCTCCGGAGTTCACCGTTCATCGATCGTCGTTCAAAGTTCACAGTTTCTGTTTTGAGCATAAAAAATCCTGCGTCTCCCGGGACTGGGAAAAAGCAGGACATACTATGCGCCGTACCGCTTTACCTTCCCGCGAAGGAATTCAATGTATGGTGATTGGCAGTAGATCGGACTTTAAAACGCTATTAGCGGTCAGGCAGGAGCGATCAGCACTGAATGCTGTTCACTGAAGACTGATGGCAATTGCGGATTATTACCGTTGCGGGGCAGTCCCGGTATCTCACCGGAGTTCCTCAACCCCCGTGCATCTCTTGGGGGTTGGGCCCCGCCACTGCATAAAGCCCTGTAGCGGGACGCTGCCAATCACTTGTGAAAGAACTGAGGGCCATTATAGACTTGGCCACGCCGAGTGTGTCAACACTATTTTTATAGAAGACTCGAACTAAGGTGTTTTAGAAGTGGTATCAGTAACGACGGGAGGTGGGCGGCAAAGCGCGGTCCTGTATTGAACGGATCGCGCCAAGGATAAACATTCGCGCACCTAGGCGCCGAACTTCCAGCCGAGTCTGAACAAAATGTTCCCTTGATGGACGCTGTGTCGGTGGCGTAATGACAAGCCGAGGGCGTCGGCGTTGGCCGTGGTGTCCGCTCTCAAACCAGCGAGCAGAGTTTCTCGGGCTTCGATCCCCAAAAACACGCGTTCCGAAAAAAACAGGTCGAGACCCACGCCGTAGCCAAGCGCTGCCGAGGTTTTGTGATCGTCGATGAGCACTAGGCTATCCGTTCCGCCGTTCACCCAGGTCGTGCCGGGGTGAGGCTTGGCCGAGAGAAGGAGTGAGCTGTCATGGATTCCGACTCCGGCAAAAATATAAGGTCGCCAGGTGCCGCGGGGGAAGCTGAGGCGAGCCAGAATCATGCAAATCGTAGACTTGAGGCGTGCAGTGGCGTCCGAGTTCGCAATGAGTTCGTCCGTGCGAAGACTCCCGTTCGAGGATTTGCTCAGGTCTGCTCCCAGAGCAATGGCAGGCGATGCCTTTAGGTAGTACACATATTGCGCGCCCCAGGCTCCGCCGCCGCCCGTGACGGGCTTGTCCTCCGGTCCGTTGAAGTCATAGCGGTCGGACGATCCCCCCACCCCGCCAAATAGCGCAACCGCCTGTGATCCTTTAGACAGTTCGGCTCGCGCCGTAGCGACGGCCAGACTGATAAGCATCATCATTGAAACTATTTTTCTCATAGGATCTTCCCGTGAAGGCCACTCTCGAGAAACTATACCAAAGCCCCAAGCACGTCCGTCGCCTCTCCCGCCCTTCGGGCACCCTCTCCCACAGGGAGAGGCTAACCCTAGCGTCCTAATTTCGGAGGCGGGCGGCTATGGTGACGAACTCACCTCGGGGGTTAAAAACCAATGTGCCGGGCACTACTTTACTGCGCCTCGGCGGGTTTTCAAGCAATTGGATTTTAAGCGTGTCGGTGTCTTCCGCATAGGTCGCACACATCGGCGGTTGGGAATTTTTGAGCGCGGCCTGTAGGGCGCGGAGCGTTTCCCGCGGGGCGTATGACGAGCAATGCGAAATCGTCGCGTGCGAGACGTCGCCAAAGGCTGTAAATTCGAGCGTCATCATGACGGGAGTCGATCGGGTTTCGTCTTCGGGAGAGAAGCTTAATTCAAGAAGAAAGAGGCCCTGCTCTTGACGAGTGCGCGGGAAGGGCGCCGCATTAGCGACCTTTTCGTAGGTTTTAAATTGATGATAATCCAATCAGTGCTCTTCGCCGGAGTGACCTTCAATTTCCGTCTCGGGTTGAAACCGACCGCCTAAATATTTGGCAAAGAAAGTTTCCACTTTGGCGTAAAAGTGCAGACGGTTCTCGGGCCGAGCGAACCCGTGTCCCTCATCTTTGTAGACGACATATTCGACCGGTTTCTTCGCTTTTCGAAGGGCCTTTACAATCTGATCGCTCTCCGCTTGTTTCACGCGCGGATCATTAGCCCCTTGCCCGATGAGCAAGGGAGCGCGTATTCGATCAACGAAGTAGAGCGGCGAACGCGAGCGCATGAATTCTTCGTCCCGCTCAATCACACCCAGCCGCCGCGCGAAGGTCGCTTTCATCGGTTCCCAATAGGGCGGTATCGTTTGAATCAAAGTGATAATGTTGCTAGGGCCTACGATGTCCACTCCACAAGCAAAGACCTCCGGAGTGAAGGTCAATCCCACGAGCGTGGCGTAACCCCCATAGGATCCTCCCATGATGGCTACCCGTTTAGGGTCAGCGACTCCTTGATCGATCAGCCAGCGCACGCCGTCGATCAAGTCGTCATGCATTTTTCCAGCCCATTCGCGATTCCCCGCGTTCAAAAATTTCTTACCGTAACCCGTAGAACCCCGGTAGTTCACCTGTAGCACCGCATACCCTCGATTAGCTAACCACTGAACCATGGGATTAAAACCCCAATGATCGCGCGCCCACGGGCCCCCATGGACGAGCAGAATTGCCGGAACATTCTTCGAGGAAACGGACTTGGGCTGGGTCAAGTAGCCGTGCAGCGTCAACCCGTCACGGGATTTGTATGAGACCGGCTCGATTGGTTGCAAGGGAAGGTTTTCGAGCTGCGGGCGCTGACTAAATAGAAATTCGGCCTTCTTATGCTGTCGGTCGTAAATGTAATAAGTGATCGGCCCATCGTCCGCCACATAAGAGACCAGCCAAAATTGATCGGAGAGATCTCCGTGATCGAGGTGTATTTCTCCCCTTCGAATCTTGCGCAACGCCTGAAAGTCATCGTCGATGGTCTTATCCAAAACCGTCCACTCCAGCTTTTCCTTATAGAAGGAAACCGCTTGAACCGTGCGTTTAAGCGGATGGGCGAAAATGCCACCGACGTCGTATTCGGGATCTTCCGCGATGACCTTATCTCGGCCCGTGAGGACGTCGTAGGCCAAAAGTCGCTGGGCATTGGCTTCATGCGAACTTAGGAAATAGAGCGACCCACCGTCTTCAGAAAAGTCGAGAGGAGCTCCTTGGTCGTCCGGTCCCAGGACGCAGATCGTTTTCCAGGGCGCTTTGTCGGTTGGCCGGATCCAGATCTCGTGGCCTCCGTCCGGAAGACTTGCCAGAGCAGCACGCACTTGAAGTTGCGCGTCTGTCGTCCAACCAATCACGTTGCCCGGATTTTCTGTATCTAGTTCGACGTCTCCGTTGAGCAAATTAACCCGGTAAACGTCGTGTTTGCGGGGATCATTTCGATTGAGAGCCACGAGCAAATGCTCCGGAGCCTTCGGTTCCACAGCCACAGGCTGAGCACGAACATCAGGGAAAGGAGTGAGATCGCGTACCTGCCTGGTTTCTACGTTAACGGCATACAAATGATAGTTTTCATCGCCTTCTGAATCTTGGAGGTAGATGAGAGTCGCCGGCTGATAAGTCCAAAAAAAGGATCGGATTCCTCGCTTCCTATCCGCCGTTAATACGTGGTCCTTTTTTGCGGACGATTTGAGGGTTCGCAGCCAGACCTGAAGGACATTCCGCGAATCAGGAGCAATATAGGCTAAATAGGCACCGTCTGGAGACAAGACAGGCGATATCTTTTCCGGGTTTCCAAATAGGATTTCACGCGGAATAAGGGCCTGTGATTGCGGTTTGATGGGATCGGATATGCGGGGCACCATAAAGAAATTATCGCACTATTTTGGTCGTCGCACAAAATGAGTTTGATAGGAGAATAATCGCAGGATGGATTGCAAGATCCCGCTCTTACCCGCATGGATTTATCTTGTGTATTAACTAAGTTACACAAACTGTTTAGTTTCAATGTGTTTAACGATAATGCATTTTGAATCTGGGTGGAGGCGGCTTTTTCAGCGCCAAAATTGTTGGATTGCTTAAGGTTGACCT
This sequence comes from Elusimicrobiota bacterium, assembly GCA_038241515.1. Classification (GTDB taxonomy): domain Bacteria; phylum Elusimicrobiota; class Elusimicrobia; order 2-01-FULL-59-12; family 2-01-FULL-59-12; genus JBBSDO01. The sequence continues at coordinate 11,522 of JBBSDO010000005.1, read as the reverse complement.
GTGGATAGATGGGGGATAAAAACGAAGTATAAGTGTGTCCACAGGGGAAACAAGCGACCTACGCAGCTAGCTGGGCGGGAGCTGCGACTTTTTCCAGCACAAAATAGAAACGACTACCTTTCCCGACTTCGGATTCGACTTCGATTGAGCTACCGTGCGCCTCCACGATTCCTTTGCTAAAGGAGAGGCCAATTCCGAAACCTACCGCGCGATCCTCCGCTTTAACTTGCTGAAATTTGCCGAACAACGATTTCAAGGCCTCTGCAGGGATACCTCGTCCATTATCCCGGATGGAAAGCTCTATACCCCCCGGCACTTCGCGGGCTCCCAGTTTTACCCATCCATTCTCCATGGTGTATTTGATCGCATTTCCAGTGAGATTTTCCATCACGCGCTCGATCAGACCGGCATCGGCGCGCAGCCAGAGGTTCGAATCGGTGCACTCCGACGTGAGCGTAATCTTTTTGGCTTGGGCATGGAAGGTCAAATCACCAGCAATTTTCGACAGAATCGTTTGCGCTTGTACTGGCACCGGGTTAATCGTAAGTTTCCCAGCCTGTAAGCGAGCCAAACTCAGGATGGTTTCGACCAAGCCGAGAGCGCGTTTGGCGGATTGGCGAGCGGAGCCCACCATTTTGGCTAGCTCTACTTCCTTTTCAGGGACTTGCATCTCAGATAGACCCAGATATCCGATGGTCGCGGCAAGCGGCGTTCGCAGATCGTGCGTGATTCCGTTGAAAAAGTCTTCTTTCATCCGGTCCAGTTCCTTTTCTTGTGTTACGTCTCGGATCGCGATCATCACTCCGATGCGCTTTCCGGCTTCCGTCAGAACTTGTTGCGCCATGACACGGGCCCACCGCGCGCGCCCTTGAACCGGGAACTCAAATTCCTCGGAAGCCCCTTCCTTTTCATTATCGATGACCGGTTGAACAAGGTCAGTCCAAGGTGGGTATTCTTGAAGGGATTGCCAGGCCTTTTCAAACCCTTTTCCCCTTCCCGCTACATCAATCGACCACTGTTTAGCGGGCTCGTTGGCAAAGATGAGTCCGCCCTTCTCATTCACCATCACGATGCCGTCGCGGATCGAAAACAACAAAGACTGCACCGTTGTCTTTTCCTCGATGATCTTTTCCACTTGCAGCTCTTCATAAACCTTCAGTTCCTTCATCATCTGATTGAAGGCGTGCCCCAGCGCGCGGAATTCTTCTAGGCCGAAATTTTCGGGGATGGGATCGTCAAAACGCCTCTTAATGACACTTCTAACGCCCAAGGCGAGGCGTTGAATGGGCGAGCTGATGTGGCGGACCCAGAAATAGCCGAAAATTCCCATTCCCACGAGGCTACAAAACATCCATCCGAAGGCACTCCGGCGAAGTTGATTAATTTTGGCAAAAGCTTCCGATTCGGGCTGCGCCGACAGAATGAACCAACCGGCCCCCGTGACCCACTTACCGGCGCCTACTGAGGCAATACGACCCGGGTCCCGAAATTCCCCTTCCCAAGCCGCGGGGGACTCCGAGCGCTCTTGAAAGAAGCCCCAAGCCGGAAGTGTCCGCTCATCCGAATGAAGTTGCAACGAATCTCCGATAATTCTGCCGGATTCGTCCAATAGCCAGATATAACCCCGAGTTCCGACCTTTTGATCAAACAGGAGCTTCTTCAGCGATTCCCACCGGATAGAAACGAGCATCCAAGACTGATTTTCCAGCGGATAAAGGACGTCAAAAAAGGATTGTCCGTTATGCTCATAGACCATGCCTGTGTCGACGGTTAAGGATTTTTGAACTTTCAAAAAGAGTGGATTGCGGGCGTAGTCGATTTTTCCCCGCAAGTCGAGAAATGCGGAATGATAGGCTTTCGCCCGCTCTTGGCCTTTGGAATCCAACAAGGCCACACAGGCGAAATCGCTGTTCGACATGAGGGCGTTGTTGAGAATCGCCACCTGATCGCCCCACATCTGCGTTCGTGCCAAAAGCGGCGCAAAAGCCAGGCGCATGTTGAGCTGTTCGAAATAACTGGTGGTATTTAGAGACAGCGAGTGGACGATATGACGATGTAATTCGAAAATCTGGGACTTTGATTCCCGCGAATATTGGACGATTTTCCAACAGGTCCCACTGACAGGGACGACAACGATCCCCATAATCATGATGAAAAACCATTTACGGGGCATAATTAAACTCTCTCATCCACCTTTTTGTGCTCCGCCTTTTCTCGGATTTAACAGAATTATTTCTATCCGTCTGTTCTCCGCCCGATGCTCCGCGGTATCGTTTAATGAGCGCGGCCGATAGGGTCCATATCCACGAGCCGAAAGGTGTTCAGGGCTCATCCCTCCATCCATGAGGCAACGGATAACGCTGAACGCTCGAGCGACCGACAGCTCCCAATTGGAGCGGTAGCGCCCATGCGATCCCAACGGCTGATTATCCGTGTGGCCTTCGACAACGATTTCTCCCTGGAATGCGTTAAGCTCGGGCTGTATCTGGCCGATTAACAGCTTCGCCGACTCGCGCAGGTCCGACTTACCCGATTCGAACAGAAGAGCATCCGGCAAATGGATATCGATCCGCTCGGCCTGAACGTCCACCTCGGCCAGCCGATTGAGCCTTTGAATCATTCCTTTTTGCGATTCCTGGACCGATCGCATTTGGTGGATTTGCTCTTCGGCCCAGAACACCTTCTTAGCCCAGATGCGGTGGGCAAAAAGCATAAGGAAAAAAATCATCAGGATCGTCATGAAGTCGCTATAGGAAATAATCCACAGATGAGTGGCATCGTTCTCCTGCTCTTGGTCCGATAACGGATCGTCATCAAAAAGAAAGCCTAAATCACTCATAGCGCAGCACGCTGATCTCGATTCGGCGGTTGGCGCGCCGATGTTCGGGGGTGTCATTGAGCATTTTCGGATGGTACTCGCCAAAGGCCGCGACGCCGACGCGTTTTGGCGAGAGGCCTTCGACTTGTACGAGGTATCGAACGACGGCCATGGCCCTGTCTAGAGAGAGTTCCCAATTAGATTTGTAGGCGCTGCCCGTCTTCAGCGGTTGGTTATCTGTGTGTCCTTCAATCAAGACTGTATAAGGAACGCGCCTCAGGGCCTGAGCGATGGCATGCAGAATCAATTGATCCTGATCCCGTAAATCGCCTTTTCCCGGCATAAAGAGAACGTCATCGGGGAGAGCCATCTGCAACCGATCCTCACGAGCGATGATAGGGGCATCCGGATTGGTGACGGTATTGAGCTGGTGTGCCAAGTCTTCGTACCAGGGAGAGGCTTTCTTAGAATACTCCAGCCGGTTTTTCATGGAGGCCATCGCATCCGGAATCGCATCCGGGCCAAAAAAGGAAAGCGCGTACAGAGAAAGGAATAATAGGAAGAGATTGGTAATCAGGTCCGAATAGATTGTCAACCAGATGAATTGATTTCGCCGCTCGACGAAAACCGGTCCGAGTTTGCCTAAATCCATTGATAGTATCCTATGTTTCCGTGCTCCGGTGCTCCGGTGCTGCAGTGTCCCGGTTAACAGGAGCACAAAAGCACTGGGACTCTGGAGAACCTTTTTTCATGCTGCTCGGCGCGGCGCTTGGGCTTCGCCGGCCCCGGCTTCCAACTGATCGTTCTTGTGCGCTTCGGCGAAGGATTGCAATTTGCGCAAGGCGAGTGCGGGAACCTCGTTCTGATGGATGCAAATAATCCCTTCGATCATCAATTCCTCAAGAAATACTTCCTCGTGTGCGTACACCGTGAGCTTCCCTGCCACGGGAAGAAAGAGAAAATTCGCCCCGAAAATTCCATAGAAAGTCGCGGTCATCGCGACCGCCATATTCGCGCCGATCGTTTTTGGATCGGTTAAGGTCACGAGCACCTGCACAACCCCTACGAGCGTACCCAAAAGGCCGAAAATCGGCGCGTAGGACGCCATGCTTCGGAAGACGTTCGACACTTGGGCGTGGCGATCTCGTGCAAAGCGAATTTCTTTGATCAGGTTCCCTTTGAGAATCTCGACGGGTAGGCCGTCCAATACCATCCTCAGGCCGTTGGCCAAAAACGGAATGTCGATTTGAGGGAGATCCGTTTCCAGGCTATCTACACCCTGGCGACGCGCCTTTTCAACAAGACGCATGATCGTCCGGATCACGGCGTTCGCTCCGGGCCTACTTCCCGGATAGAGGAACACGCGCACGGCTCTTAGCGCTTGAACAATAATGTGCTGGGGGTAGCTCAATAGCGTTGCACCCAGAGTGCCGCCGTAAACGAGGATTAGGGCATGGGCGTTGAAAATCAGCCCCACGGAGTTTCCGCGAATCAGCACAAAGCCAACCGTGCCAAAACCAATCAGATATCCTAGCGGCGTCATCCAATCCATTCAGTCTCCTTGCGTGCCTCAGGCGGCTTTTCGGTCCGTCAAAACGATACGTCCTTCGATAATCATGCGCCGAGCCAAAGTGACCAAGCGCGCTTTCGCGTCAATCATCCCCGCTTTGTCGTCGTTCGAAAGTTCGAGCTCTTGTTTTACGATCTCTCGGGTCCCTGCCGGAAGCCGGCGTAAAACCGCTTCCCGAAGTTCGGGCTTTTCGTCTCTCAGAGCCATCGCTGTCGTCGGGTATCCCAATTCCTGAACGAGCAGCCGCAGAGGACCCGGACCGATGACGGCGATGTCTTCAAAGAAAAAGGTCTTAAGGCGTAGGGCTCTCGCTAAATCCGGCGATTGTTCGTGCAAGGTTCCCAAAAGCGCTCTCTGCGTTTGGGGTTGAGTTAATTGGTAAACCGACTGTATCCAATCGACTCCTCCGACTAAATAGGGAAGCTTGCCCTTCACTTGCGATTCCACCTCCTTAACGACCTCGGGAGGCACTTCCTGGGCTTGGCTCAGTTCTGCCATGATGGTTGTTTGAACCGTGGTTTCAAGCCCGCTTAGCACTCGGCTGGCCCATTCAGGCGGAAGGTAGGCTAAGACAAGTGCCGATTGATTCGGGGGCATTTGCTTAAACAGCAAAGGAAGTTTATTGAGTTGGTCCTCGCGGATAAAATCGAAGGGCATATCCGTCTCGCCACGACGGGACCCATTTGAGGTCCCATGCCCTGAACCCGCGAGGACGGCGGCGACGGGAGCACTGGCCTGTGGATTATTCTTTGCGCTGTTATTAACGGCGTAGGCCGCTTGCTCCCCAACGCGCGGCAGAACATTTAAAAGGCGGTTTAAAAAGGCTCGGACGGGCCCGAATAGAAATACACCGAACACGACGAGCCCGACCAGGGCTGCGCCAATCAATACAAGTAGGGGCCAGTTGGCGCGATCGTTAAAATTGCTGAAAACGCTGTTCGATCGAACGCTCACTCTCTCGACCGGCGGAGCCACCGAGCTCGCAGGGGCAGAATTGGCCCGTTTCAAAAGCGACGAATTTTGAATATCCATTTCGTCGCCGCGAAGAGGGTTGAACGGCACGCTCGCACTGATGATGTCGCGCATGCCCCGAATCTGCTCGGCCGTCACATCTGGGGCCACGAGAATGCTAATGGCAATATGCCTCACGAGGGTCTCAGCGGTAAAGGCGCTCGTCACGGGTTCTGACGGAGTCGTGTCCGGGGTTTCTACAAATTCCTTCTTCTCAGGCACACCGGGTAGCACAAATCGATTTCCGTCGAGAAATGGGTTCGTCCCCGGCCGTTTCCCGCGTGCCCTGGAACGACCTGAAGCAGGCGTCCGCCTGTTTTCCATCTCGACTTTAACGGTGACGAGATAGCTTGACGGCGGCAGGGTTTTCGCGAGAATATTTTCAATTCTCTGCTGCAACTGTGACTCGATAGCAAGCTGTTCGCGCTCATAAGCGGCACGCGCCGAACGCGCGAAGAAGAACAGAAAAGTCGCGACTAAAGCGGCACTCGCGACCGATCGGCTAGTGCCTGTCTTTTTCATCGCTACCTGTTCACCGCCGGCACGGGGCTAGAGGGCGGCAGAATCAGCACTTGCCCCACGGTGAGCTGATAGGGGTTTTTCAAATACGCCTTGTTCGCGGCGTAGAGTTTATGCCACAAATTACTATCTTTGTAGATTCTTTCCGCGATCGTGAGCAAGGTGTCGCCCTTTTCTACTTTGTAAGTCAAGGCTTGCGCGGGGGCCCGATCCGTCTCTGACGTAGTCTGGCTCATAAAGCTCTTCAAGACGTCGTTTTTGGGATCAATATCGAGTGCTTGCTTCCAGAACGATCTGGCTTGGTGAACTTGTCCCATGGCGTAGTAAACCGAGCCCAGCCGCGTCAGCGCCAACGCATTATCGGGTTCAAGATCCAAAACCTCCTGGCACTCCTTGGCCGCTACCAAATATTCGCCGGAATATATTTTTTCTAACGCCTTTTGCAGTTTCTGATCGATTAGATTCAGACGAGCATCCAAGATATCCGAAGCCTCGTTGGGAAAAGAATGTTTAACCATCTCAACGAGACCCGGTATCGCTTTGTCATTTGGCTCTTTCTGCTGAGCGTAGAGGAGAAAATTTAGGGATTTAGACGGCTCGTTTTCGAGATATTGAATAATACCGCGACGAACCAAATCACCCGTGTTGGCATTTTCCGGCGCCTGAGACGTGATGGCGACAATACCGTCAATCTTTTGGCGCAACTCGGCAATCATCTTATCGCTCGGATTCAAATGTTCGGCTTCCACCAAATTCTCTTGAGCCGATTTGTATTTCCCTTCACGCACATGAGCAAAGGCCTGCTGAAAGAGACCCTGGGATTTTTCTCGAGCCACTTGGCTGACGGTCTGCATCGCACTCTCGTCCGCTAACACCTGGGAGCGCTCATCTTCGAGTTCCTTCGTGCCTCGTTTGTGTAACTGAAATAGCTTGATCAGCCGATCCAGCAAGACGAGCCTTTCCTGCAGGGAGATACCGCTTTCCACGCGCTTCCGGTAGCCCGCTAGTTGAACGTCCATTTCGTCTTGAGTGGCCAATTCGTCATCGTCCCAGGTCCATGCCCGCGCCGTCTGGCGGAAGCTGCTTCCTGAAAGTAAAAAGATTGCCGTCAAGACGATTCCTGCGCGCTTCATTTTATTTCCCCTGTTTTTTAGGTTCTGTGGGAGACGTAACGCGTCGATCACGAACCTACAAATGGCCATTAAATTCATGTTAGTTCTTCTTCCCCAGTCTGAATGTCATCGAGAGCTGATGGGTGCCAAACGTGCCTTTGATGCCCGTCAGCGGATAAATCATCGCGTAGGCAAACTCCAGGCTTTCCCAGCGGTACGAGAAGCCTACGGAGGTAACCTGATAATCGCGTTGACCAAATCCAAGACCCCCGCGCAGACCAAAGCCGCCGGCGAACCACCGTTCCGCACCCATGTTAAAGCGGTATTCGTCCGAGGTGAACCGCCGCGATGAGATTTCGGCGTCAACGGCGGAGGTCTTTGTGCGGCGAGCCATACCCAGTTTATAAATGGCCGCCACTTTGTCCGTATCTGACGGAGACAAAGCCATGTTGGGGGCATTGATATTTAAAATTGTAAAGCCAAGGCCATAGATCCGGGAAAGGCGGTACTGGGCGCCCAGGTCGAAGCTCGCGGCGGATTTGGATGTTCCGTTTTGAGCGAAGAGCGGATCCGGGGCACCGAGAGAAGCGCCTGTGTCGGAGTTGATCGCGTTCTGAGTGTACTGGTCGGTCCCGAAAGATTTCTTCAGAAATTTAATGCTGCCCCCCAAGTTAAGGCGTTCGCGGATTGAGTGGGCGTAGCTGACCGCTACGGTCGACTCAGAATACAATCCTGCCAGTGACAGGGAGAGATAGCTGACAGCGAAGGTTCCGCGGTTGCGGGTCGGCTGGGCATAACCGACGAACGATCGCCCGATCGAAGACCCGTCGCTCAGCCCGGAGTAGAGCTTTGAATAATAGGCGCTGAATTCGGCGCGGTGAAGCTGCACGAGTCCGGCGGGGTTGTAATAGGTCGAATAGACGTCATCGGAGATTGCTGTGAAGGCGTTCCCCAGTCCAGCGGCGCGAGCCCCTGTGGGAAACTCTTCAAACGAGGCGAATACGAAGCCCTTCGAAAAACACAAAAACAGGAACGTCAGGACGAGATTTAGAAGAGTTGAGAGACTGAGAGAATTTCGTGAGGAGGGTAGTGCCACATATGATTTATAAGGGATGCCCGCTCAAAGGAAAGTAAATTACCTGTAACGATTAATTGTCTCTAAAAGACGCATCGATTGCGGTAACGAGAGTGCGAAATCGGACGCGCTTCGTGAGGTTTCGGAGAGGTTCAAAAAAAGCCATCCCTATCAGTTGAAAATACGCATCAATTCCGCAATGTTGAGGAGCAGGAAATCAGGGTGGCTATTCACCAATTTCTCACGACTGCCGATATCCGAAAGTATTCCCGCAGTAAGAGTACCCGCAGCACGTCCCGCTAGTACATCGTTTAGGCCATCTCCAATGAAGACCCCTTGGCGCGGATTTTGAATATCCATCGACCGTAAAGCCGATGTGATCACTTCAGGCTCAGGCTTTTTGGTGCGTAGCGAATCCCCCCCTAAGATCATTTGGAAACGAGAGGCGATTCCCAAACATTCCAAAATATATCGAGAAATTCGGAGAGGTTTATTCGTTACAACAGCCAAGGATTTATTACGAAATCGCAAAAGCACATCACGGACTTGCGGATACAGTCGGGTCTGATCAAGGCAATGAAGCCGGTAATAGCGTTTAAAAAACTCGACGGCTGCCGCAAGCTCGCTATCGCTAATTCCCGGCAAGGCTCGCTCAATGAGTCGCGTAACGCCGTCGCCGATGAAACCAGCCACCTCCGTTTCCGTGCTAAGCGGAAAACCCCATTTCTCCTGGAGAAACTGAACCGATTGGGCGAGATCCCTTTTTGAGTCGATAAGCGTTCCGTCGAGATCAAACAGAAGCGCTTTTACGGGAATCAAAGCCGTGCGCCTAGTTTTTTAATGATTCCAGCAATTCCCGCGTGTGGCCGTCCACCTTTACTTTCTCGAAAATAGCGCGAATTTTTCCGCTCTCGTTAATCACAAACGTGGTGCGTTCGATACCCCAATAAAGTCGGCCGTACATGCTTTTCTGTTTGTAAACACCGTACGCCTTACTGACGGCCGCATTGGTGTCACAGAGAAGCGCAAAGGGAAGGTTAAATTTTTTTTTGAACCCCTGGTGGGCTTTGATGGAATCCAGACTCACACCAAGAACCACCACGTCAAGCTTTGAAAAATCCCCCTGCTCGTCACGAAACGCGCAGGCTTCTTTGGTACACCCGGGCGTATCGTCTTTTGGATAGAAATATAAGACGACCTTTTTCCCCGCAAAATCTTTCAAGCGAACCTGCTTTCCGGAGTCAGACATCAAGTCAAACGGCGGTGCTTTATCTCCCATGCTCAACATTCGATCCCCCTGATTCCCAATTGTCTTAAGCGATTTCCCCGAAATTTCCACGCCGCGGGCTCCAGGTTTTTCCCAAGAATTAGAACTTGGAACTGAGCGCCCATCCCTTCGGGATGCATTAAGTAACGCAGGCCAACCGCTTCGGCCTGTGAAAGTGACTTTTCCCTGAGAAGGTCGTCGGCACCTAACATCAGAAACGAACCGAGGTCCATATATCCGAGAATCTGCAAGCCGGCTTCCCGAGCGTCGAGTGCGAGGCTTGTAAAATCGACATCACTGGTCCAGTCGAGCGACGTCGCCTCAGGAACCGCCGAATGCGCTGACTTCCTGAATGGGTCAATGACGTGATGCCCGGAAAAACACCGGAGTGTTCCACGATTTCTCTCGGGAGCATAGTAATCGAGCGCCGGCCGGCCATAATCTATGAGCACGATCAATCCTCGCGAAAGGACCCTTGCAGCGGAAGCGATCCAGTCCCGCATCGCTAAATTGACTTCCGTTTCATAGGCGTCCGGTAGAGTCGTCTGAAGTCGCTCAAAATAAGCCGCCAAGTGTTTTGTAGACGGGCTTTGCCAGGAAATTTCAAAATGACCGTCTTCAGGACGAACATATCCCTCGGTCAGCCTACCAGCGGAAAAGCGAACTCGGTGGACCGGAAGCGCGTCAATGAGCTCATTGGCAAAGAGGCAACCAGAGACTGAGCCCGGTTCAAGCTCTGTCAGTTCGGAAACAATTTTTAAAGGATTTCGGAGTGTAGCGGCGACTCCGCTCAGCACGGCCCTGCGTGTCTCGCTTTTTTCGACGGCCGTAAAGCGTGTCTCGCCTTCGAAAGTTCCTTTGCCCCGCTCAGTAGCCTCAGAGATCACTTGCGTTAGATGGCCTTCTCCCGCACCCGTCTCTACGAGATCAAAACCCTCAGTAGAAAACTGACTTCGCCAATTGCAAAAAATTCGGGAAAGCAGTTTGCCGAAAATGGGGCTTACTTCAGGTGCCGTAAAGTAATCCCCCGCACGTCCGGTCTTAGCAGATCCCGAAGAGTAGTACCCTCGAGGACCGTAGAGGGACTGTTCCATATATTCGGCAAAGGTGATTAGTTTGGTTTCCATAGCGGACGTCATACCGAGTTATTATAACGCACCGGTAGCCTCAGGCGTTCAGGGACAATAAACGTTCAGAGTCAAAGAAACGTTCAGGTTCGCAACGGCGTTTTATTTTGAACGCTGAATTGAGGCTGACCGCCCCTTGGCCACTGAACGCCGCTCTGAATTTCTCCGTGCTATAATTCCCCACATGAAAATCATTCCAAACCGCCAACAGTTTGTCAGCTTTTCTTTTCTCAAATTAGATCCCGCTTGGCGTCGCCTCAGCGATAGCGAACGCGCCCGCGGAAAAGCGGAGTTTCGCGACGCCGTGGAACTTGCCCAAAGCCAAATGATCGTTCTACCCTACAGCCTGATAGGAGTCCGAGGAGATGCGGATTTCTTTTTCTGGCGCGTAAGCTATGAACTCGAAGATTTCGAAACGATGACAGCCACGCTGCTTAATACGGGCCTGGGACACTATTTGACGGTTCCCTACTCGTACTTATCCATGACTCGACGTTCCATCTACGTCGAGGAACACGAGCACCCAGGTCAGGAAGGCAATCGCCTGCAAATCATTCCCGGCCTCAACAAATATGTCTTTGTATATCCTTTCATCAAAACTCGCGAATGGTATGGCCTTGATAAAAAACTTCGCCAGGAAGCGATGACGGAGCACATTGCCGTAGGGCATAAATTCCCGTCCGTCAAAATCAACACCACGTATTCCTATGGTTTGGACGATCAGGAATTTGTCTTGGCGTTTGAAACTGACAAGCCGGAGGATTTTTTAGATCTCGTCATGGACCTGCGCGAAAGCAAAGCCAGTGCTTATACGTTGAAAGATACACCCACCTTCACAGGCATACGACACACGCTTCCCGAAATTCTGGATCTTTTAGACAAACCCGCCGTCGTACAACGCGTCTAAATTCTCACGCCTCTAGATTCCATCCGAACCCGAACGGGGATTCCCGTAATCGTTTTTCGCGGAGACGATTCCTCTTGGTCAGGGGACGCGACGGTCTTGTCAGGAAAGGGACAGAT
>JBBSDO010000004.1:0-37098 GCA_038241515.1 Elusimicrobiota bacterium | reverse complement strand
CTTTCACTTTGACACGGTAGCGTCGCAATCCGAGAAAAACGAGAAAGCCTCCTACATCCTTTTCGGCGCGGGAACCCAAGCCATTGCGGCCGCCTATGATCTTATTGTTTACGGTAAAGCTGCCAAGGTCACCTTAGTCGATTCCGAGCACGCGTCCCTGGTAAAAGCGCTCGAACACCTTTGGAAAATTCTGCCTTTGATCGATTACGAGAAAATCGAGAAGCAACAGACTGCGATCAACCGAGAGAATCCGGACATCGAATCACTCGTGGATCTGATAGAAGGACATCAGGTGGTGCTGAGTTGCCTACCTTACTTTCTGAATCCCATCGTCGCTGAGGCGGCGGTCAAAGCCGCCGTACATTATTGTGATTTGGGGGGACATCTGCAGACCACACTGGAAATCCGTGAAAAATTTGGGGAAGCCGCCCGGGCTGCTGGCGTGGCTCTTATTCTCGATTTAGGTCTTGCGCCGGGTCTTTGTAACGCCTTGGCCGATGCGGGGGTTCGCCTGCTCGAGAAGGTGGACGATATCCTTCTTTATTGCGGAGGGTTGCCGCAAAATGATTCATTGGGGCCCTTGCGCTACCAACTCATTTTTAGCCTCGCCGGCCTTATTGGGAATTATGTGGACCCGGGATTCATCGTCCGCGATGGAAAACTGAAAAAAGCACAGCCTTTTTCGGAACGTGAGCTCATTCAATTTCCGGGGCTGCCGGAAATGGAAGCGGGAATGACGGAGGGCGCCACAGCAACCGCGCCTTTCACTCTCGAAGGCAAAATCCGCAATCTTCGTTACAAGACCGTGCGCTATCCAGGCCACTACGACAAAGTTCAATGGCTTTGGGAACAGGGATGGTTTAGCACTGAGCCGCTTTCCTTCAGTCAGAAGGCAGTTAGTCCGTTCGAGATGGCTACAGCTCTATCCAAGCAGTCGCTTCGGGGAACTGAGGAAAGGCTTTTGAAAGAATTGGGCTTGTTAGACAAAGACCGTCTTGATTTTGGTAAAGAGTCTATCAGTCCACGTGAGATGTTCATCCGGGCGGCGGGGGAAAAACTCAACTTCAAAGAGAAAGACTTGGTTGTCCTGCGCGTGATCGTTCGGGGACAAGGCAAACAAGGTCCTCAAGAAGTGACCTACAACGTACTCGACCGGTTTGATGAAAAAACCGGTTTTACTGCGATGCAACGCACCACCGGTTCTATGGCGGCAATTGCCGCGGCGATGCTTGGTCAAGGGAAAATCGGCAAAACGGGATTTCTGCCCATCGAAGAGGCCGTACCCGGCCCCCAAATTATTGAAGCCGTACGCAAGCGCGGCATCCAAGTTCAAGAGACTATTGAAAACAAACCTTTCAAGCCCACGTCACCGGAAGAACTGGAGAAACTCTGGACTCCTAATGACGACGGTAAATATCCGCCTACGCTGCTTAAGGCCGGGGATCCTGCCCCCGCGGATATTCGCCAAGTCCCACTATTCCGCGGGCTGCGTTTTGTCGTTCTCGAGGGAAGGCGGGGGGAGGCGATGATCTATCAAGGCAATCGCATCCAAGCACTCCGGCGCAACCAGAATTCGGTGGATGTGATCTACATTCACGAACCAGGCGCTTTCACACGTTTGAAAGATATCGACCCGCAAATTCTCATGCTGCCGCATGGTGAAAAAAAGGCGGAGGAGCTGCTTCACCAGTGGAAGACCTTTCGACAGAAAGACGTCTATGCCGATTATTACACGCCCCATCGCATTCTTTTCGACGAGCCCGAGCAAACCATCAACCCCAAGCGTCCCAACCTTTTCGTCGGTGCCACTCGAGAGGTATTGAACGTCGCATTACAGTCCTTTTATGAACACAGGTCCCAGTGGAAACGTACCCTTTATGACGTGACGATTGAGAGTTATGCCTCCGCAACCGCCCATTTGGCGCAATGGCTAGGAATGGATCTAAATTCAGACTATGCCCAGAAATTTATAGTGGCCTCGGCGGAGGACATCATTAAAAAAGACGGCCGCTGGATGATTCAACAAAAACACCGTACCAATTATCGGGCCGTATTTTTGAGCGATCCTCCTCCCGAACCCCTACCGGGTTTTGTCGATTTGGTGATGGATGGCGTTTCCGTGGTCAACAGTCCCCATGCGGACGACCGTGTGATCGCTTCGGGACTGATGGATCGACAAATGCTCGAACATGGAAACGATGTTATTGAAATCGTTCATGGATCTGGACATGCGGGGCTACTCACAACATGGGCCCATTTAATTAAGGCCGGATTTTGGTTTCTCGTCCACCTCCCACGCTTCTGGCGACAGCTTCGCAGGACGACCTCTATATGGCACATCGAAGAACGATTATTCGCCTGGAGATCGGCCATTCGAGATGCCAAAGCGCGAGGCGAGTGGCCCGTGCGGCGACGTGAAGCGGTGCGTTCCGCTGAACGACTGGCCGAAGGGACGCGAGGATCAACGGAAGTCCGGTACCTTTCGTCTGATTTGATGGTGGATGACAATGGCGACCCGAGGACAAAGGAAATCATTCAAACAGTGTACGAGGAACACCTAAGAGGATTACTGAAGCACCTCGCCTGGGAGCAGAAAACGGGTCATCATGCGCCCTTCAAAATACGTCTGGCCCATCCGGAAGATTCGCACCGCAGCCATGTCGATCAAACGCAATGTGACTATGCGGCGATCGTTCGACTGCGCGAAGAATTTGCGACGACCGACATTAAGCTGATCCATTTCATAGCGCCGTGGTATGGGGACGAGAACTTCTATTTTCAATCTCAAGAAAATATCGAAGAACCGGCTGAAGACCGCCTTTTGCATAGAGTTGTCGCCCAGAGCAAAAAGGGCTTGGCGCCGCTCACGTCGGAACTTACTCAGGCTCGATTTGGAGGCAAATCCCACGACATGGCCCGTATGGGAGGCCCCTATGCCGAATCTTCTCGGCGCGAGCGCGTCTATTGGGATGATGCCGCTGCGGAGCGGAGAAAGGACAATGCTCGAAAGATTCGCAATTTTTTTATTCAACCGCCACGCAACTACCAGTCCGTCTTCATTGACCGTGTGATGCTGCCGATTGAGCAGGCTTTAGTTGCCTTGTGGAATCGCAGAATTCCGTTCGGTGCCGCCATCGCGCCTATCGTCATTGCTTCGGGGGTCACTTGGTTTCTTCCCGCACGCCCGCAACAGCATATTACCCAGACCTCCGCCTAAAGCAGAAGAAAGGTAAATACGACGGATCACCGAAAACCCGGGGGTGCCCGAACCGCGGCCCGCCATTGGCGAGGCCGCCATTCTGGTTTTTCCGCCCTACCGGGCATCCGCCGTTTAATCGCTAATGAACAAGTCCCATCAATCCCACAATGATCAGGTAGAGTGCCACGATGTAGTTCAGCAGCCTGGGTATCGCCAGGATGAGAATGCCGGCGATGAGCGCGACGAGGGGCTGAGCGGTTAAGGACAAGTGCATAAAGCCTCCACTAGTTAACTTTGAGTTTTTGGAGCAGTTGGTACCAAAGGTCTTCCTCGGGGTCAAAAACGAATTCCGCGTAGCCTTCACCGAACACCGACGTGAGTAAAAAATAATCGAGCTCCCCGAGCGATTCCCCCGGTATCGAAGCGGTTTCAGGATCCACGAGATGAACGGTGTTTTCGGACACTTCCATCACCAGAGCCTGTTCCTCCACCTCCC
Source organism: Elusimicrobiota bacterium (assembly GCA_038241515.1). Taxonomy (GTDB): domain Bacteria; phylum Elusimicrobiota; class Elusimicrobia; order 2-01-FULL-59-12; family 2-01-FULL-59-12; genus JBBSDO01. Next base: position 33,403 of record JBBSDO010000004.1, on the reverse strand, counting down.
CAATGCAGAACCAGCGTTTGCGGCCTCCCGGTAAAGGTTTTGCCGCGGCTTGTCTTCCCAAGACTTCCGCGCTTTCGTAAAGGTCAATGACCCCGCAGACGGCACCGTCGGCTACGCGCAGAAAGGCTTGATAGGATTTGGGAACCTCTTGTGGAAAAGACGGGCGGTCGCTGGGGGGCGCTAAATCGCCGGCCGCTGCCGGATCGTCAGTTGAACCGAGAACATAGCGCAGATGTTCGATGCGCTTCTTCAATTCATTGTCCATCGATCATTTTATAATCCTGCCACTCCCTTTTTGACATTCAAACCCAAACAACAAAATTCTCAACCAGAAATGCTGTAATTCAACGATGAAAGCCGTCCTCATGGGGTTCCTGATTACTCTCGGGTCACTCGGTATTTCTTGTTTGGCTTGGGCGCTCGAAGAACCTGATTTGACCGTTGAATTTATTCACACGGATCGTCCCTCCTCATTCCCTCCGCTCATGTGGGTCCATATAACGAATCAAGCCTTCACTCCTTTAAATTTAATGGACCTGGTCGCGGCGTCGCGTCTTGTCATCGACGGAAAGCCTTCCCATCGGATCGAAACCTCTTTTGACGGACCGGCGGGTATTCCTCCCGCGGGGAATTGGGAAGGTTGTCTTTCGCCCGACGACTACGCGCCGCCGCTGGCGGCCGGAAAGCACAAAGTGAGCTTGGTCCTGGGTGGCACTCAGTCAAAGGGTTCCGAGGTGGTATGGAGCGCTCCCATCAATTGGCGGCAAGGAACCCTGCAAACCCGCTCAAAAGAGCTTCGCGACGTCGCTTCCTCTATTAAAAAAGGTTTACCACGAAGTTGCGTAGAGCAGTGGCTCACTGTGAAGGATGGAGGGGAACAAGACATTCATCGAGTGCGGTATTTCTTGGAACCGCAGTACAAAATTATCGTGTCGTACGAGAATGACGTGGTTCACGGGCCGGTGAAGATGTACCAGGAATCCCGATTGAATGATTGAGCTAGTTGCCTCACCCCAAACGATATCTGCTATGGGCCACGGGCTATGAGAAATGGGCTATGGTCCGTTGACGTCGCCCTTCCGATTCTTTCAGGTCTTTACGGCTTTTCCCTTAACAACCGTAAGAGCCAACGGCTGGTAAGATCGACGTCAACGGAACATAGCTCATTTCTGAACGCTCGTAGCAGATAGCTCCTTTTCTGTCGCCTGGGTTAGTCCCAAAAAAGAGCTAGGCTATACCCTAGCAGTTACGTAATATTCGGCGGCTGAGGGACACTGACTAGTAAGCCTACAGGAGGCTGCATGCTTGAAAAGATTCGAAAATCCGATGATGAGTGGCGAAAAGTCTTAACGCCCGAGCAGTTTGAAATTACCCGCACGAAAGGGACAGAAAAAAGCTGCTCGGGGGCTTTCTGGAATAATCGTGCGGAAGGCGTTTACCGCTGCGTGTGTTGTGGACTGGATTTGTTTCGCTCCGACTCAAAATTTGATTCGAAAACAGGTTGGCCCAGTTTTTTTGCGCCGGTTTCCGCCGAGCATATTCGTTCCGAGCAGGACTACAGCCATGACATGCGGCGCACCGAAGTGCTTTGCGCCCGGTGCGATGCCCATTTAGGGCACCTCTTTGATGACGGTCCCCAGCCGAGCGGCCTTCGCTTTTGTATTAACTCGCTGGCCCTGCAATTTGTACCGCTCGAGTCCGCGACGCCGAAGCCGGATTCGAAAAAGGGATGACCTGTGAATCCCTCCTAAGGAGACCTCTCATGAGACGCTTGTTCGCTTTGATTTTTGCTTTCAGTCTATCCGTCCCTGGATTTTCCGCCGATTCTGTTCCAAAAACAACCGGCACGGAGAAAGCGACATTTGCGGCGGGTTGCTTCTGGTGTATTCAGCCGCCCTTTGATCAAACGCCCGGAGTGATTCAGACGACCGTCGGATATACGGGGGGCAAAGAGGAGAACCCGACCTACCATCAGGTCGGCTCAGGCGACACAGGCCACGCGGAATCCATCGAGGTTCTGTACGATCCCGCCAAAGTGAGCTACGAAAAACTGCTCGATGTTTTCTGGCATAACATTGACCCCACAACGAAGGACCGGGAATTTCCCGATTGGGGGCACCAGTATCGCACGGCTATTTTCTTTCACAGCAAAACCCAGGCTAAGGCGGCTTTTGCTTCTAAAAAGCAACTGGAAAAGGAGAATCGTTACGGAGCCCCGATTGTTACAGAAATCGTTGCGGCTTCTAAATTTTGGCCCGCCGAAGAGTACCATCAGAAGTACTACATCAAGAGTCCCGAAGATTACCACCGTTATCACGATCACTCGGGGCGCGATGAATACATCAAGAAAATCTGGGGGAAGTAAGACCTCTCAAACCTGACGGGAACAAAATCGTGGCAAAAAGCGTCTACCTTATGGAAGGCCATCACTCGGTGGTTGAAAGGAGATTGTTTATGACTAAGCGTGTTCAACGTAAAACTTTAAAACAGCAGAAACCTAAACCCTCCGTAGATCCCCTGCAAGAGGAAATGATCAATCGTCTATCGGCCGTGGAGGCATTCCTGTCTCCGTTCTGGTCGGCGCGATCCGGATACCGCGACTCTTTTCCGAAATAGCAAAATTCTTCCGAATTCGCTGTAATAGCCAGGTCTCCCCGGTCACCTACAGAGGAAGACCTAACCCGGAATCCCCGTTTAGGCTGGATGAAGAGGGCCTGGCGACCAGTTCTTAGTGGAAGCTAGGCCATCCTCCCAGCAAAACAAGGTCGGATGGTAGGCCCCTCTATTTTAAGAGTCTTTTTCGTCGTCCAACATGTGGACAAAATAGTGCAAAGTCTGTAGACGAAAAAGACTCTCCAAATGAAGGATTGGGACTAATGAAAAAACACCTCAATGCGGTTTTGTTCGGATGGAGTTTCGTGTCTCTCGCCCTCCTGCAAAGCGCTTCACCCTTGGCAGCCGCCCCACTGACCACTCCGGTAGTCGTCGAGCTGTTTGAATCGCAAGGCTGCTCAAGCTGCCCTCCGTCCGAGCGCGTGATGAAAGATCTGCGGCGGCAATTCGGCGCTTCGGTCATTCTCCTCACCTTCCATGTGGACTATTGGGATTCTCTGGGTTGGAAGGACACGTTCTCCAGCCACGCCAGCACCGATCGCCAAAAAATGTACGGTCGCCTGTTCCATCAAGACTCGATTTACACTCCCGAAATGGTCGTCCAAGGGGAAACGGGGTTCGTGGGATCGGATCAAAGTCGTGCCGTTGAGGAAGTTCGCCGCCGAGTGCAGACCCCTCGACCCGCGCTCGACCTTAAAGCAGTCAAAAATGACAGCGGGGCGGTCGTCGTCAGCGTACGACTACCCCCCGATTTTCCGAGAAATGGAACTCAATTAACGGTCGTCGTTTGCGAAGAAGCAGCCCCCGTGAACGTCTTGCGCGGGGAAAACGCTGGCGTCACGATGAGTGGAAACTTCGCTGTGCGGAAAATCATGACAATGGCCCTTCCGCCCGAGGGTTCGGTTGAGGCGACCCTTCCGCCAGGGAAGGATTGGGACATTAAGCATTTGCAAATAGCCGTTCTCGCCGATGCGGGCATCAAGGGCATTACCGCGGCACAGATCATTTCCTGGCCATAAGGTAGAATTTTCGCAGGAAGTCGAGGAGAGATCATGAAAGCCGTCGCTGTTTTTCCTAAAACGCAAGAAATAAAACTCATTGATCATCCCGAGCCCCGGCTCGTGCGGCCCACCGATGTCAAAATAAAAATGCTCCATATCGGCGTGTGTGGCACCGACCGCGAGATCTGGGACTTTAAGTATGGCACTCCTCCCACGGGATCGGATTACCTGATCACGGGTCACGAATCATTGGGGCAGGTGATCGAGATCGGCCCCCTGGTGAAAGCGGTGAAGGTGGGGGATTATGTCGTGCCGACGGTGCGGCGCGGTTGTCCCGAGAACTGCATCTCTTGTGCCAACATGCAGCAAGACTTTTGCTACACGGGCCATTTTACAGAGCGGGGCATCAAGGCGGCTCATGGATACATGACGGAATACGTCGTCGATGATGAAACGTACATGAATGTCGTCCCGCCTGAGCTCAAAGACTGCGCCGTCCTGCTTGAACCTTTAACGATCGCTGAGAAAGCGATGATTCAGGTCTATACCATTCAAAGCCGGCTTCATTGGGAATGTCAAATCCAAAATGGCGGGGCCAATAAGACCTGCCACAACGCCGTCGTGCTCGGGGCGGGTCCCGTTGGAATTCTAGGCGCGATGGTCCTGCGTCTGCTGAATATGGACGTCCACGTTCTGGCGCGCGAGCCCGAACCCAATGCCAAGGGCGCGTTGATCGCGGAGATCGGCGGGGAATACCATTCGACCGCCGAAAAAAACGCCCAGCAGCTCACGGAGCACATCGGGGACATCGACTTGATTTTTGAAGCCACAGGCGCCGCGAGCGTGTCTTTCGAATATCTGCAAGTATTGGGCACCAATGGGATTTTTATTTTTACGGGTGTTCCGGCTCCGATGAAAGACCTTACCATTGACGCGGGCGCTCTCATGCGCGATATCGTTCTGAAAAATCAGGTTGTCCTAGGCACGGTTAATGCGCCCAAAATTGCTTTCGAATACGGCATCGGACATCTCCAAGAATTCCACAAGAAATGGCCCGAGGCGCTTTCTTCCTTGATTACAGCCCGCCTGCCCCTCGAGCGGTTTCAGGAAACTGTGACGCGCACCAATCCCAATGAGATCAAAACGATTCTCACTTTTTGAGTCACCTCTCCCTTCTTGGGAGAGGTCGAGCGAAGCGAGGGTGAGGGACGCCCTCACCCCAACACTCTCCCAAGAAGGGAGAGGGAGCAATATCTAGTCATGTCGATTCTTAAAACCGCGGAATATCGTCGGCTCGAAGAGGATAAAGCCCGGACGGCCTATTGGAGGCGCTGGGGGCCCTATCTCAGCGAGCGGCAGTGGGGTACGGTTCGTGAAGATTACAGCGCAGGAGGAACGGCCTGGGACTATTTTCCTCACGATCAGGCGCGGTCGCGAACCTACCGCTGGGGGGAAGACGGCCTTCTAGGAATATCCGACAACCACCAGCGTCTTTGTTTTGCTCTCGCACTCTGGAACGGAAAAGATCCCATTCTTAAAGAACGTCTCTTTGGAGTGACCGGCAACGAAGGCAACCACGGTGAGGATGTGAAAGAGTACTACTACTACCTTGACAGTACTCCCACCCATTCCTATCTCAAGGCCTTGTACAAGTATCCTCAGGCCGCCTATCCCTATTCCCGTCTCGTCGAAGAATCCAAGCGGCGCAGCCGGCATGATCCGGAATTCGAGCTTCTCGATACGGGGGTATTCAACGAGAATCGATACTTCGATGTGACGGCCGAATATGTCAAAGACGCTGCGAGTGACATTCTTATCCTATTGACGATTGTGAACCGGGGCCCTTCTTCGGCCGCCGTCCATCTCTTGCCGACCCTTTGGTTTCGCAACACCTGGTCTTGGAAATCGGGTCCGCTCTCCGAGAAACCGCTTCTTGAACAAATTCCTTGGCCGAAGGAAACCGAAGGAGTTGTCTCCATACAGCATGAGTCTTTGGACCCGATGTGGTGGATTTGCGATCAACCTGACCATTTTCTTTTTACTGAAAATGAATCCAACAACCAGCGGCTCTTTGGCGCTCCAAATTCCAGCCCTTATGTGAAGGACGGAATCAATGATTACGTGGTGAACGGCCGCCAAGAGGCCATTAATCCTCGTCAAAAAGGGACGAAGGTGTCCGCGTACTACCGTAAGAATCTTGAAGCGGGGGAGACTTGGACCGTTCGGCTGCGATTAACCGATAAAAAGCCAGCCGAAGAAGTTCTCAAAAACTCTTTTGAACAGGTGTTTGATTTGCGGAAACAAGAAGCGGATGACTTCTATGCCCAAGTGATTCCCCCGGCACTCAGTGACGATGCGCGGAGCGTCCAACGTCAGGCGTTCGCGGGGATGCTCTGGAGTAAGCAGTTTTATAACTATGTCGTTAAAGAATGGTTGGATGGGGACCCGAATTGTCCGCCGCCACCGCCGGAGCGAAAAAAGGGCCGCAACAAAGCGTGGGAACATGTGTATTCCGAAGACGTCCTCTCGATGCCGGACAAATGGGAATACCCTTGGTTTGCGGCATGGGATCTGGCTTTTCACTGCATTCCACTGGCGATGATCGATCCCGAATTCGCGAAGCAGCAGCTGATGCTCTTGACACGAGAATGGTATATGCACCCGAATGGCGAATTGCCGGCCTACGAATGGGCCTTCGGTGACGTCAATCCGCCGGTGCATGCCTGGGCGGCCTTGCGCGTGTACAAGATTGATAGAAAGCTGACGGGCAAAGGGGACTTGCTCTTTCTTGAACGCGTGTTTCAAAAACTTCTGCTGAACTTCACCTGGTGGGTAAACCGCAAAGACGAAGAAGGGAACAATATTTTCCAAGGCGGTTTTCTGGGTTTGGACAATATCGGGGTCTTTGACCGCAATGTGGCCCTACCGGGCGGCTGCATCATTGAGCAGTCCGATGGAACCAGCTGGATGGCGATGTACAGCCTGAATTTGATGAAGATTGCCATTGAGCTCGCTCACCACAATCCCGCCTATGAAGATATTGCGAGCAAGTTTTTCGAGCATTTTCTCTATATCTCAGAGGCGATGCAGCACAAGATGGGAGACGATGAAACGCTATGGGATGAGGAGGACGGGTTCTTTTATGACTCTTTGCATTTTTCGGATGGACGCCATCTTCGTCTAAAAATCCGTTCCGGAGTGGGCTTGATTCCGCTCTTTGCCGTAGAAACCTTGGAAATCTCCTCCTTGTTTAAACTCGCGGGATTCAATAAGCGGATGGCCTGGTTTCTCGAAAATCGGCCGGATCTCGCTAAAGACGTGACCTGCAACGGGGATGGGGGGGCCTGCGAGCGGCGGCTTTTATCGATCGTCTCACCGGACATGCTGCGACGCATTCTGGACAAAATGCTAGATGAAGCGGAATTTCTCGGGGACCATGGAATCCGTGCCCTTTCGAAGTATCATCAAAATCATCCCTACATGCTGACGCTCGACGGTGAGACGCACAGCATTTCCTACGAGCCGGCCGAATCCACGACGGGCCTCTTCGGCGGCAATTCAAACTGGCGCGGACCGGTGTGGATGCCGATCAACTTTCTCATCGTGGAGTCGCTTCAAAAATTTCATCACTACCTAGGCCCAGACTTCAAAGTGGAGTGTCCTAAGGGATCGGGTCAGATGAAAAATCTTTGGGAAGTGGCCATGGAGATTTCCCACCGCCTGACGAGCACGTTTTTGAAGGACGATACGGGGCGCCGGCCTGTCTTTGGAGGGGCCGAAAAGTTCCAGAGGGATCCGCACTGGAGAGACCACCTGCTCTTCTACGAGTATTTTCATGGCGATAACGGCGCCGGAATCGGAGCGAGTCATCAGACAGGATGGACCGGCCTCGTCGCCAAATTGCTGCAGCAATGCGGGGAACACTGCAAGCACCCCCCTTCGAGCTCGTCATTGCCCGCGGTCGTCCGAGATTTATGAATGCGATCGATTCGATCATGGGCGAGACGTGCCGACGATTCGCGCGCCAAGTGGCGAGCGGGATGCCGCCACTTGACGGGGGTCTTTATCGCCGATTCCAATTTTGGGTGCATTGGTCCATCTGCCCTTTTTGTAGACATTATTGGAAAGAGATCCGTGTGATCAACCGGCTGCATCGCTCCATGAGCGCGCTCTCCCAGCACCCCGCCGTCAAGTTACCGCAAATTAAACGGCGAATCACCGAAGCCATATTGAAGCGCTACGTATGACACCAGCGGCGGCCGAAACGAAAAAGAGGCCCTCCTCAGAGGAGGTAGCCGAGCTGATTGAACGCTACACGGCCAATTTGATGCGCGCTGCTTTTAGCCTGAATTTTAATGAGAACGAAGCCGAAGAGTTAGTGCAGGCCACATTCTGTGCCTACCTTGATGGGGGGAGTCGTTTCGAACAGCGCTCACGCCTTCTAACGTACTTGTTTGGAATTCTTTATAACAAAGCCCGCGAAACTCGCCGCCTGCGCGACCGAAACCCGTCCTTAGACGCCATGGACGCGGATTTTGAAGGTCACTTTGATTCAGAGGCGCACTGGGACGAACCCTCAATGGCGGTGATGACCGAGGTGGAGAAAAAAGCTCAATCGCGCGCGATTGGCCAGATGCTGAAGGACTGCTTAGAAGGCCTTTCGTCGCTTTTAGGAATGGCTTTCACGTTGAAAGAGGTCGAGAGGGTTCCTGCGTCACAAATTTGTGCTATTCTCAACGTCACACCGAGCCATTTGGGAGTCACCTTGTTTCGCGCACGAAATAAACTTCGCGAATGCCTAGCCGCCAAAGGCGCCGTCATTGTGTAATAAAACCGCTGAACTAGCCACAAACAGGAGTAGTGACAATCCCTTGCAAAGAGGCGCCCATGCGTAGTATCCGAGATCTAGTCCGTTCTATCGCGTCGAAATTCGACTGGCTTCCCGGCCTCCTCAGCCGGATCACGATCGGAGCGATTTTCATCCCTAGCGGCTGGGGCAAATTGACCCACCTCGACAAAGTCGTTCAATTTTTCACCTCCCTGGGAATTCCGGCACCGCGCCTTCAGGCCCCTTTTGTCGCCGCTGTAGAATTGGGATGCGGCGCGCTTGTTCTTTTAGGCCTGTTCACGCGCATAGCCGCCATTCCGCTGATCAGCACTATGGTTGTGGCGATTCTCACGGCCAAGATTAAAGAGGTCAAAGACTACTCCGATTTTTTAAGCCTCTCCGAATACCTCTTTAGTGTTTTGCTGGTGTGGCTGATCGTGAAAGGGGCGGGCGCCATTTCTCTTGACACCATTTTGTCGCGACGCTGCGATAAAGAGTAGAAACGATGTACCCTAGGGCACTGGAAAGACTACCCACGAACCAAAGGAGCTTCACTAATGACTAGAAAGCAATTGCAGAATCTGATCACTGCCGGCGTATTTTCGGCCTCCCTATTGACCGGAGTGGCTTACGCGGATGAAATGAAGACTGAAACCAAAACAGATACGGTTTCGACCCCGACCGGCGATTCGTCAACCAAGACGATTACCGTAAAGCACAAGCATAAAAAGCACTCAATGAAGAATATGGCGAAGCACGGCTGCGCCGGCCAGAACGATTGCAAAGGCCAAGGCGGATGTAAAACAGGCGACGGCTCTTGCGCCGGCAAAAACTCTTGCAAAGGCAAGGGCGGTTGCGCGACGGACGGAAGCAAAGCCCACTAACAGACGCGTTCGGGGGAAGGGCGGGTCGGAAGTTCGGCGAAAGAGTCAGAAGTCGCCGTTCCTCCGATTCGCCGACCCGCCGATCCCTTCTTAACACATGCCCCACTCTGACTTCGAACATCTCCAGGTTTTAGGCGCCGGAATCGGCTTGCGTAAACAGCATTTTCGCGACTTGTTAAAGACCGATCTCCCGGTCGGATGGCTCGAAATTGTTCCGGAAAATTTCATGAATTTTGGCGGGTATCCGCAGCGGATTTTGGAGCTCGTTTGCAAACGCTGGCCCGTCGTTTCGCACGGCGTTAACTTATCGATCGGAAGCTGTGATCCTTTGAACGAAGAGTACGTCGATCGGCTGAAAACACTCCTCAACACAACCAAGGCCTTGTGGTACAGCGATCACCTCTGTTTCACGAGCGTGGGAGGGGAATATTTCCACGATTTACTGCCCCTGCCATTTTCCAACGAGGCGGCCGATCACGTCGTCAAGCGGGTGAAACAACTGAAGAAGCGGATACAACTTCCGTTTTTGTTGGAAAACCCCTCTTACTATGTGAAATTGCCGGGCGCCGAAATGAGCGAGAGCGAGTTTTTTAATAAGGTACTTGAGGAAGCAGACTGTGGGATGCTTTTGGACGTTAATAACGTGTATGTGAACAGTAAGAACCATCACTTTGATGCGAAGGAATTTATTCGCCAGCTACCGCTGCACCGGGTGGGCCAAATTCACATGGCCGGGCACTTCGATCGCGGGGACGTCGTCATTGACACTCACGAAGGGCCGATTATCGACCCCGTTTGGGAGTTGTATGAATTCACCCTACACCAAATAGGAAGATCCGTCAGCACCCTTATCGAGTGGGATACGAACGTGCCGCCGCTAGGCAGCGTGGTTAAAGAAGCCCTCCACGCTCAAACGATCATCGAGCGGACCTGCTCGGGTGGCTTGAAAAATCTTCCACGTCAGGGGAGCGATGTCTCTTTAGGGATGTATGAGCTCCCGATCGATTCGCCCCGGTCTCCTCTGGCCGAGCGGCGGGAAGCGGTGGCTGTACATTAAATGGTGAGCTTGCGCGACGTCGAACGCGACCTCAAAAATCTCCTCTTTTTTAAAGATCAGCTTCCCAAGCGGTCGCGACTTTGGGGCGATCAGATTCCTGAACGTCTCTCCGTGTATCGCAACAACACGCGCACGAATTGGACGGATGCTCTTGACCATGACTTTCCCTTAACGCGGAAGCAATTTGGAGAAAGCGAATGGGAAAATTTGCGAAGACGCTATTTCGTCAAGCACGCCCCTCAGCATTGGGAGCTCAACACCTCTTTGGCGCCCTTCCCGCGTTTCTTAGAGCACGAGAAAGTGAAAGCGTGGGTGAAGGAGCTTGCCGATTACGAATGGAATGACCTCCGAGTTTTTATCGATCGGGCCGTGGTGAAGAGACATTCAGGAATTTCCAATCTGACGGCTGCGGTACGGGTGTACCACCATCAGATCTTCGACTGGGTCTCCGCGGGCGCCCCGGCTCAAAAGCCCCCAGCAGAAAAACCAGAAGTCTTGGTCTTTTACCGGGACAGTAAGAACACCTGCCACATCGAGGAGGCTGACCCGCTCATGCTTCTGATACTGGAACATTTTAGAAAGCCCGGCGCCCAGCTTGCTGATTTGGAGCCTGTGCGACAAAAGCTCTTACCTGCCAATCGAGTGCCCCTCCAAGCCGTTTTCGAAACGCTTCAAAAAAGCGAACTCCTGCTCGTCTAAAAATCCTGTCATTTGTGGCAATAGCGGTTCCACGCGGCGTCAAAGGCCGAGGTATCCAGGTGCTTGCGACGGAAAAAGTGGGCGCCCCGGCAAAATACAGCGATGTCCTCTTTTTTAATGGCGGGAAGGTAATACCCTTCGTTTGTGCGGGCATCAAGGAGCTTCGTGTGGTCCGCGAAGAGTTTCAGATGATCCTGAAGATACTGTAGATCTTCGTCGCGAAGGAGATGCGCGGGGGAAAAGGGAATTTGCGCCAGAACCGCTTCGATTTCATAGGCGGCCAAATGAGGGGAAAGATCGTTATCTTCCAAACAGGGATAGGCTGCTGCGGCCAGTAGCGCGGGCTCCGTAGGCAGGGTTCCCTCGACATCGCATCCTACCCACAACGAACGCTCCTGGGGTGGCTGCTTGGCATAATAGGTCTTTAAATGGGAGGTATCCCGCTTAAACTGCCGTAAGTGCTGCAACTCATGGGCGACGCCCTGGCATGCCCCCGCCATTCCTTCCAGAAACAGTCCAGGGTCCAGATGCGATTGTTGGGTTTCGGGGTCGGATTGTCCGTGACGATCGTCGCTGCGCTCACTCACCCCTGGGTCGAGAAAAAACTGCCCTGCTTCGGTGGCGCTCACATGTAAATCTTGGAGGACTAAATGTAGCGCGCCGGCGTAATCCCCTTTGCCTACCAACGTTTCGAATGCGGGATCTTCCGCCGGACCGCAGGCAGCCTGGCTTTGAGACGGTGGAAAAAGGAGAAAGAAAAGGAATGGACTAATGCGCAGCGGCCGCATGTTGCGTGACGGTCCTATTCCTCTCCCTTGGGGAGAGGCGGCCCGCAAGGGCCCGGTGAGGGATATGCTGGAGACTTTATGCATTCAACGAAGCGAATTTCTACATCAAAAGGCGGCATGTCTCCCCTCACCAACGTCCTCTCCCTCAGGGAGAGGAATGTGTCGCTACTTAAAAGAATTCTTCACGTCGTTGATCGTCCAGTCGTAGAGGTACTCGGGTTTTTGGTCTTCGTTTTGCAAGTAAGTCTTGACCTGCGCCGCATCGCCGCGTTTTTCAGGATCGAGAAGACCGCTGAGGAATTGTCGCCAGCCCCCAAGTGACTCAAAATCTTTTCCGTACCACTTGAAAATAGTGGAGACGCGCAAATGGTTGTCCAGTACATCGGCATTGCGCGAATTATTGGCGAAAATCACGGCGTTCGCGGTTAAGGTGGCATCGACATTTTCATCTGTGTATGCGAAATTGCGTAATTTGGGGCAACTCACGGCGCCGCACACGAGCGCAAAGTGAATCCGCGGATCGGGCTTCGTGAATGACAATGACGCCACCGGACCTTTTTTGTTATCCGGATTGACACGGTTGCGTAGAATTCGATGTTCCACATCGTTGAGCGTAAGTCGCTCACCCGCCATCTTGAAAGGAAAGTTAAACATTTCAAAATTTTCGCTCACTTTCTTCATGTCAGGATGTTCCGCCAACAAATGGAGAACGTGGGAATTATAGGCGTTGATCCAAAAAGCGATGCGTTCGTTTCGCGACCAGCCACCGAGATCGGCCTCTCCCAAGCGCTCAAAATAACTTTCCAAAGCCGAAAGGCTGTTTTTGCGAATCGAGGAGTAGTCAACCCATCCGTCTTCATTGACGTACCGCCGAACGATCGAGTCGTAAGAGGAATGATCGAACAAAGTCGCCGATGCGATTGGCGGGAGGGCGCTGCCTAATCCGAACACGATGGCCAAGAGAGATAGCGGGGTGTTTTTTCTCATCACAGAGTCCGAGGTCCCATTTTACATTCTCTGGGGGACGGTCTTCGCGATCGTATTGATTTAGTAGGATAAAGACCGGCTCTTTTCCTCTAAAAACATGCCTTTCTCCACCCCATCGGGTGTCCCCATGACGCTCCGGCGCAGCGGCCTCTTTCCAGCGATCGTTTCCCTGGCAGGTTTAAGTTTCACTCTCTTACTTTGGAATACCTTGCGATTTGAACAAGGTTCGCAAATCATCCGCGAGGTGTCCCTTCAAACTCAAAAAATCCGGTCCCAAACCACAAGCGAATTGCGCTCTCGCATATTGGCGCTCGTGCGGCTCTCGAGACGCTGGGAATTGGAAGGTCGACCTTCCTACCCCCACTGGGAATCGGAGGGGAAATTGCTGGTAGCGCATTCCCCGGGACTTCAAGCCCTGGAATGGATAGATCCGCAATACCACGTACGCTGGATCGCTCCGGGAACTGGCAGTCTAGGAATTCTGAGCCGGGATACGCGACTCGAGGGCCCCCGCAGGACCGCCGCCATGGCCGCGGTTCACCGTCGCCAGGCCATGATTACGGCACCGATACGCTTTTTGAGTGGGAAGGCAGGGTTCATGGTCTTCATCCCTGTTTTCCACGCCGGAAAGTTTGAGGGCTTTACGGAGGGTGTTTTTAATTTTCAGAAGCTCTTCTCGAGTTTCCTCGAAGCCGACCCTCACTATCATCTCTCGATTGCCATGAACGGCAAGACCGTGTATCAGTCGACCGCGGGCCAGAGCGGTGGTTCGCGCTGGCAACAAAAGGCGGAGCTTCAGCTTTACGGTACGGCTTGGGAGTTTGCGGTAGAGCCCACGGCGGATTTTATGGTGGCCCGTCACACGGGACTTTCCCGACTGATTTTAGCCTTCGGAAGTCTGCTCTCACTTTTATTTGGAATAAGCCTCTATGTCATGCAACAGGCTTGGACCCAGGCTCGACGGCTGAAAAAGTCGGAGAGTGCGCTTCATCAATCGCGAACGGAGCTGGAGAAAATCGTTAAAGAGAGAACGGTCGAACTGCAGCACGCCGTCGATGATCTGCACGAGGAAAATACAGAACGTCGGGGTGCAGAACAGGAACTCAAACAGCGCGATAGTGAAATACGACTGATCACGGATAGTCTCCCCGTCTTAATCGCCGACATCGATGAGAAGGAGCGCTACCGATTTGTTAATCAGGCCTACGAGGAATGGTTTAACCTGCCGAAAAACGAATTGGTGGGAAAAACGGTTCAGGAAATTATGGATGCGGCCAGCTACGATGGTTTTAGGCTTCAAATTCGCCGCGTGCTGGCTGGAAACCCAACCAAGTTTCAAAGTACCCTTCGCAACAAACGAGGAGATCGGCGTATTATGGATATTACGCTCGTCCCGAACCTCCAGGACAATCAAATTCACGGATTTTTTACTCTAGCGCAGGATGTCACGGAACGCGTTCGCTCTGAAGATCGCTTGCGCGAAAGCGCCGCCCGGTTCCGCGCTATGAGCGATGCCTCTCCCCTAGGAATCTTTTTAACGGATGCCGCAGGAAGCTGTATTTATACCAATCGCACTTTCCAGGAAATAGTGGGACTGTCGCTTCAAGAAACGCTTGATAAGGGCTGGTTTAGCGCCGTTCATCCGGAAAACCGGGACGATCTACTCAAGGGATGGTATCACGCGTTCCGGGAGCAGGAAATTTATGTCCAAACGCATCGATTTGTGCGCAATGACGGAGCGACGGTATGGGCCACCGTTAAAGCCGCGCCCATCCGGGACTCGCGGGTCTTGAGCGGGTATGTGGGGATGGTAGATGATATCTCAGAACGTCGGCGCGGAGATCAAGCCCTCAAAGAAAGCGAAGCACGTTACCGATTTTTGGCCGATTCAATTCCTCAGATGGTTTGGACAGCGCGTCCGGACGGATTTCTGGACTATTTTAATAAGCAGTGGGTCGATTACACGGGTATGTCGACCGAACAAACCCAGCGCAGCAGCTGGGCGCCTATCCTCCATCCGGAAGATTTGGACCATTGCAACGCGACTTGGAAGCAATCCGTCGAAAAGGGTGAAGGCTATGAGATCGAGTACCGTTTTAAGCGGGCCGCCGATGGAATGTACCGATGGCATTTGGGCCGTGCCGTTCCTCTGAGGGATGCCAGCGGGAAGATTGTGAAATGGTTTGGAACCTGTACCGACATCCATGACCAAAAATTGTTTCAAATGGAGTTACGCGAGGCCAAAGTGGCCGCCGAAGCAGCGACCGCCGCGAAATCCAATTTCCTGACCAATATTAGTCACGAAATTCGCACGCCGATCAATGGGATCCTCGGCACGACCGGACTCTTGCTTGACACGAAGCTAACGCCCGAACAAAAGGAGTTTGCGGAAATTCTCTACACTTCTGGAGACAACCTTTTAGCCATTATCAATGACCTGCTTGATTTGTCGAAAATTGAGGCCAGAAAATTGACTCTCGACATTCACGACATGGATCTTTCGCAAGTGATTGAAACGACCGTGACCTTTTTTTGCGAACGGGTGCATCAAAAAAAACTGGAATTTGTCACCCGGATCGGTGCCGATCTTCCGACGGCACTACGCGGCGATCCTTCCCGCCTGCGTCAGGTATTAACCAATTTGATCAGCAACGCGATCAAATACACAGAGCGCGGCGAAGTCATCCTGGCTGTAACCAAAGAAGCGGAGACGCCCAAGCGCGTGGAGCTCCGCTTTGAGATTACCGATACGGGAATCGGACTTTCCGCAGAACAACAAGTACACCTTTTTCAACCTTTTTACCAAGTCGACAGTTCGGCCGCGCGGAGCCAAGGTGGAACCGGGCTTGGACTGGCGATTTCACGAGAACTCTGCGATCTGATGGGGGGAAAAATCGGGGTTCAGAGTGTACCGCGTCAAGGCGCCACGTTTTGGTTCACGCTGACCTGTGATAAGCAAGCGGGGGCCGTGCAGGGGAAAAATCCGGCTTCCTTTAAAGGATTGCCCGTCCTGGTGGTCGATGATAACCTTGCGAATCGGCAGGCGCTCGCCCAACAATTAGCGGCCTGGGGCATGCAAGTGAGCGAAGCTTCCAATGCTGAGGAAGCGCTCCGTCTTCTCCGTACGCCTCCGGGTAAACAGCCCTTCAGTGCAGCCCTCATCGATCTTCAAATGCCAAAGCCTGATGGCTTGGAACTTGTGTCACGAATCAAAGGGGATTCTGACATCGCCGCGACGCGCATCATCCTCATGACATCGATCACTCGTTATGTGTGGAACGAAAAACTTCGAACGGCGGAAGTCGCCGCCTTCGTCACGAAGCCCGTGCTTTACTCTCAGCTGTATGACGCCTTTAGCAATCTCGCAAACCCGCGCGCCGGCCCCGTACCGGAATCCAACGCCGAAGTGACGCGCGCGAAGGTGCGGCCCGACGGGAAACCTGTTCGCATCCTTTTGGCGGAAGACAATCCGATCAACCAAACGGTGGCTATTCGTCAATTAAATCGCCTAGGTTATTCAATCGATAGCGCGTCCAATGGCCGAGAGGTGCTGGAAGCCGTGGCACAGACCCCCTACGATGTGATTCTGATGGACTGCCAGATGCCGGAGGTGGACGGTTACCAAGCGACTCGCCTGATTCGGGAAAGAGAGGCGAGCGTTCCCAACACGCCCACGCACGTGACGATTATTGCGATGACCGCCCATGCGCTGAAAGAGGACCGTGAGAAATGTCTCAAAGCGGGGATGGACGATTATGTCAGTAAACCTGTAAAACCCGCGGAGCTTGCGCAAGTTCTAGAAAAGTGGCTTGAGGGAAAAGCGGCATCCCCGACAGCCCCCTTTTCTAAAGGAGGAGTCGACAATACGGCCGAAATTGATCAAGAGCAACTGATCGCGACTCTTGGAGCGGATGGTCTCGAAGGCTCGGGATTGGTGAACCTTTATATCCAAAGCACGGAATCCAATTTTCGGGAACTCGATCAAGCGATTTCAAACAATGCCGTGGCTGAAATTGAGCGGCTTGCGCACAGCAGTGCCGGCGCTAACGCGATGGTCGGAATGAACCGCATGGCCCGACTTTTGCGTCAATTGGAGCACGACGCCAAAAATCAAAAAATCGAAACGGCGACGCCCTTGCTTGCGGAGTTAAAAGTCGAATTTGAAAAGATCAAAACTTACCTGGTCAAGTACGGCGATGAATCCCAAAGGGAGGCCATGGCTTAGATCATGGAAAATATCAGCGATAACCACTCATTCGAGAAAAAATGGGAGTATGAAAAACGAAGGGCCCAGCAATTCCTCGACGTGGCGCCGGTCCTCTTTGTAGGTGTCGACCTGGACGAGAAAGTCACGCTGATTAATCGAATGGGCGCTTTCCTATTAGGATTCCAGGAAAGAACCCTGATCGGAGAAAACTGGTTTGATCGATTCGTTGCCGACGCCTCACGGGAACCCGCTCGCGAGGCCTTTCGGAATCTTCTAACCGCCCAAAAGCAGCCGTCCGAATATTCGGAATTTATGGTGCGTAACAAAGGGGGGCAAGAGCGCTTGATCGCGGGTCGTTATGCGCTCTTGCGCGATGAGGAGGGAAGAGTCTCCGGAGTGCTTATTTGCGGAGAAGATATCACAGAATTCCGGCTGGCTCGGTCTTTGAAGGCATCGCACGAAGCTCAAAAATTAGAGGCCGTGGGCAGGCTCGCGGCAGGTGTCGCGCAGGATTTCAATAACTTGATCACGGGAATCCGCGGTACGGCCGAAGGTCTTAAGGAGACGTTGCGCGCGGAAGACCCTCGCCAGCGCGACCTCATCGCCATCCTGGACGCCACCGACAAGGCCTTTGCGATCACACGAAAATTGCGCACCTTTGGGAAAGAGCAGGCCGCGCGCCCCACAGTTTTGGATCTCAATGACCCCGTCCGAGAAGTAAGCAAAATTCTACATCGACTCATCGGCGACGAAGTCCGTGTGGAATTATCGCTGGGAAAACCCCGTCCTATAATGGCCGATCCAGCCTTCGTCGAGCAGGTAGTTGTCAATTTGGCGCTGAACGGACGAGACGCCATGCCGAAGGGGGGACGTCTTACGTTAAGAACTTTCGATGACGAGATAACCCGCGAGGACGTAAAAAAAGGGCATTTCGATCTAGAGGCTGGCCACTACGCGGTTCTGGAAGTTTCCGATGCCGGCCAAGGAATTGACGAGGCCGCTCTTTCGCACCTCTTCGAGCCTTATTTTTCGACCAAGGGAAAAGACAGGGGCTCCGGATTAGGGCTGGCTACCGTCTATGGGATTATGAAGCAAGCCGGCGGTGAAATCGTCGTCGAAAGTAAGGCGGGAATGGGGACGACTTTCCGTGCTTTTTTTCCTGTTTTTTCTCAAGATACGGCCAGTGAATCTAACCCAACCCTTCCCAACGTATCTCTGCAGGGCCATGAAACGGTTTTGGTCATTGAAGACGAGGCGATCGTGCGGCGCGTTGTCGTAAACAAACTTCGCCAGAGCGGATATAACGTTGTTGAAGCGGCCAACGGAAGAGAAGCTCTCGCTGAAGTCTCGAAGATGAAGGAGATGGACTTGATCATTTCTGACGTCATCATGCCGCAAATGAACGGACCGGAGATCGTGCGTCAAATTCGCAGTACGCATCCCCACGTGCTCGTGCTCTATATGTCCGGCTATCCCGAGGAAATTATCTCCTCTCAAGGCGTATTACACGCGGGAATCCATTTTATTGAAAAACCCTACTTATCAAGTGAATTAACGCGGCGGGTGCGCGAACTTCTAGATTCTGCAAAAGGGGCCGGCCCCAATAACTAGCGAGGCAGAAGCCACAGGTGCAGCGTTAGGGAAACCAAAACCGCCAAAAATAAAATAATGCGTCGAGACGGAAGGGATTCCGCCTCATTCGACATCACCGCGGCGACTGGACTTTCCTGCGTAGGTTCGATGACTGACCATTTTGGTATCACAGGTTTAAAGGCTTCGAAACAAAAAGAAGAGTCCGACGCCCGCAAAAATCACCGCGGCAACCCGTTGCAAGAGGACAGGGTTGATAAATTTCTTGGCGGCGTGGCCGAAAGCGACTCCGATCGCGGTAACACTCCACAGGGCTAAAGTCGCTGCCGAGAAAATGGTCAACGGGGCGTGATGATTCGCAGCGAGGGTTGCAGTGGCAAGCTGCGTGAGATCGCCCCATTCTGCTATAAAAATAACGACAAAAGCTGAGCCGGCCACTTTCCAAAACGGTTGCACCCCAGAACCCGCTTTTGCGGCTCCTTCGGCTTCTTCTTCTCCGTGTTCACGCCACATCGCCCAAGCAAAGCCTAAGAAAAGCAGACCTGCCGCCACGTGAACGGCCTTCGCTGGCAGCCTACCTAAAACGGATCCGAAAGCGATGCCGACAGCGCTTTGGATGCAAAAAGCGCCTGCCACGCCTATGAAGACCGCCAACGGATTGCCGCGGCTTGCCATCAGCAAAGTGGCGAATGCCGTTTTGTCTGGTAGCTCCGCGAGGAAAATGAGACCAAAAGTGGAGGCAAACAATTTCCAGTCCATTGTTTCAAGATTTTACTTCATTCGTCCGGCGGTGGACTTTGAAGAAAAGGCGACTCCTCGAAGGGCCCTTTGTTATAATTTCGACGTAAATTCATGGTGTTGCAGGTTTGGCGGGGAATCAGTAGAACAATTTGGTCTTTGTCACGGAGGGGTCGCATAGTGGCCTAGTGCGGCGGTTTGCTAAACCGCTATACGGGGTAAACCCGTATCGAGGGTTCGAATCCCTCCCCCTCCGTCGCAAAGATCCGGGAGAATCTCCGCCAGATGTCCTGCGGATGCGCCGGTTGGTTGCCGGACCTTCCCCTCCGTTGCAATGATGTGATCTTTGCTCGATAATGTCCCTTAGGGAAAGCTAGCGAATGGAAACTGAACATATCAAAGCGGATATTCCTGCCTATGTGAATGGCGACTTGCCGGAGGCCTCGCGACGGAGAGTTGAAGGCCACACCGCTGAATGCGATTCCTGCCGGCATGCGTTGAATAAGGCCAAATCGAAGCAAGCCCGCTCCAAACGCCAAGCGTTGAAAAACGCCTCCAAAGAACAGGTTCCCAATCTCTTGATGGCGCGGCTAGCACGTCAAGCCGGTCTGGGCCGAACGGCGCGGCGATCCCCCTGGGGTTGGATCATGGCCGCTCTCGTCATCGGCATCACTGTTTTTGCAGTCCGGCGCGTGGATTTCCATCGCTTGAGCGCCATGCGGACCGTTCCCTTACCCTTGCCGCCGCTGTCCACAAGCACCATGGTGGCCCGCGGTTCTCAGACCGTTCCCCGATACGAAGTCAACCAATCGAGTTCTAATGCCCTGGCCCATGCCAACCAAGAGGCCACCCCGCCGGTCGAAGAAGAAGCCCCCGAATTACCTCAGAGCTGGAGTGGGCCCGATAGCGCCGTGAAGGATTTTCGAGAAGTGGTCATCAAAGGCCGTACGTCCTGGCACACACTTTGGGAAGAAATGGGACAGACCGGACCCGCTCCCCGCATTAACTTTCGACGCTCCATTTTGGTGGGCGCCTTTGCAGGCGAGCGTCCAAACGCGTCGTATCAAATTTTATTGGGGCAGCCCAAAGACCTTGGAGATGAAGAACAGATTCCCTATCGCGTTGCGACGACAGCGGTCAGCAGCTCAAGCTTTACGGCCGTGACCCATCCGTACGCACTCATGACAATCCCACGCCTGCGCAAAGCGGTTCGACTCGTCCCCGAATCCTAAGCATCAATGCACGTGATAAAATAGACTCGTCTTTTAAGGAGACTTTATGAACCCTTTACGCGATCTCGAAAAGCAAGGTCAAAGCATTTGGCTCGATTTCATCACTCGCCAATTCGTGACGGATGGCCACATGAAAAAACTCATCCAGGACGACGGCTTGAAGGGCGTCACTTCCAACCCGACGATATTTCAAAAAGCAATTTCCGGCGGGAAAGAATATGATTCGCAGATTCACGAGCTTCAGAGCCAGGGCAAGGCCTCCGAGGCCATTTTCGAAGCGCTCGAAGTCCAGGATATCCAACAAGCCTGCGATCTCTTCCGACCGGTTTACGATTCGACCCAAGGCGCCGACGGGTTTGTCTCGATTGAAGTCAGTCCGCGTTTGGCCAACGACACGCAAGGCACACTCAAAGAGGCTCGTCATTTGTTTCAAGCCGTCCACCGCCCCAACGTCATGGTGAAAATCCCAGGCACGAAAGCGGGACTGCCCGCCATCGAGCAGGCCTTGGGAGAAGGAATCAATATCAACATCACCTTGATCTTTGCGCTCGAACGCTATCAAGCCGTGATGGAAGCGTGGTTGACCGGGCTGGAATTCGCGTCGCAAGCCGGAAAGACCCTTTCCTCCATTGCGTCGGTTGCCAGTTTCTTTGTCAGTCGCGTGGATAGTTTGATAGATGGTCAGTTAGAAAAAAAGGGAAAAAGCGATTTGATGGGCAAGGCCGCTATCGCCAACGCTCAGCTCGCTTATGAAATGTTTGGAAAGATTCGTTCGGGTGCGCGCTTCCAAGCTTTAGCAGCCAAAGGGGCTCGCTTGCAGCGGCCATTATGGGCCAGCACGAGTACGAAGAATCCAAAGTACAGAGACGTGCTCTATGTCGAGGAGCTTATTGGCCGGGACACCGTGAACACGCTTCCTTTGCCCACTTTAGAAGCTTTTCGCGATCACGGGAAAGTACGGGCGAGCTTAGGCGGAGATACCTCGAGTGCGACACAGCTATTGGAACAGCTCAAAGCAGCCGGGATTGATATGAGCGCGGTCACCCAGCAGCTGGAGGATGATGGAGTTCGGCTCTTTATCGAATCTTATGACAGTTTATTGAAAAGTCTCGAAGCGAAGAAAGAAGCGTTGAAGGCAGGGGCGCGGTAGTCTCAACCTGCGAAAGGATCTTTATTTATGCAAATCGGATTAGTTGGTTTAGGACGTATGGGAATGAATATGGGGCGACGCTGGCTCTCGGGCAAGCACGAGGTGGTGGCTTTCAATCGCACCGCGGCGAAAACACAGGAACTGGCCAAAGAAGGCGCAAAAGCAACCGCTTCCTTGAAGGAATTAGTCGACTCCCTTAAGACGCCGCGTATTGTTTGGCTGATGCTTCCGGCCGGGCCAACGACGGACGAACACCTTGCAGAGTTGGCGGATCTCTTATCGCCGGGCGACCTTCTTGTCGACGGAGGCAACAGCTATTTCAAAGACGATATCCGCCACGCGGAACAATTGAAGCCCAAAGGAATTTCCTTTATGGACGCCGGTGTCAGCGGAGGCGTTTGGGGCTACCGCTTAGGGTATTGCACGATGGTGGGGGGCGACGAAACCTCTTTCAAGCGGCTCGAGCCGCTTCTTCAAACGCTGGCTCCGAAAGACGGCTATTTGCATTGCGGCGGAGTCGGCGGCGGGCATTACGTGAAAATGGTTCACAACGGCATCGAGTACGCCATGATGCAAGCGTATGGCGAAGGATTTGAAATTTTACAAGCTTCACCCTATAAGCCGGATTCGCATAAAGTGGCGCATCTCTGGAACCAGGGCAGCGTCGTGCGGTCTTGGCTTTTAGAATTGGCCGAAGAAGCTTTTTCCAAGGATCCTGATTTGAGCCAGATTGAGGGGTATGTCGAAGATTCTGGCGAAGGGCGGTGGACGGTAGAACAAGCCATCGAATCGGGCGTGGCCGCTCCCGTGATCGCACTGTCTCTTTTCCAACGTTTTGTGTCGCGCCAAAAAGATCCCTTTAGTTTCCGAGTCCTTGCAGCGCTCCGTAACGAATTCGGCGGACATGCCGTCGTAAAGGCTGGCGAGAGCAAGCGGGTGGCTGCTCCCGGGGCGGGCCAGGTGCAGGCGGCGGCGGCCGCGCGAGACGCTAAAGCACGCTAAATGGCCGCAATCGCTCAGCCGGTTTCCGTCTCTAAAATCCTTTCCAAAGAAGATCTGTGCCTGCTACAGCCTTTACCGCAAAGCTGCGGCATCATTATTTTTGGGGCCTCCGGTGACCTGACACATCGGAAACTGATGCCGTCCCTCTTCTCGCTAGCGAACGAGAATCTCCTTCCCAAAAATTTTTACATCTTAGGCGTGGCCCGTTCGAGCCTCACGGACCAGGCTTTTCGCGACAAGATCAAGGAGGGCTTGAAAGACTCCGGGCCCTTGGCTCACGAGGATGACTTTCTGTCTCGCTGCACCTACCTCGCGGGAGATTATGACGATCCCAAGACGTACAAAGATCTCCAGCAGCGAGTAAACGGCCTAGATAAGGTCTACCAAACCGAGGGTCGTCACCTCTTTTACTTGTCGACCCCTCCGGCTCTCTACGAGCGTGTCGTGGCTCAGCTAGGCGCCGCCGGTCTTAATAAAAGCTCGGGGTGGATCCGAATCGTCATTGAGAAACCTTTCGGATACAGTCAGGATTCCGCCGAGAAACTGAATGAGGCGATCCATAAGGTTTTTCAAGAAAAACAGGTGTACCGGATCGACCATTATCTGGGAAAAGAGACCGTCCAGAATATATTGATGTTCCGTTTTGCCAACGCCATTTTTGAACCGGTTTGGAATTACAAATACATTGACCAAATCCAGATTACGGCGGGAGAATCTGTCGGAGTCGAGCACCGAGCCGGCTACTATGAGCAGTCCGGGGTTCTGCGGGACATGTTCCAAAACCATTTATTCCAACTCTTGTCTCTTGTAGCCATGGAGCCCCCTTCTTCCTTCGATGCCGACGCCGTACGCGACGAGAAAACCAAAGTCATGGCCTCTCTCTGCGGAATCGACTGCGCCGCCACTCCGGATTGTGTGGTGCGAGGCCAATATGCGGCAGGAACGCTTGACAACGAACCTGTACCCGCCTACCGAGCCGAAGAAGGCGTGAATCCCCAATCGACAACGGATACTTTTGCCGCGCTTCGCGTTGAAGTAGAGAACTGGCGCTGGCGTGGGGTCCCTTTTTATCTCCGTTCGGGGAAGCGGCTGGCGAAACGTGAAACGGAAATTGCAGTTCAGTTTAAGCATGTACCGACTTCAATTTTTAAGCCGCTCTTGGCCGAACAAATTTCCTCTAATATCCTTCGGTTCCGCATTCAGCCCAACGAGGGGATTTCACTTTGCTTTGAAGCCAAGCATCCCGGGCCCAAGCTTTGCATGAGCACGGTGACGATGCACTTTGACTACGAAGAAGCTTTCGGGGTGAAGCCGCCCGAAGCCTACACGCGCCTCTTTTTGGACGTCATGATGGGCGATCAGACTTTGTTTGCGCGCCACGACTGGCTGTCTCTTTCCTGGAAGTTCTTGGATCCGATTCTCAACCATTGGGAAAATCAAAAAGCAGAAGGCTTGGCATTCTACCCGGCGGGAAGCTGGGGACCTAAGGAAGCCGACGACCTGTTAGAACGGGAAGGACGAAAATGGCTGACCCTATAATCGCTTCAGAAACACCCGAAGCGCTCGCCGATCGCGTCGCACAAGATTTTTTGCAACTCGTCACGAGCACGCTTGAGCGCCAGCCCCGTTTCACTTTGGCTTTGGCGGGAGGCCAGACTCCCAAGCTGTTTTATTCCAGGCTCGCCCGCGAGCCCTACAAGTCTAGCGTTCCCTGGAATAAAGTTTGGGTCTTTTGGGGGGACGAGCGCTGTGTTCCTAAAGAGCATAGCGAAAGTAATTTTCGTATGGCCGCTGAAGCGCTTCTCAGTTATGTGCCGGTTCCTTCTTCGCACGTGTTTCGAATGCGTGGTGAAGATCCGCCTCCCATCGCGGCGCGGGACTACCAAGGGGTATTGAAAGAGGTCTTTGGCTCAGAGCCTTGGCCCGATTTTGACCTCGTATTATTGGGACTGGGTCCCGATGGCCATACGGCTTCGTTGATGCCGGGGACCCCTGCTCTTATGGACGGCGATCGCTGGGTCGTGGGAAATGTCGTGCGTGCTCTTCAAACCGTCCGCATAACACTGACCTTGCCTGCGATTAATCATGCAAAAAACATTTGGTTTCTCGTGATGGGAGCGAAAAAAAACGGTCCCTTTGTGAAAGCTCAGGCGGGGCCCGATCCCAGCTGTCCAGCCAGTCTTATCAGGCCGGAAAATGGCAACTTACGCTGGTACGTGGATAACGCTGTCCTCAATCCTCAGCCGACAGACTTAAGCGAAACACCACAAAGCCGTTCCCCTGGGCGCTGACGCCTGCGGCAAGCCAAGAACTGCAAACGGATCCCTTCAAGGAGGCTTCGATGGCCAACGTAAAGATTCAAGCGATGAAACACGGCCCACTCATGGTCAGTGGCGACGTGGAAATCCTCGACAGCGACGGCCAAGTATTGCAAGCGACCCAACAAGTGGCGCTCTGCCGCTGTGGCCAATCCAACAAGAAGCCCTTTTGCGATGGGATGCATCGCAAAAGTGGCTTTCAAAGCCACTGCGTAAAAGCCGACGGCCAGCCCTAAGTTTATAAAAAACTCAAAAGCTCGTCTAAGAACTGTCGCCCCGGCAGGAATTAGGCCGGGGGCTACGGTGTCGCCCATAACGGCTGGGGCCCGGCCTACCATACCTCCAATGCGTTGGTGGAGTATGGCCATCGACCATTAACGCAATGGTGCGATGGTGGCTTGCCGGGCCGACGAAATATATGTTCGCCGAAAGGGAGTTGTTGTAGAATTGGGGCCGCCGTGAAGTTTTTTCCTCGACGATTTACGCGATACCTTCCCCGAGCTATCGGGGTTGTTTTTGTTTTTCATGCGTTGGCGCGCGCAGGGACGATTGATGATCCCGATGCCGTCCCCGACGCATTCATGAGAGCCAAGCCGGACGCCCCATGGGCTAAGCCTCCTGGCACCAACCACCGTCTTTTCCTTGACGTCTTTAACGTGACCGACTTTTACGACTATGAGACCTTGGGCATTAACCAACTGAACGACCGCACGTTTCTAGCCGACACGATCCGGCCCACGGCAACCATTCTCTGGGACCAGCGCTTTCGCATTCAATTGGGCGCGATTGCGGAAAAATCGTACGGCGCCGCACCTGAGATCATCGCCATTGATCCATGGCTGCAGCTTCTTTGGCAGCCTGTTAAAAACATGAATGTAGTTTTGGGCAATCTGGATACGCCTCATTATTATTTGCCGCAGCTTCTCTATGAAACTAACTATGTCCAAGTGGTTGAACCTCCTTTGACCGTTGCGGCGGCGATTCGGGATAACGATTTAGGCGCGCCATCGACCCGAAACCACGAAACCGGCATGCAAATCATTTTAAAAAAGCCGCACGAGTATGACGACTTCTTCTTCAACTACTTCGGGATCGACACCCCCGGGCATAACGAACAGTTTGATTGGGGCATCGTGCATCGAAACGATCTTTTCAATCATTTTACCTTCCACTACCAGTCGCATTGGAGGCACGAAGGAGGGGAGTCCAACCCCCACCCCATCAACGTAATTAACGATGTGGCCCAAACGATCGGCGCGGGTCTCTATCAGGATCTGCGGCCGGGCTTGCGCGTCGGGGGGAATGTCTGGTATTTGCACTCGCACTATCGGATTGATGCGACGGAAGTCTCGAAAAACTATGTGCAAAATGGAAACGGGTCCCTCTATGAGGCGTACGTTCGCTACAACCGCTTCAAAATGCGCTATTCCTACTGGAGGGGAAACACCTTCTTCACGAAGGACGGCAACCCGGCATATACGTTGCCGAGACTAATTGTGTTGGCTCTACGTTGGGATATTTTGACTAGTCCTGATTTTAACCTGATGGCTGAAGCGAGTAATTACTTCATTGGGAACAACGATCAAGGCGCGGACCGGCGTCTCAAGCCCGTTTTCCACATCCAAGCCAGCTGGCAATTCTCCTTACCGATTGTCGAATGGAACACTCCCGCCCCGGCTCCCGAGGGTCAACCTCGTCCTGCGCGCTGGGATTACGGAATTTAGGCTGCTTTCAGCTCTGGAGTTCGTTGTTAATCCGCGACAAGGCCGCTGCAATTCTTTGCTGCTCTAAAGGGTTGCATTCAAGGTAATCCCACAGCTCGGTCTGATGATTCGCTTTTAGCCAAGTCTTAAAGGATTCGATCGTCACGGCTTCGGCAGGAATTCTCGCTTGGAGCCAGGCTGCGATTAATTCGATAGCGGTTAAAGGTCCAAGCATGTAAGCCTCCTTTCCCCAATGGGGGACGCCCATGGGAGTCATTCTCTTTCGTACTCATCTAAAATATTAGACTCAAAGGATAAAAGTGCGGTTTCGTCAGCAGGGGCCTAATTCATTTGTAGGACCCCACCATCTGCCACGCGTAGGCCATAAGTGCGTGTCATAATATCCAGAAGGAGAAAATCTATGAAACAATTGCCCCAGGAAGCACAGGACCAGATCTTTGTCAAAGCCCGCACCCAAAATGGCTGGCTGGAACAACCGGTTGCGGAGGAAATTCTTCATCAGATCTATGAGCTCATGAAGTGGGGCCCGACCAGCGCCAATTGTGCGCCGGCGCGGATCCTTTTCGTGAAAACTCCCCAAGCTAAAGAAAGGCTTCTTCAATGCGTGGCTCCCGCCAACGCCGAGAAAACGAAATCGGCACCCGTAACCGCCATCATTGCTCAGGATCTGGAGTTTTATGAAAAACTCCCAAAGCTTTTCCCTCATACGGCCGCGCGCTCGTGGTTTGCGGGCAATAAACCGATGATCGAATCCACGGCGTTCAGGAACAGTTCATTGCAAGGGGCCTATTTCATTATCGCCGCGCGAATGCTGGGCCTGGATTGCGGACCGATGTCCGGCTTCGATAATGCCAAAGTTGACGCCGCTTTTTTTGCAGGCACCGCCTGGAAATCCAATTTCCTATGCAACTTGGGCGTCGGCGATCCCGCCAAAATTCATCCCCGAAACCCCAGACTCGCCTTCGAAGAGGCCTGCAAAATTGTTTGATTTTGTAGCATCGCAGACACCCGTGAACCCTTCAAATGGCGGTTGCTATGATGGTTGACGAGAGTTGGTCCTTGAAGCGATTGGGTCTTGCTATAGGAATCATGCCGATGTTTTTTTCAAGAGCGCTGGCGGAAAATCTGAAAGTCGGTTCACCGGCACCAGATTTTACGGCCCCGGCGAGCGATGGGTCGCGGGTTCGACTGAGCGAGTGGTTCAATCGGGCGCCGATCGTCCTCTACTTTTATCCGAAAGATGACACGCCAGGATGCACCAAGGAAGCCTGCAGCCTTCGTGACAATTTTGCCGCCTTTCACGACTTGAAGGCGACCCTATTTGGGGTCAGTTACGATACGGTGAAATCCCATCAGAAATTTATACAGAAGTATCATCTGCCTTTTCTTTTGCTTTCGGACCTTGATCACTCCATTGCAAAGACTTACGGAGCTTCGGGACTTTTCGTTGCCAGCCGCCAAACCTTTGTCATCGACAAGAGAGGCACGATCGTATTTATCAATCGATTTGTAAATCCTGCCACGCACAGTCTCGAGCTTCATAACCTTTTGGCCCAGATGTGATCAGTTTTTCGCGCCATTGGTGCTTCGTTTTGATCAGCGCCACTCCGCTTTTGTGGATAGGCTGCGTGGGAAACGCTCCAATTCGAAAGCCCCCGACAATACCCGTTGAACAAAAACCTGAATCTCGGAATGGGGGTCTCGGGGCGCACCTTGAAGGCGTGTGGGAAAACTCGGGGAGGGGA
The DNA here is from genome assembly GCA_038241515.1 of Elusimicrobiota bacterium. Classification (GTDB taxonomy): domain Bacteria; phylum Elusimicrobiota; class Elusimicrobia; order 2-01-FULL-59-12; family 2-01-FULL-59-12; genus JBBSDO01. Next base: position 4,840 of record JBBSDO010000004.1, on the reverse strand, counting down.
GGGACGACGAGGCAAATGGTATTCGCGCCAGGCGGCCAGTTGACCTTTCACGGCGGGTTGGAGTTTTATAATCCCGGCCGATGGGAGCTGGACCCGGCCCAGCAGGAACTGCGCCTATCGTTTCCGGAGACCGACGTCGACAGGCTGCGGATTTTTCAGCTTTCCGTGGGAGATGGAGTGAAAGCCTTTGATCGCGTGCGCAAACAGGTCACGTATCATTTTGACGAGCAAACGTGGACCCTCAATGTGGGGGGCTGGCCGTACACAAAGGCGGGAAACCCTGGCTCTCCCGCGCTTGAAATCAAACGCGAGTCCGAACCGGTGTTTAAGTAAACTGCCGGCCCTATTCCGTGCCTTTACCATGGGATATCCGCTAGGGGCTATCAGAAATGGGATAGGGGCTGTTGACGTCGATCTTACAAGCCTTTTTTCTCCTACCTACCTTGTGACGCTGAGCTTTCCGCGAGTCGTGTTTCCCTGGGCATCCGTGACGAGGTAGAGATAAATGCCTGAAGCAACTCGATCGCCCGTGTCGTTCGTCAGGTCCCATTGTGCAATTCCGGCGGGGGCGTTCAGAGTTTTTACCAAACGTGCGGAGACGGTGAAAATCTTGACGGTGCTGTTAGCCGACATCTCATCCCAGGTGATCCTTACTTGATAGCCCCGATCGGCCCGCCAGGGGTTCGGATAAACGCGTATCTGGCTCAGGCCGGCAAGGACCAAGCTGATGTCTTTGGATACGGCCTTCGAGCTGTTACCCGCACCGTCATAGGCCTGAACGGTGATCGTGTAGCGTCCTGGACTCAGGTTCCAAACTGCCAGACTTTCAGCTGCGTCGAAAGTCCTGAAGTTGGCGCTGGCCGCAGGGCTGAAAAGACCAGCCGACGCAGAGGGAGAAGGGCGGGCGCTGGGAGCGATGGTCCAATTAAAGTAGACATTGCTATAGTTCGAGGCGTTGTCAAGGCTCAAGGTGCCGTTGACCGGCAGATACGCCGGCCAGCTCGTGAGATCCGGTGTCATCAGGGGGTATAGTGACGCCCGCTGGGGAGCAGCCAAAGGGGCATTTATCGGTGCGGCAGCCGGCTGGACGAGCGATGTCGTCATCAGCGAAGCCGGGGAGCTGGCGGTATCGGGGGAGCGACCCGCCGCATTGTACGCAATCATCCTCACCCAGTAGGTGGTAGACGGGCTGAGCCCCGAGATTCTAAAACTCGTCACATTGCCCATGTCCTTAGGTCCGTAACCAGGAACGTATTTTGTTGAACCACTGTCGAGGGCCACGACCATGCGGTAGCCACTGGCTCCTGGAGAAGCGATCCAACTTAAATCCAGCGATGTCGGCTGTGGATTGGACAGGATGACGCCCGTCGGTGCAGGCGGGGGAGTGAGTGATGTCGTCATCATCGTTACAGGAGAACTCCCCACGCTGGCGGACGGACCCGCCGCATTATAAGACCGCATCCTCACCCAGTAAGTGGTGGCAGCCGTCAGTCCTGAGACGGTGAAGCTTGTTACGTTGCCCAAATCCTTATTCTGGTAGCCTGCCGCAAAAGTCGTGAAGCCGCTATCTAGGCCCACATCGATCCGATAGCCGGTAGTTCCCGTAGAAGCGATCCAAGTTAAATCTACTGACGTCTGCTGGGGATTAGCCAGAGTGACATTGGTCGGTGGGGCAGGCGGCAGGACGGGAGATGTCGTCATCAGCGAAGCGGGGGTGCTGGCCACAGCGGGCGAGGGACCCGCCGCATTGTACGCAAGCATCCTCACCCAGTAGGTGGTTCCCGCTGTCAGGCTTGAGATCGTGACGCCCAAGACATTCCCCAAATCCTTATTCTGGTAACCTGTCGCAAAAGTCGCGAAGCCGCTATCAATGCCCACGTCGATCCGATAGCCGGTGGTTCCCGTAGAAGCTATCCAACTTAAATCCAATGACGTCTGCTGGGAATTAGCCAGAGTGACATTGGTCGGTGGGGCTGGCGGCTGGACAAGCGAAGTCGTGATCATCGAAGCCGGGGTGCTGGCCACAGTTGGTGAGGGACCCGCGGCATTGTACGCAAGCATCCTCACCCAGTAGGTGGTACCCGCGGTCAGCCCCGAGATTGTGATATTCGTCACGTTGCCTAAGTCCTTATTCTGGTAGCCTGTCGCGAAACTCGCGAAGCCGCTATCAAGGCCCACGTCGATCCGATAGCCGGTGGTTCCAGTAGAGGCGATCCAACTTAAATCCAATGACGTAGGCTGGGGGGTGGACAAGATAACTCTTGTCGGCGGACCCGGTGGCAGGACGAGAGATGTCGTCATCATCGAAGCCGGGGTGCTGACCACAGTGGGCGAGGGACCCGTCGCATTGTAGGCAAGCATCCTCACCCAGTAGGTGGTACCCGGGGTCAGCCCCGAGATTGTGATATTCGTCACGTTTCCCAAGTCCTTATTCTGATAGCCTGTCGCGAAACTCGCGAAGCCACTGTCCAGGGCTACGTCCAGCCGGTAGCCGGTGGTTCCGGTAGAAGCGATCCAACTTAAATCCAGTGACGTAGGCTGGGGGGTGGACAGGATAACGCTTGTCGGCGGGCCCGGTGGCAGGACGAGCGATGTGGTCATCATCGAGGCGGGGGTGCTGGCCACAGTGGGCGAGGGACCCGCCGCATTGTAGGCAAGCATCCTCACCCAGTAGGTAGTGGCGGCTGTCAGTCCTGCAATTGTTACGCTCGTTACGTTGCCCAAGTCCTTGTTCTGGTAGCCAGAGATAAACGTCGTGAAGCCACTGTCGAGGGCCACGTCTACCCGGTAGCCGGCCGCTCCGGAAGAGGGAGTCCAACTTAAATCCAATGAAGACGGCTGGGGATTAGCCAGCACGACATTGGTCGGTGAAGCAGGCGCCGGGAGACTCGATGTCCTCATCGACGCCGGGGTGCTGATCGCGAACCCGGAGGGGCCCGTCGCGTTATACGCGAGCATTCTCACCCAGTAGGGGGTCGCCGCGTTTAGCCCCGAGAGGATGAGGCTCGTAACATTGCCCAGGTCCTTATTCTGGTAGCCGGGCGCAAAAGTCGTGAAGCCGCTGTCGAGCGCTACGTCCAGGCGGTAGCCCGCGGTTCCGCCAGAAGCCGTCCAGCCCAGATCGAGCGAGGTCGGCTGGGGATTGGACAAGGCAACGCTCGTTGGTGGACCCGGTGGCTGGACGAGCGATGTCGTCATCATCGAAGCCGGGGTGCTGGTGGTATCGGGGGAGCGACCCGCCGCGTTATACGCAAGCATCCTCACCCAGTAGGTGGTAGCCGCGCTGAGTCCGGAGATTGTGAAACTCGTCACATTGCCCATGTCCTTAGGTAGATAACCTGGAACGTAATTTTTAAAATCACTGTCGAACGCGAGGACCATCCGGTATCCACTGGCTCCTGGAGAAGCGACCCAATTTAAATCCAGCGATGTCGGCTGAGGATTGGATAGGATGACGCTCGTCGGCGTAGGCGGGGGAGTGAGAGATGTCGTCATCATCGTTACTGGAGAACACCCCACACTGGCCGACAGACCTGCCGCATTATAAGCCCGCATCCTCACCCAATAAGCGGTAGCGTTGCTCAACCCTCCGATCGTGACGTTCGTCACGTTGCCCAAGTCCTTATTCTGGTAGCCTGCGGCAAACGTCGTGAAGGCACTGTCGAAGGCTACGTCAATCCGGTAGCCGGTGGCTGCGGCAGAGGGGGTCCAAGCTAGATCCATGGAGGTCGGCTGCGGATTGGCCAGAGTGACATTCGTCGGCGCGGCAGGCGGCTGAGGAAGAGATGCCGTGATCAGCGAAGCCGGGGTGCTGACCACACTGGGGGACGGGCCCACCGCGTTGTACGCAACCATCCTCGCCCAGTAGGCGGTAGCGGCGTTTAACCCGGAGATGGTGACGTTCGTGACATTGCCCAGGTCCTTATTCTGGTAGCCAGTCGCAAAAGTCGTAAAGCCGCTGTCGAGGCCCACTTCCAATCGGTATCCGATGGCTGCGCCGGACGCCGTCCAACTTAGGTCCAGCGATGTCGGCTGGGGATTGGACAAAATGACGTTTGTCGGGGGACCGGGGGGCTGGACGAGGGACGTTGTCATCAGCGAAGCCGGGGTGCTGGCCACACTTGGCGAGGGACCCGCCTCATTGTAAGCCCGCATCATCACCCAGTAAGTAGTGGCCGCTGTCAGCCCTGAGATGGTGAAGCTTGTCACGTTGCCCAAATCCTTATTCTGATAGCTTGCGGCAAAAGTCGTGAAGCCGCTATCGAGAGCCACATCCAGCCGGTAGCCGGCAGTTCCGGTAGAAGTGATCCAAGTTAAGTCCAGCGACGTCGGCTGGGGATTAGCCAGAGTGACATTCGTCGGTGGGGTAGGCGGCAGGACTAGCGATGTCGTCATCATTGAGGCGGGGGTGCTCGCCACTGTTGGCGAGGGACCCACTGCATTGTACGCAAGCATCCTCACCCAGTAGGTGGTCCCCGCGGTCAGCCCCGAGATTGTGATACTCGTCACGCTGCCTAAATCCTTATTCTGGTAGCCAGTCGCAAAAGTCGCGAAGCCGCTATCAAGGCCCACGTCGATCCGATAGCCGGTGGCTCCATTAGAAGCGATCCAACTTAAATCCAATGACGTAGGCTGGGGGGTGGACAGGATAACGTTTGTGGGCGGACCCGGTGGCTGGACAAGCAATGTCGTCATCATCGAAGCCGGGGTGCTCGCCACAGTGGGGGAGGGACCCGCCGCATTGTACGCAAGCATCCTCACCCAGTAGGTAGTGGCGGCTGTCAGTCCTGCAATTGTTACGCTCGTTACGTTGCCCAAGTCCTTGTTCTGGTAGCCAGAG
>JBBSDO010000003.1:0-39311 GCA_038241515.1 Elusimicrobiota bacterium | reverse complement strand
TCGCAGGCTGAGTCCACGGCTTCGATAAACAGCTAGTTTGTCGCGCTCTTTCTCAGTCATGTGGATATAGGTCATACCTGCCTATTGTAGGCCAGGCCTTCATCACGTCACAGTGTTGCACTAGCATATGGAACTTCCAGCTAAGGTTCTGCGGTGGGTAACAGAACGCAAAAATGCTAGAAAGAGTGCGGAACTAGCCCCTGAAAGCCGGTGTCTAATGGTTGAGAAGTCCGAAAATTTCGAATCGATGATGCGGGAAAACGGTCCGCGCGTGTATAGCCTTGCCGTGCGCCTCACGGGAAACTTGGCGGACGGCCAAGACCTCGCCCAGGACACCTTTCTTCGCGCTTATAAGAGTTGGGAAAATTTTCGGGGCGACTCCGACAGCGCGACGTGGCTCTATAGGGTTTGCGTGAACACGTGGAAGAACCGCGTACGCTACGAATCCCGCCGCTCTTTCTGGAAACACTTTTCGCTCGACGGGAACCGCAGAGAGGACGAACAGGCGCCCGAGTTGCCCTCTCATGAAGCACCTTTGGATCGTACGCTGGAAACGACGGATCGACAAACCCAGCTGCGCACCGCTCTAGCGCAGTTGGAACCTCAAGAGCGTGCTATTGTCGTCTTGAGGGATATCGAAGAGCGCAGTTATGAAGAAATCGCGGCCTTGCTCGAGGTCCCTGTTGGAACGGTCAAGTCGCGCCTCGCCCGCAGTCGGGATAAATTGCGAGATTTGCTTAAGAGCGCGCTGAAGGAATGACATGGCCAATACGAACTCTCATATAAAACCCCTTCTTTCAGAGTATATGGACAATGCGCTGGCCGCGAGCGACAAGCGCACCGTAGAGAAACACCTCGAGCAGTGCAAAGAATGCGCGGACGCGTATAAAGAGATGAAGGCTTTGAAGAGCTGGATGAAAACGACTCCGGCGCTCACGCCGCCAGAGAGGCTATATCGCGGCGTTCTGGACCGGATTGAACGAGAGCAGCGTCCCTGGTACGTTCTCGATTGGCCGGTGACGACTAAGTGGATCGCGACTTTCGGAGTTCTGGTGGTTATCGTCATGGTCACGCGGGAGGCGCGGAGATCTCAACCCGAGCTATTCGCTCCGCTTCAATCCGCACGCGAAGATAAGGCTGCCGCTCCCAACCATTCTGCGCCTCTCTTAGATTCACTTCAAAAAACGCCCGCAGCCCTAGCCGGTACTTCAGCGCCTGCCGAGAGCGCCAAGAAGGCGGAGCTCGTCCCTATTTCCTCCGGTGAAGGGGTGCAGGCTCCTTTCGAACCTCTTGCCCATTTGAAAGACGGGCCGCGACCTGTTCCTTTTGGAAGCGGCGTTATAGCCCGCGACAGCAATGAAAGCATGGGGAATGGAGTGGGATCTATTTCCGGCGGAACGGCGAATTCCCCCCAGACCCCCCTTTTTCAAAGGGGGGATGCCTCTGAAAAAGAGACAGTCTTAGCTGAAATGAAACCGGCGTTGAAAAACAAGCTCGCGACCGCGCGCCGCGCTTCGGCTTTCTCGACTAGCGAGGACGCGGCCTTGGCCACAACCGAAAATGCTGCCGTTGCTTCCTCGCCAGCCCAGGTGCAAACAAAATCGTTTGGGAAGGGAATTGATAGTCATGAAGAAGCCCGAGATATCCGCGGCCAAGCGACGCAAGGGAGCTTTATGCAAAATGAAAAAAAGCTAGCGGCCCGGAAGGATGAAGTCGATCTGGGAACCCGGCAACGACCGAAGTCGATTGGAGGAGTTAGCGGATCGTCTGATATAAAGACAGCGGCGCCCGTACAGCGGGAAATACATGCGGCGGATCAGCTCTCGGACCGGGGATCCACCCAGTGGAATGGCGCGCTCAGCGGCGTCACCGCGTTCCGCACGGCGATCGTTACAAGCGTTGAGGAATGGAAGCAGCTCTGGAAGGAGCACACCTCCCCGGAGGTCCCTCCTCCGCCCGCCCCAGAGGTCGATTTCAGCCGGTTCACCGCGGTCGCCATCTTTGCCGGACAAAAGCCGACCATGGGGTACTCCATCTCTATCGTGGACGTCCAGGACGGCCCACAAACGATCACGGTAACCTACCGCGAGCAGGCGCCAGCGCATGGGATGATGAGTGCCCAGGCTCTATCCGCCCCCTTTGTCATCCGTCTCATTCCCAAAACAAGCCTGCCCGTACAGTTCGTTAAAATCCAGTAAAGCTTGTCCTCTCTTAAACAATTACCTCTCCCACATGGCTTCTCCTTACCCATAAGTAACACGCCCACCGTCATCCTCCGCGGCCTCTGGCGGAGGACCCATCATTTGTAGTCGATTGTAGGATGGGTTCCCCGCCAGAAACCGCGGGGAACGACGGAAAGAGGAAACCACTCCGGTGCTTATTTGTTCACCGTCGATAACCTTCAATTCCTTACGAACGCTGGATATGCTGCCGATGGTAAGGACTCAAGCGCTCGTAAGGGCAGAGTCAACGGCCATAGCTCACTTCCGATAGCCCGCAGCTCAGGTCTGATAGTTTTAGTGGTGGAACCTTTCCACTCTCCTGGTGTCCAACCGTCAAGCTTCACGACTTTGACTCTTGGAGGACACCATGAAACGAATTGAGATCTGCCTCAGCGCTCTGCTCGCCTTTAATACCTTCGTCTTTGCCGAGGAGGCCTTGCCGCTCGGCTCGGCCGGCCAAGTGACGATGAATTGGCAGAAGTTCGACGAAATGTGGTCCAAAATGCAGGGACTGGAGAAAACAGTCGAAGAGTTTCGGCATCCCGAAAACCTTCCGCCCGTTCCCTTCACGATCACCAAGGCCGCCTACCAGGGAGTCGTCAAAACAAAGAAAGTCGAAATGACAGGTCTCTTCGATATTGACGTTTTCGAAGCCAAGAAATGGGTCAAGATCCCATTCCTTCCTTCATCGATGGCGATCACGCTGGCGCGTCTGGATGGGAATCCCGTGGGAATCGTCCAGGAAGGGGGATTTCACAATCTCGTCATCAAAAACCCCGGCCGGCATATCCTGCATATTCAGTTCTCTCTCAAGGCCCCCGAGCAAGAGCAAGCCCCCCAACTGCAGCTGAATGTGGTCGAGACGCCGCTGACTTTGCTGTCCATGGAATTTGGTCGTCCCAAACTCGACATCGCGATCGAGCCATCCCAGGGCGTCGAGACGGAAACCTCTGGAACTCGTACGCGCATTACCGCAGCGATTCCTCCAACCTCGACCATTTCCCTGCATTGGCAAAAAGCCTTGGCGGATGAAGCCACCGAACCTGCCAAGCTGTATGTAGAAAGTGAGAACTTGCTGACCTTAACGGAAGGAACAGCGCGGGGCCATTGGAACCTGAATTACACCATCCTGCACCGGGGAATTCGTGAAATTCGCGTGCTAGTACCCGAAGCCTGGAATATCCTTTCGGTCGCCTGCGACGGAATTCAAGAATGGAAACCGATTGAAACGCCGCAAGGGCCGGCGATCGTTGTACAACTCGCCTACGCCAAAAAAGGTAATCTTCAAGTTTCGATCGAAGCGGAAAAAGCCATCGGTGAGAAAGAGGAGGTTTTGGAAGTGCCGCGCGTGAAACCCTTGGGTGTAGAACGTGAACAGGGGACGATCGGCATTGAAGCCAAAGGCGCGCTTGAGCTGCAAGTGCAAGAATCGTCCGGCCTCAACGCGATTGATCCCCAGGAGCTGCCCGGCAGCCTTTGGCTAGTGGCGACTCAACCGATCTTGTTTGCCTTTCGCTATACCAAGCCCTACGCGCTCTCAGTGTCGATGAAACGGCATCCGGAAGTCGCCGTCTTAACGACGACGGTGGACGACGCCAATGCGGTGACGCTCATGACCGAACGCGGTCAGATGGTGACGCGCATCGATTATCAAGTGCGCAATCACCTCAAGCAGTATCTCTCGCTGCGACTGCCGCCCAATGCCCAGCTCTGGAGCGCTTTTGTGGCTGGGGTACCCGTAAAGCCCACGCAAGTCGAAAACGGCCATAGCTATCGCATTCCGCTTGCCAAATCGCAAATTGAAAATGGAGGGCAACAGGGTTTTCCGGTGGAAATTGTTTACTACATGCCGGTTCCGAAATTCGGAGTCGTCGGATATCGCACCACGAGCTTCCCCATCCCGGACGCACCCGTCAGCCGGGTATTCTGGTCGCTGTATCTGCCCGAGCGCTACCGTTTTCTGCATTTCGGCGGTGACATGGAGAAAGGGAGCTTGGCCAGAGCTTTATCGAGTCTTTCCGGACAGGCCGTTCTGGACGAGCGACCAAAGTCCATGCCGGTCGATGCTGTGAGATCAAAGGAGGGGCGCTTCCACGCTGACCTAAAGAAAATGGTTTCGTCAATGGCTGCTGGAGTAGGAGGGGAGGAGTCGGATGCCCCGGCGAAAAGGCAAGCGAGGTTAGAAAGTGAGATGCTTTCGGGGAACGTTCAGCAAATGGTAGCCGGCGTATTCCCCATCGCATTTAACGTCCCTACATCCGGACAGCTGTTTCATTTCGGTCAAGTCATGGTGGTCGGCAGCGAGCCCCAAGTCACGATGACTTATGTGCACCTCTACGTCATGAAAACCGTCTATTTCCTGATACTTGGCTTCCTGCTGGCTCTCGCGTGGCTCAAACGAAGTCATTGGACGCCTTTCCTTCGCACGCTCGCCCATGGACTGCGCTCTTTCGAAACGAGCTATCTGAAAAGGAACGCGGGAGTGTCCCTGTAGGATGATCCCAAGTTGAGGAAAAACTTTCAGTTCTCAGTTTTCCGGTTTCTGGTCGCGGATCTCTTGCTCTGAAGACGTGTACGACAGGGCATCGGAGAGCGGAGAACGGAAATCCGAGACCGGAGAACTGAGAACTGAAAGACGTCTTTACATTCCCACCCCGTAGCGAAACCCTCGTTTAGCTACCTGTCAGAAAAGTTACAATTCAGGTGTCTAAACAACTATTGGAGGTGCACAATGCGCGAAACTAGCAATGGAAAAGAAAACTGGGCAGAGGCCATCGATAAAGCACGAGACCATTTTAATCAAGGGTGGAAAGAATTGGCGCAGGCGGCCGAACTCGCTAAAGAAAAGGGCGAGGAGACATGGAAAAGCGCTCAGATTAAAGGACGTGAAGCCTGGCAGCATGCCAAAGCGGCCGGGATGGAAAAGTGGGAAGACGCCAAAGAGCAAGGCGTCGAAGCGCTGGGAGACGTTCGTGAGCGGGGGGAAGAAGCGTTCAAAGATGCCGAGCGCATGGTCCGCAAGTATCCGACCCGCGCCGTGGGGCTCTCCGTCCTTCTGGGCGTGTTATTGGGCGCGATTCTCGGGAAGGACCGCGACTAACGGAACGGCCACGGAATTTAACATTTAACAATCAGCATTTAATATTTAGCATTTCGGATGCACCGCGTGCCGCTTACGCTCGCACTATTCAATGCTAATTGTTCAATGCTCAATGTTAAATTCCGTGGTTGTTGAAGTTTCCCCTCAAGTAGTTCCTCGTCGGATATATCTGATCCCCATCGGCAGCGCGGGCGACGTCCATCCTTTCGTCGGAATCGGCTTGGCGCTTAAAAAGCGTGGCCACTGCGTAACGGTCATCACCAATGACTATTTCCAGGCTCTCATCGAAAAGGCGGGGCTGGACTTTATTCCCCTGGGAACAGCGGCCGAATTCCGAGCCGCTCTCGACGACCCGCGGCTTTGGGATCCTATTCATGGATTCGAATTTGTTTGCGAGTTCGGTGTTTTGCCGCATATTCGACCGCTCTATGAACTCATAAAGAGGCTGCAGAACGCCCAAAAGAGCATTTTTGTCGGGTCGGTCTTGGCTGTGGGGGCGCGGATTGCTCAGGAAAAGTTGGGAATTCCATTTGTGACGGTTCACCTCCAACCAAGTGTTTTCCAGAGTGTCTACGATCCGCCCGTCTTTCCGCGCTTTTCCATTCCGCGGTGGTGGCCTCTCGTTCTGAGGCGCGCGTTCTATACCCTCGTTCATAAAGCCATCGACCGCGTGCTGGGGCCATCCGTGAATGGTTTTCGAGCGGAGCTTGGCCTTCCACCCATTCGACGGCTCGCCGGAGACTGGTGGCACTCCTCTCAGCGGGTGATCGGGTTATTTCCCGAGTGGTTTGCCGCTCCCCAAAAGGATTGGCCGCCGCAGACGCGGCTCACCGGCTTTCCCCTTTTCGATGCGAGCGAACTTGAACCCTTTCCCACCGCGCTCGACGGATTTCTAAAAAGGGGAGACGCACCCCTTGTCTTCACGCCGGGATCCGCCATGCGTCAAGGGAAAGACTTCTTCAAAGAGTCTTTGCAGGCTTGCGAAATCCTGGGTCGGCGAGGCGTCTTCGTTACACGTTTTCCCGAACAGCTTCCGCCCCATTTACCGCCGTCCATACTCAGCGTTGATTATGTGCCCTTTAGCCAACTGCTCTCGCGAGCCGCCGCTTTCGTGCACCATGGGGGAATTGGTACGACTGCGCAGGCTTTGGCGGCCGGGGTGCCTCAGCTGATAACCCCGTTTGCCCACGACCAGCCGGACAACGCCGCCCGCGTGGAACGTCTCGGTTGCGGGTTAACGCTCATGCCGCACGACTACAGAGCCCCGATTATCGTCCAAACACTGCAGCGGTTGTGGTCGGAACCTGAGCTGAAAAAAAATTGCGCGGCGATGCGGGAAAAAGTACGAGCCTCCCTACCCTTGCCCCAGGTCTGCGCCTTAATCGAAGCAGCGCTATAATTGGCCTATTTTTGCGTGGGTCTTTTAGTGCAGATTTTTTGGACTTGAAGATTTCCCTGCCGTAAGGTATTAATTGGAGATATGGTTTCCTGGGGTTTTCGTCATCCTGCCCGGCTCGTTGTCCTGGCCTGGCTTTCCCTTCCGACGGCTAACAGTTTGGGTGCTTCTATTAGCGAGGTTGTGTCGGCCACGGACCAACCGCGAGCGCCTCTCGACATTTCAAAAGGGGTTTCTGAAGACAGTTACCGCGCGCTCAGTCCCGAGGAGCGGCACGCTCTTTTGGGAGAGTTCAAAGGCCTCGTGTTCCTGGGGATGAAAAGGGCCGCCTATGAGAAGTGGTCGGGAAAGAGTATGGCCGACTGCGAGAAAGGTCCGTCGAGCCGAACGACTTACCGGCCTGAGGATCGGTGGAACTATAAATGCGAGGTGATCACCGGGCAAGGCAATGGCTTTTATTTTTTCTATCCGAATGAATCGCGCGATTCCAGCACGCTTCAGCGGCTCGATATTCGGGTAAACAGCAAGGACGAAAGCCTGCTGCATGACGTGAGGCATACGCTTCAGACTTTATTTGGGCGGCCGTCCCACCAGGAGCGAAAATTCCATTGGGAAACGACCGAAGATATTGCCGACCTCTTTATCGATAATCCGGAAGGCGACTCCCAGAAATTGATTCGCTTCGTCTGGGATCGCGCCCCTCTCACCAACAACCACCAAGCCCTGAACCGGTGACATCAAACGGCGGCCATCGTGAACGGCGGCCATCGTGAACTGCGGCCAACGGAAGGGGCGGTAATAGGTAGGCTGTTTAAAAAAACTTTCCTCTCGCTGACGCTCCCGTTGGCCGCGGTTCCCGACGGCAGCCCCTCCCGACGGCCGCCGTTCTCTCCACCGCCCCACGTCGGTGCCGCTCTCTCCGCCGCTCTAGAATGGATAATTAATGTCGACGAACACGGCGGGTCCCTCTTTGCCGATGCCGACTTCAACATCGCCTACCACGTTAGGTTTCACGGCGGCGCGAAAGGCCCCGCCGTATACGGGACGGAAGTTTTTAAGTTGGACTTCTGTGAGCGTAGGGAAAACGGTTCCCAGATCGAAAAAGGGCGCCACTTCAAAATTCGTCTGAATTCCCATCATGGCAAGCGAGGCGAAGGTCATGCGTTGCTCGACGTTGAAAACGAGCCGTCCCCGATCCGTTAAGCGGCCATCGCCGTAGCCGCGCAGTGTCGTGCGGCCGCCTACCGCCGGCATTTCATAAAAAGGGATGAACGAGCCGTTCACTTTCTCATACAAGGCATGAATCACGGTCGTCTGCTTGGGATTTTTCCAGGGGAATAATCGGCGGCCCTCCAGGCCATAACGAAAATAATCGGCATCGCTCCCCAGCGCGATGCTGGTCTTCTCCATAAACACCTCGCCAGTACTTCCTCGAGACGGCGTCACAGGAGAATCGCGAGTATCCCAAAGCAACCGAAATTCGTTGGCAATGGTGTTGTTCGTGCCGACCCCGGGAACGTCCGGAAAGCGGTCGGCTAAGTCCGTTGTACGTGGAATGATCGTGCGTTCGGTCGTGTAACGACGCAGGCGAGCGCCCACCGTTGCACGCCAGGCTTTAAAGAAATTAATTCCGACGGCACCGCGGACCACCGATTCTTTGGCGGTATATCCCGTCTCATCCCCTTCATGAGTCCCCGCTCCGAGTCCGAAGAATCGCGGCGAAGCGTCGACGCTGTAGTAGGCCTCCCCGCGGACATAGAGCACCCCTTCCTCGGCCGCCGTATTTTCATACCGCGCCTTGATTTCATGATTGGCGTGTTGCGAAACGCTGGCTGTGGCGTAGAGTTGGCTCGCATCCGTGGGATAAAAGTAATACCGGCCGGTGGCCGTGACGCCGAAAAGATCGTTGTGGGTTAAGGACGGCGCCAGTAAGTGCCGGATGTGATGGGACACCGGATCGGCCAAGACCACCACAGGCAAGATGCCGTAGGTGGGCCCCGTATTGGGGTCCGTACTGATGGCGGGGAGCCAGACAAAGATATTTCCACCCCAACTGCGCGTCATCACGCGCGCGGCCGCCGCAAAAAAGCGATCGGCCGCCGTGGGAGGCGCAGCAGGCGCGGCCGGCGTCATAGTCGGTATGGGAGGCGCATGGGGCGGCATGGCTTGATGGGAGGTACCCTGAACTTCGGGGTTCGGAGAGGATCGCTGAATCGCGCCTTGCATGCTTCGACCTACCGCACGCATACGGTGCTGTTTGGGCCGGCGGTAAATCGTGGTCTGTTGCGTGGTTCCAGAGGGAAGATCTTCGGCTCGCACCAACGAGGCGCAAAAAGCGACTAGGAGTAAAAAGCGCGAGAGACGAAGGGCCAAGGATGGACTAAAGGCTCTAGTCGTAATATTCAATTCCGAGGTGCGTGATGAGCTCTTCTCCTCGGAGATAGCGCAGGGTGTTTTTCAGCTTCATCAATTGAATGAAGAGGTCATGCTCGGGGTAAAGGCCGGGAGCGGCCATCGGGCTTTTGAAATAAAACGAGAGCCATTCTTGGATGCCAGACATGCCGCTGCGCTGGGCGAGATCCAAAAAAAGCGCTAAATCCAAAACGATGGGTGCCGCGAGAATGGAGTCCCGGCAGAGAAAGTTCACTTTAATCTGCATCGGGTAGCCTAGCCAGCCGAAAATGTCGATATTGTCCCAACCTTCTTTGTTGTCCCCGCGAGGCGGATAGTAGTTAATTCGCACGCGGTGATCGTAATTACCGTACAATTCCGGGTAGAGATCGGGCTGCAGAATGTATTCAAGAACAGAAAGTTTGGATTCTTCTTTGGTTTTGAAGGCCTCTGGGTCTTCGAGCACTTCTCCATCGCGATTGCCGAGGATATTCGTGGAAAACCAGCCATTCAGGCCTAAAAGACGCGCTTTAAATGCCGGCGCCAGGACTGTTTTCATAAAGGTTTGGCCCGTCTTAAAGTCCTTACCGCAAATCGGAAGACGCTCGCGATGCGCCAAGTCCCTCATCGCAGGGATGTCGACGGTCAAATTCGGCGCGCCATTGGCAAACGGAACGCCCGACATCAGGGCCGCGTAGGCGTAAATTTGGCTAGGCGCAATGTCCGGAGAGCTTTCTTCCAGTCCCTTTTCAAAAGCCGCGATCGATTTATGCGCTTCGGCCGCGACTTGGTATTTCTCTGTCGATCCGCACCAGACCATGACGAGCCGCGCGCAGTTCTTGGTTTTTTTAAAGCGGGCGATGTCAGCCATCAGTTGCTGGGCCAGGTCCATCTTAGAGCTGCCCTTTTTCACGTTGGGGCCGGAAATGCGGGACACATAAGCCGGATCAAAAGCGGCGGACATGGGCTTAATTTTTTCTAACTCCGCGCGCAGAGGCGCCAGATGGCTGTGCTCGAGCACGCCCGATTTGCACGCGGCCTGGTAAGCGTTGTCGGGGAATATGTCCCATCCTCCAAAAACCAAGTCATTGAGATCGCTCAAGGGGACAAAATCTTTGATTTTCGGAATCCGGTGATCGGTGCGCTTTCCCAATCGCACGGTCCCGAGTTGCGTAAGGGATCCAATGGGTTTTCCCAACCCTTTGCGCGAAGCCAGGACCCCGGCAATAAAAGTGCTGGCGACTGCTCCCATTCCGGGAAGTAAGATGCCCAATCGGCCCTTGGCCGGCTCAATAGGGCGAGGTTTAGAACGGCTTGCCGTGACAGTGCTTTTTGATTTTTTCATGCGCTCATTATATAAAACTGCTCAAAAAGCAGAGACTTGACAAAATTCCGTTTTTGGTTATAAAAATTTATAAACAGCCTTAGGGCCCGTAGGAGGAACCGATGGACCAAAGTATCCGAGTCATTCATGAAAAAGTAAAACAAGCCAGCGTTTTTGTGCAGGGCTTGAAGCAGGAGATCAGCAAAGTGATAGTTGGTCAAGACTATCTGATCGAACGTCTGCTGGTCGGTCTTTTAGCGGATGGCCATGTGCTGCTGGAAGGGGTGCCGGGACTCGCGAAAACCCTCGCGGTTCGCACGCTTGCCCGCTCCATTGAAACCCAGTTCCAGCGCATCCAATTTACCCCGGACTTACTGCCGGCGGACTTACTAGGAACGATGATTTACAACCCCCGAGACAGCCAGTTCACGATTAAAAAAGGTCCGATATTTACGAATCTCCTCTTGGCGGATGAAATCAACCGGGCCCCGTCCAAAGTGCAAAGCGCGCTTCTTGAGGCCATGCAGGAACACCAAGTCACGATTGGGGATGTGACCTATCCTCTCCACGAACCCTTTCTCGTGTTAGCCACGCAAAACCCCATTGAGCAAGAGGGCACCTACCCTCTTCCGGAAGCGCAGGTGGATCGGTTCATGTTGAAGCTGAAGGTCAATTACCCCACGCGCGAGGAAGAGCGCCTTATTCTCGACCGCATGACCACCGGCCAATCCATTCAAGTCCGGCCTGTCATCACCCCCAAGGAAATCCTCTCCGCCCGGGCCATAGTGAATGAAATTTACGTGGACGACAAACTGAAGAATTACATCCTTGACCTTGTTTTCGCTTCGCGATATCCCGAACGGTACCGGTTGGAGGCGCTCAAACCTCTGATTGCCTATGGGGGCTCGCCCCGCGCGACCATCTGTATGACTCAGGCGGCTAAGGCCTACGCCTTTCTGCAGGGACGCGGGTATGTGACGCCCGAGGACGTCAAATCGATCGGCGCGGACGTCTTGCGGCACAGGCTCCTCCTCACCTACGAAGCGGAAGCCGAAAACACGACGTCGGAGGATATTGTGAACAAGTTGTTTGCGGCTGTAGAAGTTCCGTGACTGGGAATAATAAAGGGCGGCCATCGTGAACTGCGGCCATCGGGAACATCGGCTAACGGAAACGGCGGTAAGTGGTAATCTTTTTAAAACAGACTACCTTTCGCCGCCGCTCCCGTTGGCCGCAGTTCACGATGGCCGCCCTTCACGATGGCCGCCGTTCCCGCCGCCTCCCCGCCAGTTGGGGCTCCACTCATGTTGACTCGCGAACTCATTGGGCAGGTTCATCGCCTCGAAATCAAGACGCGGCGTCTTGTGAACGAGGTCTTTTCCGGGCAATACGGAAGCGTCTTCCGTGGCCTCGGTATGGAATTCGCTGAAGTCCGGGAATATGTTCCGGGGGACGAGGTTCGCTCGATTGACTGGAATGTGACGGCGCGTATGGGGACGCCGTACATAAAGAAATTTATGGCGGAGCGCGAGATGACCGTCGTTCTCGTCGTCGATGGCAGCGCCTCAATGCGCTTCGGAACGGCGCAAAAATGGAAATCGGAGCTCGCCGCCGAAGTCGCCGCGGTATTGGGTTTTTCCGCCATTCGCAACAGCGATAAAGTCGGGCTTTGTCTGTTTTCCGACCATGTTGAAAAATTTATTCGGCCGCAAAAAGGACGCACCCATACGCTGCGCCTCGTCAGGGATGTCCTGGAGTTTTCGCCGGAACGACGCGCGACGAACATGGATGAGGCTTTGCGTTATCTCAATCGTGTTCTCAAGCGAAAGGCCGTCGTCTTTCTGCTTTCTGATTTCTATGACGCCAACGAAAGACTCTTGGCGATCACCAATCGACGTCACGACCTCATCGCGCTTCAAATTATTGATCCCAGAGAATATGTTCTCCCCCAAATCGGCCTCGTTGAATTCTTTGATGCCGAAAGTGAAAGTGTCAACCAGGTGGATACGTCCAGCAGCTCCGTCCGCAAATCCTTCGAAGAAAACGCAAAGGCCCGCCAGCGCGCACTCGAGGTGCTTCTGCGGCGCCACGGCATTGACCATATTCGACTTCGCACGGATCGGTCCTTCGTCTATCCTCTGCTGAATTTTTTCCAAAATCGTGTCAAACGATCCCGGTAATCCCCCACTTCAGTCCTCCACCGCCGGGGGGGAGGAAAACTTTAACGCTGCCCCCAGCGTTCAGGCACAAATAGACCCCGGCACGGCGAAGCTGGGAGATTTGGTCACACTCTCCATTCGGGTCACCCATCCCAACGCTTATACGATCCAGCCTCCCAGTTTCCAAAAGAATTTAGGCACTTTCGAAGTGTATGCGAGTACTCGACTTCCGACGCAAGTAGCGGGACCAAACCAGACGGATGTTTTCCAAGCGCAGCTCCAAAATTTTACGACCGGGCAACAAGTGCTGCCGGGTCTAGAACTCAATTACAAGGATTTGCAGGGAAAGGCGCATGTTGTGAAAACCCCTGAGCTTAAGGTGACTCTTCAAGAAATTCCCCCGGGTCCCAAAGACAAAGGGGATATTCGCGGCATCAAGGGTGTGATTGGACCGGTAGCGCTTTCTCCCTGGTGGTGGTTGCTCCTGGCGGTCTTAATGGCCGGAGTGGCGGCCGCGGCGTGGTCCAAACGTCAAAGAGTGATTCATGGGCCGCCTCCCCCACCGCCCGTTCCCGCTGATGAATTAGCTTTGAAAAAATTGCAACAGCTCTTGGCGACGGGCTGGATTGAAGGGGGACGGCTCAAGGAATTTTATAGCGGGATTTCCGATACCGTCAGGGAGTACCTCGAAAAGGGTTTCAATTGCCCTGCCCTCGAGCGAACGACCACCGAATTGATGCGCGATTTACGCAAAGTGGCCAAGCTGGATCAGGCCCAGCTGCCGGTGATCAAAGAACTGCTCGAGGAGTGCGATCTCGTGAAGTTCGCCAAATTTCGTCCCGAACCTGCCGAAGCGCTGCAGGTTCATAAGACGGCCGTGCAAATTGTTGAACAGACCCGAAGCGCGTTTAAAAGTGAAGACGAAAAGAACAAAAATGCTGATTGAGAAGAGTTTCCATGCACTTTGCTGATCCCATGGCGCTGTTCTTACTCACATTCCTGGCCCTTCTCGCGGGGGTCCGATACTATTTCGACCGGCGCTATCGCGCGCGACTCCCTTTTCCGGATAAGCGGATCTTGAGTTCGTTGCCGGTTAGCTGGCGCGGCGAGTTCTCTTGGCTGCCCCTTGCGCTTCTCCTAAGTGGGTTAGCCCTTGCCTTCATTGCTTTGGCACGTCCACGATCGCTCCTTAAAGGCGAGGAAGCCAAGTCACGCGGTATTGACATTATGGTCGCCCTCGATACCTCCGGGAGCATGCGAGCACTGGACTTCAATCCGCTAGATCGCATGGCGGCCGCAAAAAAAGCGGCAAAGACCTTCATCGCGCACCGGCAATACGATCGGATCGGACTCATTGCTTTCGCGGGGGTGGCCATTCTCCAGTGTCCCTTAACGCTTGATTATGGGGCCCTGCTCGATTTTCTGGACCAAGTGGAAGTCGGGATTACAACCACGGAGAATACCGCCATTGGGACGGCGCTCGCCGCCGCCGTCAACCATCTGAAGAAGAGTAATGCGAAGAGCAAGGTCATCATTCTCGTCACGGACGGGCGCAACAATTCCGGCGAAATTGATCCTTTGACGGCCGCCAAAGCTGCTGAGGCCTTGAGTATCAAGATTTACGCCATCGGCGTGGGAATTAGAGGGCAATCCGTCATCCCGGTCGACTCCGTGTTCGGCAAACAGCTCGTGCCGATACAAGAGGATCTGGACGAACCGGCGCTTGAGGAAATAGCGCGTTCCACAAACGGCCGCTACTTCCGCGCCACGAGCACAAAGGAGTTTGATCAGATTTACGCGGAAATTGATCATTTAGAAAAAACCGAACTCAAAGGGCCCGCTCCCCAGGAATACAAGGATCGCTATCTGGGTTGGCTGCTCGCCGCGATGACGCTGATCTCGGCGGGGCTGCTTTTAGAAACGACGCTGTTGAGGACGGTGCCATAGTCTTATTCCTCTCCCAAAGGGAGAGGCTAGGTGAGGGGCCTATCCTCACGAACATCCTCTCCCCGTGGTAGAGGAATGAATTTTAAATCCAAAAGGATGAGGACGTAAAAAACACCTATGACCTTCTTCGCTTATCCAGAAATGTGGGGGTGGCTCGTCGTGCCGGCAGCGATCTTTCTGCTGGGCTTACTCACCGCTCAGGCGCGCCGCAAGGCTTTGAGCAAGTTGGGACATTACTCCACGGTGAACCGCATGCTCCCAGTCCACTTGTCGCGTCGTCGCTGGTGGATTTTTGAACTTCGCGTGATGGCGGCTGTGTTATTTGTCCTCGCCTTAGTGGGGCCGCTAATTGGATCGAAGCTCGTAGAGTTCAAGCAGCGCGGTCTTGATGTTTTCATCGCCATTGATTGCTCTCTTTCCATGCAGGCGGAAGATCTTAAACCCAACCGGATGGCCCATGCGAAACTACTCCTTCAACAGCTCATCGACAGGATGGCGGGAAGCCGAATTGGCATCATTGCCTTTGCCGGTCAGGCCTATGTGGAATGCCCGCTCACCATCGACCAAAACGCCGCCAAGGAAACCCTGGAATCTATCGACGTGGGATCTGTTCCCATCCCGGGCACGGTGATTGGCGAAGCCATTCGCGTGGCGGCGAAACGGATGAATGCGGGCGAAGGCGGCGGGCGAGTACTCATCTTGCTCACAGACGGTGAGGACCACCACAGCGATCCTGCGGGAGCCGCCAAAGAGGCCGCGAAGGTCGGCCTCAAGGTCTATACGATCGGTATAGGAACGTCCCAGGGGGAGCCCATTCCTACCTTTGACGAACAGGGACATCGCACGGGCTTTAAAAGGGACAAAAAAGGGGAGATCGTCATGAGCCGAATGGACCCCCAAACGCTTATTCAAATTGCTCATGATACCGGTGGTGAGTATTTCCCCGCAAGCGTAAGCGGCGATGAAGTGGAGTCTATCGGGAAGGCTCTCGAAAATCTCCAGCAAGGCGATCAGAAAGCCAAACTCTTTAATCGCTATGAAAACCGCTTTCAATGGCCACTCGCCGCCGGGATCGTTCTCTTTCTCATCAGTCTGGCGATCCCGGAAATGGGGTGGAAGAAGATATGAGTCGTTTTCTCCTTAAGGGGGCGAGGAATTTTTGGCTGGTGTACCTCGTTGTTGTGATCACCACACCCGCCCAGGCTTCTCTTTCCCAACTTAAAAAAGCGAACCGCCTGTTTTACGGTGGCCATTACGAAGAGGCTTTAAAAGACTACAACGATGCCATAGTCGATCAACCGCATTCGAGCGGATTGCACTTTAATGCGGGCGATGCCGCTTATCAAATGGGGGATTTCTCCAAGGCCCAGAAGGAGTTCGAAGAAGCGGCGCAGTCGGCAAACCTAAAGCTAAAAAGCGCGTCTCACTATAACCGGGGAAACGCCATTTATCGTCAAAACGATTGGAACGGTGCGATCGAAGCGTATAAAGAAAGCCTCCGAGTTAACCCCAGCGACGAAGACGCAAAGTATAATTTGAGCGTTGCGCTGCGAATGAAAGCCAGTCCCCCGAAAGCAAAACCGAAGTCGGGCGGCCAGGACGACAAACAGAAAAATGGCGGAGGAAAAGGAAAACCCGACGAGCAAAAAGAGAGCGCGGGCCAGCAAGGGCCGAAACCGGGACAGATGAGTAAAGAAGATGCCGAACGTCTTTTGTCGGCGGCAAAGTCCGGCGAGCTGAAAAAATCAAATCAAAAATATCCCAAGGCAGATGTACCCCATCCTGATGAAGATTGGTAGATTACGGAAAATCAAAGTGCAAAAGGCAAAGGGCAAAAGGCAAAGCTCCTGCGGTTTATTCATTAAGAACACCGTAAGAGTTTTGCCCTTTGCCTTTTGCCTTTTGCCTTTTGCCCTTCTGTATGCCGCTGACGTTCAAATTTCAGCCAGCCTCGACCGCCAGCAGGTGGCGTTGAACGAGCAAGCGAGTCTGAGTGTGACGATCTCGGGTTCGGGAAACTTGCCAGAACCTCAACTCCCGACGTTTCAGGACTTTCAAATCTCCAACGCCGGCCGGTCGCAGAATTTTACGTGGGTCAATGGGCAAGCTTCGGCGAGCGTGACCTATAACTTCGCACTCCTGGCTTTGAAAGAAGGGCACTTTACAATTCCTCCGATCAAAATTGCGGGACAGGCGGCAGAGACTCAACCTTTATCGCTCGACGTGGTTAAAGGCGAGGCGAATGCCTTACCCGCTCCGCAAAAACAGCCGGGGGAACGCGCGCAGACGGGCAGGGGGTCGACGGCACTCTTTATTACAGGCAGCGCTGATAAATCCTCGGTTTATGTGGGCGAACCCTTAACCTATTCGTTTCGCCTATTCAACCGGGTAAGGCTGCTGCGCCAGCCCAACTATCAGCCGCCGCAGACCTCCGGATTTTGGGCCGAGGATCTCCCGCCGCAGCGCAACTATCAGACCACCGTGAAAGGAGTTCCCTACAATGTCACGGAAGTCAGGACGGCCTTGTTTCCCACAGGGCAGGGCAAGGCGACCATCGGTCCCGCGACTTTGAGTGTCAGTATCGAGAATATTGGAACCGATCCCTTCAGCGACGACTTTTTTGCCAGTTTTTTCGGTCGAGGGGAAGAAAAAGTGCTGCGGACCGACCCGGTCGCTATTCGTGTCAAACCTCTACCGGATCCCAAACCGGCTAACTTCAAAGGGGCGGTGGGCCACTATACGATCGTCGCCAATCTGGATAAGGATCATACGATGGTCGGGCAGCCGCTGACTCTGAGCATCACGGTGGCCGGACGGGGAAACATCAAATCGCTGCCGGATCTGCCCCTTCCGCCGCTTCCGAACGTGCGAACTTTTGATCCCAATGCGGCCACAAACATTGAAAAGAAGGATGGCCAGGTCCAAGGCTCGAAAGTTTTTAAAACCGTCTTGATTCCAACGGCTTCTGGGGATCTGCAAATTCCGGCGGTTTATTTTGTCTTTTTTGATTCGGATGCACACGCGTATAAAACCATTGCTTCGCGTCCGCTGACTGTCCACGTCAGCCCTGCCGGCCCCGGAGGAGCCGCCCCGGCCGCTCCCTACAGTTCTGCCCCATCGTCAACGCCTGGGATTCGGCTTCTCGGCGAAGATATTCGTTACATTCGCACACCTTCCCAACTCTCCGCTCAGGGGGGGCCGCTTTACAAGAGCCGTCTTTTTCAAATTTTTAACGCACTTTTCTTGTTCGGAGTCATCGCGGCCGCCCTTTACCGCCTCTATTCTCTATTCTTCCTTTCCAATACCGCCCTTGCCCGTTTCGAACAAGCGCGCGAAGAAACCGAGAAACTCATGCTCAGCGCTGACGGCGATTTGGGGAGGTCAGACATAAAAAAATCGTCAGAAACCTTAGGCCACGCGCTGCATGCCTATCTGGCTGCAAAATTAGTCACCCCGGAATCGGAGCTATCGCTTAAGCTGGCTCTTGAGAAACTGCGCGCTCGCGGCCTGCATTCTCACGATACGGAAAAGGTCCGCGCGCTTTGGGAAACCTTTGATCTCTTTCAATTTGCCCCCACGCAGGTTCGACCGGAGGAAGTGCGAAAATCGATTTTGACCTTCCGACATCTTTTAGATGTAGTGGAAAAGGACGTCCTATGGAAAGATTAACTGAAACAATGAACTGCGAACTGGGAACTGTGAACGGCGAACCAAACACTATTTCCTTGAAGAGGCTTCTTAAGCGCGTCATTCTCAGTTTGCAGTTCGTCGTTCTCAGTTTCTGTTTTGCGCATGCGGAAACGCCACAAGACATCTTCAAGCAAGGAAACGCGGCGTATACGAAGGGGGATTTCTCCCAAGCCATCACGCTCTACGAGTCGGCTCGCGCCAAAGGACTGCGGCATTGGGCTGTCGAATTTAACTTGGGCAATGCCTATTACAAGGCCAATCAGCTGGGGAAGGCAATCGTGAATTATGGGCGGGCATTCCGATTGAACTCGGGGCAAGGGGATGTGATTTACAACTTCAATTTAGCGACGACCAAAGCGGGCGACCCGCTCGTTCCGGCGAGCGGCATTGCTGCCGTGGGCTGGCGATTTTTCTTTCTCGTCTCGCTCAACGCACTCACGATCAGCGTGTCGCTCATGTTAATCGTGCTTTGCGGGGCCAGTATCGCCTATTTCTTGGGTCGCCCCGTCCTTCGTCTGAACCGGGCCTATGCGCTAGGAGTGGTTTTTGGACTGGTATCTATCTGGCTTGCTGGACGGATTTACGTCGCGGAAAAATCCGAAGGGGTCATTATCACACCCGTGGCGGATGTGCGCAGCGGCCCCAACCTGACCTATCCCGCCAACTTTACGATCCCTGAAGGCCGCCGAATCGTGTTCCTCGATGAGCAAGAACCTGTCACTGGCTGGGTAGAAATCGGCGTCCCTCAAGAAGGCCTCAAAGGCTGGGTTCCTACCTCCTCCGTCGAATCCATTTAGGTCACTTAGAACGACGTTTCCGACAGAAATCATTAAAAACAGGCCAAGGACAGGGTTGATATAATCGCTTAAAGCACTGTATGAGATCCCTCGACGAGAAAGATTTATTGCCGGATCCTAGGGCGCAGTTTGCGGCTTGGTTTGAGACCGCCGCCGTAGAATTGGGCATGGAACTTGCCCAGGCGATGTGTTTGTCGACAGTAGACGCGCAGGGGTCTCCCGATGCTCGTATGGTGCTATTAAAGGAATTCAACGATCGCGGCTTTGTTTTCTACACCAATACTCAATCGGCTAAAGGGGCTGAGCTAGAATCCTGTGCCAAGGCGGCGCTCACCTTTTTCTGGGGAACTCTCGAGCGGCAGGTCCGCATTCAAGGGACGACAACCCTTGTGTCTGAGGCCGAAGCTGACGCCTATTTTCGACTCAGACCGCGCGGAAGCCAAGTCAGCGCCTGGGCTTCCCATCAAAGCTCTGTTCTCAAGGATCGCCAGACTCTGGACGCGCGCGTTGCCGAGATGACGCGAAAATTTGAAAACAAAGAGATACCTCGTCCTCCCTATTGGACGGGTTATCGCCTGGACCCTTCACGATTCGAATTTTGGCAAGGACGCCAAAACCGGCTGCACGACCGCTTCCAATTTACAAAGAGCCCTGACGGGAGCTGGGATATCGCTAGGCTTTATCCATAACGGGTGCGACGCAGGTTATAATCTCACCTTACGAGAGAAAAACGCGATGGGCAGCCCCGAAATTTTTCATGATCCGATAACGAAGGCGACCGTGCTAAGGCTAGCGGATGAAACGTTCGGCGATATGATTAAATTCGTCGTTGATATTGAAGAAAAGGTCATTTGTGCTGGCGGAGGTCTGCATGCGGATGAGGAGAAATTGTTATTGGCCGACGGAAGCCTTCAGGAAAATCTTTGGGGGGGGAACTATTATCCGGACCTCCAAGGAGAGGAACGATTCGAATACCAGTCTATGATCAATATCCGACCTGCCGCCGGAAATCGTAAACAGGAAATTCAATTAGATCCGATTCGGAGAAGGGTTCGCGAACTGGCGAATTATTTTTTCGAGTCTCGCTCATGAAGGCCCACCGATCACTGCAGCGACTTGACGTTTTAAAGTATCCACCCGAAAAAATCGCATTGATGGTCGCTTCGGAATTCTTGAGAGCCTCGGCGCGCTCGGAATATCCGTCTATTGTGCAAGGGTGTTTCGATCGAGCTCGCGAGTTGATGGGTATTCTGGATACGGTTGACCTGGGTCCGGAAGTAGCCAGCGATCTTCAGCCGGTATACCATCGTTGTACCGAAGAACAACTCCTTGGAGCTAAACACCTTCCTGCCCTCGTGCGCGAAATGAGCCTCGCACTAGCACAAGCCTTCGAACGCGCTTCCGAGCGCCTTCAAAAACCTCCTGATGCTTGATATCAAATGGATTCGGGAAAATCCCGAGGCCTTGCGTCAGATGCTCGTTCATCGGCGCTCCAAGCTCGACGTGGCGCCCCTCTTTACCCTCGATGTCGAGCGTCGAAGGCTTTTGGCGGAGCTTGAGCGCTTACAGGCCGAACGCAATAAGTCGGCCGACCAAATCGGTCGGGTCAAGGCTCAAAAAGGTGACGTGGCACCGCTCCTCAGAGAGGTCGAAAACAAAAAAGGGGAGATCAAGAACCTGGAAGCGAAGCTTTTGGAAATTGAGCCTAAGCTGAAAGATCTTTTGCTTCGCATCAACAATCTTCCGGACGCCTCCGTTCCGATTGGCGCGAGCGCCGCTGATAACAAAGTCATTCGCGAAGTCGGCAACGTCGTGCCGCTATCTTTCCCGGCTAAATCCCACTTAGAAATCGGCGAAGCCCTCGGGATTCTGGATTTCAAGTCAGCCGCGAAGCTGTCCGGTTCGGGTTTTGCGTTGTTGAAAGGACAAGGGGCAGCCCTTGAGCGCGCCCTGATCAGTTTCATGCTCGACCTGCATACCCACGAGCACGGCTACACGGAAATTTTTGCGCCCTTTTTAGTTACGGCTCAGACCATGGAAGGCACGGGCCAGCTTCCGCGATTTGAAGAAGAACTTTTTCGAGTGGAGCGCGATTCGTTGTACCTCATTCCCACGGCTGAAGTTTCCGTGACGAACATGCATCGTGACGAGGTCGTTGATGAGAAACTTCTTCCCAGGAAATATGTCTGCTACTCCGCGTGCTTCCGCCGCGAGGCCGGGTCCTATGGAGCGGATACGAAAGGCTTAATTCGCAATCACCAATTCAACAAAGTGGAGCTTGTCCAATTTGTGCGTCCTGAAGAGTCCCTCGAAGCGTTGGAACTGCTCACGGCGAGCGCCGAAAAAGTCCTGTACAAACTCCGGATTCCTTACCGAGTTGTTGCGCTATGCACGGGCGACCTCGGTTTTGCTTCGGCGAAGACCTATGACCTTGAAGTGTGGATGCCGGGGGAAGCGGCGGAGGAAGGCGGATCGGGGGATGGGGGGATCGGAGGATCGGAGAAAACCTCACCGACCCGCCCACCCGCCGACCCGCCGACCCGGTCTCTTGGTCGTTGGCGCGAAATCTCCTCGTGTTCCACTTTTAGCGACTTCCAAGCCCGCCGCATGAACATCAAATTCAAACGACCTGACGGAAAGAGGGAACTCGTCCACACCCTAAACGGCTCCGGAGTCGCGATCGGTCGTACTTTTGCGGCAATCCTCGAAAACTTTCAGCAAGCCGACGGCTCCGTGGTCATCCCAGAAGTGCTTCGCCCTTACCTAGGAACGGATCGTCTCATCGTCCAAAAATAAGTTCACCCTCAATTCGTCATCCTCCGCAGCCACTGGCGGAGGACCCATCCATAAAGGCCGGGTTTGGGCTGGATAACCCTATCTTTTTCGGCTATTCTATGAACGATGCGATTAAACAAGGACCTCATTTGGGACTACGACATCCCCCCTAGATCTAAACGCGATCTCTTCTTCACACGGTGGTATATTGGCCGGGTACTTATGCGGGGGGGCACACGGGACATTCGCTCGATCGGGACTCAAACGATACGGCGGCACCTTCCCCATCTCAATATCCCCCAACGGATCCGATCGTTTTGGGAGTGGTATTTCAAGGAATGCTATGGCAAGAAACCCCTTCAACGTTCTAACGGCCTTCCAGATCGCCGTCCTCGAAGCCTTTCGCGGCGAAGCGCTCATTAAAGACTTTTACTTGACGGGCGGCACCGCCTTGGCGGCATTCTATCTGGGGCACCGGCTCTCGGAAGATCTCGATTTTTTTACAGAGCTTCCCAACGCCGTGGCGCGAATTTCAAGAATGATCGAGAAAGTGGCTAAGAAGCTGAACGCACGGGTCTCCTTCGGGCGCCGTTTTGAAACACTGTTTGAATGCACGCTCATCCGTGGGGAGGACGCTAGGGTGGAGATGGATTTTGCCCTAGACATGGCAGGCCGGCGCCAACCGATTGAACCCATGCCCGAGTTTGGCCTGTATATGGATAATCGCCTCGACATTGCCTGTAACAAGTTGTCCGCTTTGTGCGAACGCTCCGAGCCCAAAGACTTCGTCGATATCTATTTCATTCATTCCGGCTATCTTTCTTTGCCGAAGCTTCTCAAAGAAGCCCGCCGCAAATATCCTGGCCTAGATAACTATGCTGTGGCGATGTCTTTTCTCAAGGTCAAAGACATTTCACTGTGGCCCCGTATGATGGTCCCGTTTGTTTCTAAAGACTTGCAGACGTTCTTCGTCGATAAAGCCAAGCAGCTTGTGAAGGGATTTTAAATGGAAAATGAAAAACAGGAAGCCAACCGAATAGCTGAAAAATTGCGGACGCCCTTAAAATCCACCGGAGTTCCGGAGACCGATCACCGATTCACGGAAGGCGGATACAAAAAGCCGGGGTACGGCGTTTCCGTGGGCGCTGCGATCGATGGTTCTTTTGCCTTTGAGGGGAATCAGGGTTATTACGCTGATGGGGGACAAGAAGCTTTCCTGGGCACCGTGGATACGATGAAAAGGTTTTTTAACCGGCATCGGCAGAAAGGAAAGGAAATCCGCTACGTGATCAAGACCGGTATCGGCGGCCAACATACGCCTTTCCAAGGGATTGCCGATGGCTTTGCAGTCATCGATGATCCTAAGACGGTTCGGATTGCCGGTGAATATGAGCTGGGTAAAGATTTCGAGCAGACGATGAGCGAAACTCTTCAGGAACTCGGAGCGGGTTGGGACCAAGTCGCCGTGATTCCCAGTTCGAAATCGGGATCGACGGACGAAACGATGGAAATCTTTGTGCAGATTTTTGGGATCCTTTTGAAGCGGTCGCTGATGGCCCGAGGGTTTTCCGAAACGGAAGCCGTGAGTTCCAAAGACATTCTGCTTAGCTACTTCCGCGATTTGAATGTGCCAAGGGATAAGACGAGCGCCGAACTGTTTAACGGGTTCAGCCTGGATGATTTGGCCAAGCGGCTGGCCTCCGCCCAAGCGCGTCTCGACAAAGAAGGGGTTCTGATCCTCTTTAAAGATGTGCTTGGGAGGATGTTTTTTGAGACGACGGATGAACCCTCGCAAAGCCGCCTATCGGCTTTCATGCGCAATTCGGGACTTGATAAAGCCTTAGGGGAGGACGCGCCGGGATTCGGGGCGATGTTCGAAAACGTGGGGGGACGCTGGACTGCCGACCTCCATATGATGACATTCTTGGCTTACTTTGAATTGGATGCGCAAGCCTACTGGACGGCGAGGCGAGGACACATCGCGAAGATCCGCGATGGGAAGCACCGCGCCAACCAAATTGGAAATCGAATCCTCGATGAGGACATCACGGACATCGCGCTCCTCGTACCGGACGAGCTTTTCTGGTTTGGAAAATCGAACGAACAAAATTTTAATGAGAGCCTTTGGCAAGAGGGATTTGCCAACTTGGTGGCGGTCCCGGAAAGCCTTTGGGAGAGTCAGGCCAAGAACTACTCGAACCACCCCACTCGGCTCGTCATCAATTTGTCGGCCCGTTCCTTGGATGCCCAATCATTCAAAGTGGAAAGCCTGGGGCCGGAAACCGCTACCGGCAAACGCCGGGAAAGCCTCGTTCAAATGTATGCCGATTTGTTTAGCACTTTTTACGGCATAACAAACACCGTGGGCACTCGGTTAATCGCCCGAGCTCTCTTGCACGCTGGGCATTCGGCGGAGGACATCGCGTTAAACGATTTGAATAACCCCGCCACAAAAATCCTCCAAGAGAACTTGTTTTTGCGGCAGCCTTACGTGGAGCTTGGGAAAGGCCTCGTGGATGACCGCTTCAAGAAACTACAGGAGGAAGAACGCGCTTCAGCAGGAGCCATCACAAGGGCCATGCGTCGCTCGCAAGAATTGGCCCGGCAATGCCAAGTGATGACGAACATTCCCGAGATAGCCGATCGCTCAAATGTCGCGGACGTCGCTGCCATGCGTGATTTTATTCGGCGAGTGGCTGAATACGCCGCTAAAGCGGGCAGAAAATGGGTCCCGTTCATTTATCTGGAGCGACCGGGCTTTCAGGACTTGCGTCTTCAGCTGGTGAAGTTGGGCGTGGAATGGGTTATGCAAGGCACCGGCGACCAGCACATCAGTTACCAGCAGGTCCTTGCCCAACCCCAAAAATATCTGCCGATGATGGTGTCTTTTGTGCCGGAAGCCGGAAAAGAGCTGCCCGGCCTGCCGGCGATCGGTTTTGCAAAAGCACATCTGAACAGTGTGAGCCCGCACTTGCTTCGGGACTATTTCGCGGAAGCGTCTTACGAAGCGCTCACCCAACTGAGGTCGGCTGAAGGTGCCGATGCGAAAGGGATTTTTATAAGGATTCTAGACTCGGCAGTCGAAAAGGAACGCTTTCGCGAAGCGGCGGAGCAAGTTCTCAGTACTGTCCGGTCGGTGTTGGCGCAGTAAGCGATGCAAGCCCGGTCTGATAGAAGGATAAGAGCGCTGCGCCGCCCACTAGAATGAAATTCGTGATGTGCTGGATCGTGAATGGATTAACCATCTCCATTCCGACTTCGTAGGTTCCCACCAAGTGGTAATACGGATAAAGGAAACTGACAAATATCATGACGATATTCACCATACTTTCCCCCAAGCTGATCAAACCCGAAGCGCGAACGCCCCGCCACATGAAGAAGGCGCACAAAAGGCAGAATCCGTAATAGAGCCACTTGATGATGGGATGTCCGTCGAGCGCGGCCGCCCGCAGGCTGACACCGAAAATGGCGTCTACCGCCATAAAGACCGGCGTGGCGTAATAATAGCCCCGCAGCCATTGTTTTGCCGTCTGTAAGGTCGGGGCCGAGCCGCTATCCACGGGTGGGACCCGAGGCACCGTGGGTTGCAATGACTTCAAGGAGTTCCTGGCCGAACACTCGGCGCTTTTGTTCGCCGATGCCCCAGATCCCCAACAGGTCGTCGAGGCTTTGCGGTCGGAGTGCACAGAGCTCCTCAAGCGTGCGGTCCCAAAAAAGCGTGTAGGGCGGCATGTCCATCTCTCGCGCTTTATTCAATCGCCAAGCGCGAAGGGCTTCTCGGAGGCCAGGAATCTCCGGGGCTTCGGGCCGCATTGAAGGCGCTGGTGGCACGGGTGAGAAATTCTTTGAGCCGCGCTTTTTCTTTTGACCCGGCGGTGGCTGCCAGGGACCCAGGCGGGCCTGAGCACGGTTGTGCATCACTTCACGGCCTTCATCGGTAATTGCCAGAACGGGGTAGCGAAGTCCTTCTTGGCGCAAATAGCCTTGCCGTACAAGAGCTTGAATCATCCCCTGCACGTGGCGTTTGGGCATCTCCCTTAAGCGCCCGTAAGTAGGAAGTTTATCGTGGGACCACCGCCGGATCTGGGCGGTATCGCTTCCTGTCACGAGATCCGTGAGCTGCGTATTGCCGAAGCGCCCTTGGAGCCTCACCGCTCCCGAAAGAAGGACGCGAATGGTCTCCTGAGTGTCGTCTTGTACCGGCGCGGCATCGGGGGTGGTGCAGTTATCGCACCGACCGCATCCTTTGGGCAAGGTCTCCACATCTCCGAAATAATCCATGATGGACTGCTGGCGACAGCCGGCGCCATAGGCATAGCGCCGCATGAGGTCCAGCTGTTCCTGCTTATGCCGTTCCCATGTCTCCCGCTTCTCCGCCGGGACCGATTCCACCGAATGGCGAATAAAAAATTGTTGGATGGCGACATCGCCCGGGCTATGCAGAAGCAGACATTTCGCTGGGAGACCGTCCCGGCCGGCCCTTCCGGCTTCCTGGTAGTAGGCTTCGACCGTTCCCGGCATTTGGGCATGAATGACGCAGCGCACGTCCGGCCGATCGACACCCATTCCAAAGGCATTTGTCGCGATGATGACGACGCGCGCATCATTCTGAAAATGCTGGTGCGTCTGCTCGCGTACTTTCGCATCTAGGCCGGCGTGATACGCATAGGCGGGCAGGTCCATGCTCTTGAGTTCTTCCGTCAAATCGTCCACGCGCTGACGCGAGGAACAATAGACAATGGCCGCTCCCTCGAGCGCCACTTCATCGCGAATTCGCTCTAGGCGTGCTCGCTCACGGCCTTCTAGGATCCCGGAAAATGAGAGATTCTGGCGATAAAATCCATGCACGCGGACGAGTGGTTTTTGAAGCCGCAAATTCGCGACGATCTCTTTCTGGACAAGCGGAGTCGCCGTGGCGGTAAAGGCGGCAAACGGCACGCCCAATCGCTCTTTGAGCAGACCCAAGGTCTGATATTCCGGACGGAAATCGTGTCCCCATTGGGAAATGCAGTGGGCCTCATCGATCACCATATAGTCCGGCCGCGCCTTTTCCAAGGAGGCGATAAATAAGGGATCGGAGAAGCGCTCCGGCGCGACATACAGAAAACGTAACTCCCCGGCGTGCCAGCGTTCTATGGCACGGTGCCGGTCCCGCGGTGTCGCGTGGCTATGGAGGCCGGCTGCCGGCACGCCGGAGAGATCCAACTTTTTGACTTGGTCATTGATCAAGCTGATCAGAGGCGAAACAACCAGGCAGCGACTGTTTTCCACGACGGCCGGGTACTGGTAGCACAAGGACTTGCCGCTCCCGGTGGCCATCACGCCCAACAAATCGCGGCCCTGCCGCAAGGCGTCAATGAGTTCTTCCTGCCCCGGCCGGAAGTCTTCATGGCCAAAGATCGATTTAAGCACGCTTGATTCCACAGTGTTCATTCCTTCCGACAGAATATCACAGTTAGGGGACGTGTTCCGCCTCTAAGTATCCGTCTTTCAGTTCTCAGTTTTCCGGTTTTTGGTCTCGGATTTCTTGCTCTGAAAGGCGAGACCAGAAAACCGAGACCGGAGAACTGAGAACTGAGAGACAACACGGGCGTGGTTCATAGCGGCGGATCGCTCTCAGTTTTCAGTTTTCCGGTTTCTACTCTGGGATTTCTGGCTCTGAAAAGCGAGATCAGAAAACCGAGACCGGAGAACTGAGAACTGAAAGACGGCACTAACCATAGATAATTTTCAGTCGGAATTTGCTTGAGCGGCATTCCGCCTGGCTGTCGTGATTGACTTCACCAGAATAGCGATGAGTTCGTCGCATTCGGCCCTCAATGCCGGTAGGCTAGGATCGGTAGCAATCTCAGCGAGCTCAACAAAGGCAAGCCAGTATCCGGTCTCGCGGGCTTCTTTCAAAGCGATGCCCATTTTGTGCACGAAATCGGCGCGCGATTCTGAGCCGCGCGCCTCGCTGGCATTGGCGCCGATGGAAGCTCCGCTTCGGATGAGCTGATCAAGGATATCCCGCGAAGCGCGAGTTCGTCGCGCCGTCGCAAAAGCTTTGTAGACCCCCACGCCAAGCCAGAGACATCGATCATGAAACGATATTGCCACCCGTCGTCTCCTTTCTTGTGCCGTCTCTCAGTTCTCAGTTTTCCGGTTTCTGGTCTCGGATCTCTTGCGTTGAAAAACATGAGACCAGAAAACCGAGACCGGAGAACCGAGAACTGAAAACTGAAAGACGACACGGGCACAGATCGTTGCAGTTGATCATAGGCCCCCCGCCGTTTTGAAGCTGTAGCTTCCGCTCTCGGCCACGATCAAATGGTCGAGCAGGTCGATCCCCATGATGTGGCCGGCTTGGGCGATGCGCTTCGTCAGGCGAATGTCTTCGTCGCTGGGGGAAGGATCGCCGGAGGGATGATTGTGCACCAGAATGACTCCGGCGGCCGCTTTGCCGATCGCCGGCGCGAAGATTTCGCGGGGATGCGCGAGAGACGCCGTTAGGGTCCCTATCGAGATCGTTTCCTTGGCGATGAGCTGGTGGCGAGCGTTTAGGAAAAAGGCAAGCAGATATTCTTTCTTCTTGTCGCGGATCTCGAGGGCCTGGGCCACTACATCGTTGACGGACTGGATAGTGGGAAAAGCAAGATCCGTCCCTTTCTCGCCTCTCCGAACGAGTTCCGCGGCCGCCAGCAAGCTTGAGGCGCGACTGGGACCCATGCCTCGCAAGCCGCTGAGCCGCGTGAGCGGCATCGCCAGGAGTTGTCCCATGCTGTGACTAGCGAGGAGAGTGCGAGCGACCTCTAGGGCGCCATGTCCCCGGTAGCCGGTTCGCAGCACGATCGCCAAAAGCTCTTCGGCCTTGAGTCCTTCGGCCCCGACGCGCGCCAGTCGTTCGCGAGGTCGCTCCACCATTGGCAGATCGCGTATCAGATTGATCTCCATACCACTCTTAGAGGGACTTCCGTTCGTTTTATTCTTCATGCTAAAAGTTAGGCGTCTGACACTGAGGAACTACAAATCAATATAAGAGCCGATAAGGTATCGCTCAAGGCACCGCTGTTCCCCCCCAAAAAATCTAAGTCTTTTTGATACGCTCTTCTTAGTGTAAAAACATCAATTTTTCCAATGAAAGAGATTTCTCTTCAAACACGATTGAGCCTTCGGGCTGCTTTCCGATTCCCCATACAAAATCGGGAATCTGTTCGAGAAGTCCTATGGGGAGCGGTGCTGCTCGTGCTTCTGCCGGGGATTGGTTGGCTGCTAAACATGGGGCATCGAATTCAAATGGTTCACCAAATGCAGCAGGGAGAATCTGCATGGCCGGCATGGAATGACTATGGGAAATTGCTCAAGCTAGGCATCGTCACCTGGCTAGGTATGGTGTATTACTGTTCACCCGGGGCAGCTCTTATTTGGCTCGGTTTAAAAATGCAACTACCCGCGGCGACGATCGCGGGAGGCTTGTTTCTTATTGCCGCTACGCTAGCTATTCCCGGTTATATGTCTCATTACTGTGTTCGGTATGACGTCTCAGAAATCTATAACCCAGTTAAAGCGCTCCGACGTTGCCTGCAAGGTGGCTCCGCCTATTGGCACGCTTGGGGGATTGCATTGATGGCCCTGGTTCTTTCCTTGCTTGGATTAATTGTATTTGGCATTGGCTTTCTAGTCACCAGTGTTTGGTTTTGGCAGGTGGCTGGATTTAGTTTTGCAAATGTTTTTTCTTCAGGGTTTAAGCTAGGGAAGGTGCAGTAATCGCCAGCTTATCCAAGCACCGCCCGTCCCTCATTCATGAACTGTGATCCCCGTGAGCGGCATAGCAAGGAGTTGTCCCATGCTGTGACTAGCGAGGAGAGCGCAAGCGACCTCTAGAGCCCCATGTCCCCGGTTCGCAGCACGATCGCCAATAGCTCTTCGGCTTTGAGACCTTCGGCCCCGACGCGCGCCAGCCGTTCTCGAGGTCGCTCCACCATTGGCAGATCGCGGATCAGATTGATCTCCATACAACTCTTAGAGGGACTTCCGTTCGTTTTATTCTTCATGCTAGACTTTGTGACGGAATCCTATGCGGGGCCATCACTTTTGCGGGCGTTTGACGTCGACGGTTTTACTCTCTGTCGTATTCCTTGTTCAATGCGCCTTCTCCTCCACCAAGTCACTAAAAATTGAAGCGACGGGTTCCAAAGATGCGATGGTTCAGTTTTTACAGGGACTTTCGCGAGGTGACTACGTCCAAATCCGCTTGGCCAAGGGGAAGTCGGTTGAAGGTCTTTTTATAAGTTATGACGACTACTACGAGCGCGTGTGGTATATCCCGCCAGGTCAGGGCGGGCTATTCAAAGAGAAATCGGTGCGGGTGGAAAGCATAAAAGGTGTTGAAAAATTAGACAAAAAGGTGCAAAAGAAGATTGCTGCCGAGAGGCATCGGGCGGTGCTCGAACAAAGTGACGAATCGAAATACCAACTGATCGAAGTGAAATGAAAATCGGATGGACCCTATTGGCCCTTTTGGCGCTCGTCGTCCTACCCTTGTCTGCCGAAGAGAAGGATCCTCCGGCGGCGCAACCGATTACCCTCTCCGCCATAGTCAGCGAAAGCTTTAGCTTACCGCCCGATCTGCGCGTGAGCGACGCTCAACTCCAGCTCTTAGCCGCTGACCTCCCCAAGCACGGAATTAAAAGTTTATCCCTAGCGGGCCATCGCGAAATTACTGATGACAGCTTGGCGGCGATGGAAAATCAGGCTCAGCTGAAAGAGCTGGACCTGCACGCGACCGGACTCCATGACGAAGGAATAGCCCATCTGCGGGGATTGAAAGGGCTGGAAGCCCTGGACTTGAGCGAAACTCTGGTGACCGACGAAGGGATCGCCGCGCTGGCAGGACTCACCCACCTGAAAAAACTTCGCTTGCGCGCTACAAGCATCAGCGACGCTGCCTTAGCGCATTTGGAGCCGCTCAAAAAGCTAAAGGAGTTGGAGCTCAACAGCACTGAAATCACGGGCGCCGGTTTAGTCCATTTGAAGGGGCTGTCTGAATTGGAAATCCTGGATTTGGGTAATACCAAGTTGAGGGGTCTCTGTCTGATGCCGCTTCGCTCCCTCGAAAATCTGCAAACGCTGCATATCAATAACACGAGTATCGGGAACCAGGGGATCGTCGTGCTGCGCGGGCTGCCCAATCTTCAGATGCTCAACACGAGCTGCACGGAAGTCACGGACAAAGGGCTCGAAGCTTTCCTTAGCCACCCCGGATTTCAACCGCTAAACGTCTGCCCCGATCGCTGAACAGAAAATCGAAAAATTGCAAATCTCCTTCGAAGTCTCAAATTAAAGTACCCCAAGAGTTTTGCCTTTTGCCCTATGCCTTTTGCATTTTGCCTTGCCGTTAGCTGTTACTGGTTCGGCACATCCGCGAACTTCGCATAGCTATTGGAAGCGCGTTTAAACCCTTGGCCAGTCGAGATAGAGAGAATCCAACGATTGTCCTGTTGGATGGGTCCAATGGCGTAGGCGAGATCGATCCGAACCACGCTGCCTTCGGTGGAACGAGTCAAGCCTATCCGCAGGCCTGCCCCAACGTCCGCGTGGATGTCTTGAGACCTAAATGCATTCCCTTGAGGCTGCGCTTCTCCGGCGTCAAAAAAAGCGGCTCCTCCGAGAAAGGCGAGATGGAGCACTTCATAAGGATAGAAAAAGCGCGTCTCGGCGTTGAATAGCCCGGTTTTGTTGCCCGTAAAGGCGTTGACCTTGAATCCGCGCAGGCCGGTATTGCCTCCGAGTGAAAGAAGATTGGTGGTGTCCCCGTTTTGCAAATGGGCGGCCTCAAAATGGAGAACACCCGTCAACGGGAATTCGGGCAATAAATGGCGGTAGTAAGTGAGGTTAGCAAAGTAGAGAGAATTGACTAAACGGCCACCCAGCTGGTCGCTGGCGTAGAGGTTGTAGCGGCCTGAAGCTCCGTAAGAAACAAGCCCGAACCAGGGCCCGTCGCCCCCAAATCCGAATTGGTCTAGAGCCGTAAAGGGAAGGGCGCTTTCTGTCGCCCCGAGCCAACGGTCTGAATAGCCTCCTTCAAAAGACGTCTGGTGCCCGAGATTCACATCCTCAATTCTCTCGGCTCGATCCACGAAAGTTTCTTTGATAAAGTCAGATTGCTGAAGCGACCATTTGAGAAGAGGACCCGAAAGCGCTTTTCGTTTCGGAAGTGTACCGGGGGTTGTGGCCGCATCGTTCCTGTACGTATCTTGAATATAGTGATAGCGAAGTTGAGTGCGATGCACATTGATCGCGTCGTCATTCAAGCGCAGCCCGGCGAATCCGTCCACATTTAAGTGATCTTGATTGTAGGCCGTGGTTTGATTTCCATTCTCATACACTTTTTGAAGACCTAAAACCCGATCCACGGCGAGTCCCGAAGCGGCTCGCGTTTCGAGTGAATAGAAGGGTTGTGCGATGTTCACGTGTTCTTCGTTACCTGTGGGAGTGTCTAAGAAAGCCGAGTTCAGCTGAAGGCGGGTATTGAGAATCTGGGGATCCCCGTAACCGAATTCGTTGGAAATGCCCTCCGGGTTTTTTCGGTAAAAATAGTCCAGACTTTTGCCATAGCCTAAGACATTCTCTTCTTGTATCCCCGCCGACGAATGATTTTGGCCGCCTTCGCTGCCGAAATTAAGTTGGGGTTGGGTCGTCCAGGTGTCTTGGGTATGAACTAGCAAGTCGACATCGCCGTTAGGCGTGGGAACTTGGACGATCTTTGCGTCTTTTACAAAGGGCAGGGCGCGCAGGTTTCGTTCTGATTCTTCGAGGAGGGTGGGATTCACGACATCCCCCGGGCGGACGAGTAATTGTTTCAAAATGACGGAAGGACGCGTGCGAATATGAACGGCATTGGCCACACGGTAAGGCCAATAATTTTCACCTCGTACAGAAGGGTCAAAGATATTTTTGACTTCTACATTAATGCTTCGAATTCGGACCACTTTTTGCGGTTTGCGTTTTCGGGCATGCGCTTCCGGTATGGGACCCAGGAGGATTAAAACTCCCAAGATGAAAGACGAGGCTTGGCGAAATGGAGGGAACGACGATTGCACCTGAATCGGAGGCCCCTTTAATGATGGATCTGCATCTGTTAAACTTCTGAAAGACGAAAACGTAACACCGTGCCAAAGCTTTAACGGACGGGGGCGTTGCTCCCAGAAAAATTAGGTCGCAGGCCACTTTGTCGATCGGGCCATCATAGCATGACGATCAAGTGGTCTCACAATCACATAAAGGGGTTCCCTTGAATAGTAATTATCGATTGGCTTTACCTCTCATTGTCTTCGTTTTTAGAGTCGTTTTAGCTGCGGAGCCCATTCCCAGCGGTACGGACGCTTTGGGTGCCTATACAAAACATGACTACAAGACGGCGATGAAGCTCTTGCTCCCGATGGCCGAAGAAGGCAATACCTTCGCCCAATTCACCATCGGTAAAATGTATGCCTTTGGCGAAGGAATTCCTAAGGACCCCGCGAAAGGGTTGAACTATATCCGAAAGGCAGCGGATAAAGGTCTTTCCATTGCTCAGCTGCATCTTGCCCGGTTTTATACCGAAGGCACGGGAGTCCAAAAGGACCCGGCCCAAGCGGCTGCGTGGTATCAAAAAGCGGCTGACCAGGGGGATGCGGACGCTCAATATGCTCTGGGAGTACAGTATCTCGAAGGCACAGGGGTGGAAAAAAATCCGACGCAGGGCGTGAGTTTACTGGATAAGGCCGGCCATCAAGGACACCCCGGAGCACAATTTCGTTTAGGCAGCCAATTTCAAACCGGCCAAGGAGTCCCGAAGGATTTGACGCATGCGGCGGCCTGGTACAAGAAAGCGGCCGACCAGGGCTACGCAGAAGCAGAATACAGTCTCGGCAAAATGATGATTTCCGGGGAGGGAGTTTCCAAGGATGCGACCCACGGAGCTGAATGGATCCAACATGCCGCAGAAGCGGGATTAGCCAATGCCGAAAACGAGTTTGCAGGGTTTCTTGAACGGGGAGAAAATATGACGAAGGATCTCCGCCAGGCAGTCGAATGGTATGCCAAGGCCGCCCAGCAAGGGAATGCCAACGCCCAATATCGCGTTGCCGAGATGCTTGCTTCTGGGCAAGGGGTCGCCAAGAGTTTTCCGGAAGCTCTGGACTGGTACCGGAAAGCTGCCGCTCAAGGACAGGCGGACGCTCAATATCGGCTAGGCATTTTCTCGGCCGGTGGCATCGGGGTGACTAAACAGGAGGCGGCCGCCGGGGATTGGTTTCGCAAGTCGGCTGAGCAAGGCAATGCCCAGTCGCAGTATCGGCTGGCGGTGATGCACCAAAATGGACAGGGCGGCCCGAAAGATCCTGCCCAGGCCTTGAGCTGGTACAAAAAAGCCGCTGATCAAGGTGTG
This sequence comes from Elusimicrobiota bacterium, assembly GCA_038241515.1. Taxonomy (GTDB): domain Bacteria; phylum Elusimicrobiota; class Elusimicrobia; order 2-01-FULL-59-12; family 2-01-FULL-59-12; genus JBBSDO01. The sequence continues at coordinate 5,101 of JBBSDO010000003.1, read as the reverse complement.
GCTGAAGCCCAATATAACTTGGCCGTCATGTATGCCACGGGTGACGGCGTAGCCAAAAATCCCGCGCAGGCCGCTCTCTATTACCGAAAAGCAGCCGACCAAGGCATAGGCGAAGCCCAATACAACTTGGCTGTCCTATATGCTACAGGCGATGGCGTCGCGAAAGATCCTGCCCAAGCCATGAACTGGTATAGGAAGGCGGCGGATAAAGGCGTTGCCGACGCCCAGGTGTATGTCGGCGCCATGCTCGCCAACGGCACAGGGGTGACCAAAGATTCCGCTCAAGCCGTGAATTGGTTGAAAAAGGCCGCTGAACAAGGAAATCCTGAGGCGGAGCTCTACTTTGGCGTGATGCTCCTGAATGGCGATGGCATCGCGAAAAGTCCCGTACACGCCGCAGAATGGCTTCGAAAGGCCGCCGACAAAGGGAGCGTGGAGGCTCAGCTCCAGCTCGCCGGTCTCTATTTGGATGGAGTGGGCGTAGACAAGGATCCCGCTCAAGCGGTGGGGTGGTATCGCAAGGTCGCTGAACAAGGAAATGTGACCGCGCAAATGCAATTAGCGGCTCTCTATGAGGCGGGCGTTGGAGTTCCTAAGGATTTGGCTCAAAGCCAGGTGTGGTTAAAGAAAGCGGCGGACCAAGGAAATCCTGAGGCGCAAATAAAGCTCGGCGTCATGTACTACCTCGGTCAAGGAGTCCCCAAAGACCCTGCGCAAACAGCCCACTGGTATGAACTCGCCGCCAACCAGGGAGCGCGCGACGCCCAGTATCGCCTGGGCTTGATGTATGAAAGCGGAGTCGGTGTGGCTACGGATACCGCCAAAGCGGTTGAGTGGTATACGAAGGCAGGCCAAGATCCTCAGGGTATTCCGGCCGCTCAACTCAGCCTCGGAGAACTCTACGCACGCGGGGAAGGGGTCAAAAAAAGCAATCGCCGCGCTCTCGAGTGGATCCGCAAGGCGGCCGACGGAGGCAACAAAAAGGCCATGGATATTTTGGCGCAGAGTTACGAAAACGGTTGGCTGGGACTGGCAGTCAGCCCGACGGAGGCGCAAAAGTGGCGTTCGAAGGCGAGGCATGCCAAAGGCTAAGCTTGCGAAGAACTGGATTGGAATGTCTATTCGCGTGAAAGGCCGTGTGCAAGGTGTTGGTTTCCGCTACTTCGTTCATCAATCCGCTGTCCAAGCGAACATCGTTGGGTGGGTTCGCAATACTCCCGACGGAGACGTTGTGTGTGAGGCCGAAGGCGACAAAGCTTGCCTTGAGGATTGGCTCCGAAAGCTTCGTCAAGGACCTGCGATGGCCTGCGTCGATGATGTTCTCATTGAGCGCCATGAATCGAAAGGCCTTTTTTCGGAATTTTCGATCCATTCTTAGACCTGCCGAAAAGTCTGCATTCTCACTAAGTTGTAAAACTTTCCTCTACTCTCCGTCGGAAGCAATTCTCACCTGTTAACACACGTTAACTTTTCCCTTTACAAACCCGCCGCGCGGGGCTAAGAAAGGCCCGTAACAGAAAATTAACGTAACTGACACATGAGCGTAACATTGAGACAGCATACTTACCCTATGAAAATGAGAGTACCTTCCCGGCTAAGCCACAAAATCTTCGGCCTTTACCTTTTGGCCAATCTGTTTGTCGGTTTTATGGCGGCGTCCGCGTGGGCGTCTTCGGGTACGGAAGGCGCTTCGTTTCTGGATATTCCGGTAGGTGCAGGTCCCGCTTCCTTAGGTTCGGCTTACACCGCTTTGGCCACAAATGCTTACGCGCCGACTTGGAACCCCGCCGGTCTCGGCTTTAATGACGCGAACGAAATGGCGGCTCAGCACCTCTCCTATCTGGAATCCATCCATTACGAATATTTGAGCTTCTCTCACCCGCTGGGCGATGCGCACGGATCAAACCCGACACACCGCAGCATCGGGGTATCGGCGCAGTATTTAGCGTCCGGCGACATTCCAAGCACAGATATTTCCGGCACGTCCATTGGATCCTTTAACAGCCACTATGGAGCCTACAATGTGGCGTATGGACAGACCGTTGGCGACAAGCTCGCTTTGGGTGTAACGGGCAAATGGATAAACGCCAAAATTGACGACGTCAGCGCCAATGCTTACGCGCTCGATTTCGGTTCGTTGTACAAAGTGACGGAGAAATTGTCGCTTGCCGGAACCCTGACGAATGTCGGAACGCAGCTGAAATTTTTGAGCGACGGGGATCCGCTCCCCATGACCTTTCACGCCGGCGCCGCTTACGAGCCGACGTCCCACTATTTGTTGACGACCGAAGCCGTTTACGCGCGAAACGGACTTGGCAGCTTTCATATCGGCGGTCAATGGCGTCCGCTAGAGGCCATATCGCTTCGCGCCGGCTATCGAACGGATACGTTAAAGGGCTTGAGCCCGCTCGCTGGTTTCAGCACGGGTATCGGCATTCACATCTTAGGACAAGAGTTGGCGTACGCGTGGGTTCCCTATGGGGAACTAGGCAACACCCAATATTTCTCGGTACTCGCACGCTTCGGCGCCCGCGAAGAGGAACGCCGCAACCTGATCCACTACCAAACAATCAAAAAGCATCGGACGGCTAAGGGCGCCGAGACCCTCTCGGAGCCAGAATACATGCAGCTGATGCAGCTTCTCTCGGATGATGATTCGCACGTGGCACAAGCCGGCCGCTCCGGCAGTTCTTACACCAAGTAACGAACATGAAATTACTCGCGACGCCCACTCTTCTCGCCGTCTTTTTTGCGCTTCCCTGGGTCTCATTCGGGTCGTCCGCGGTTCCTCCCGTTATGGAAATGCCAAGGACGGGAACAGCCCTAGCGCCATCTTCGGCTAAAGCGTCGACGGTTGTTAGTCCCATCGAAGGGATTCGCGTATATCCAAATCCGTGGCGGGCCGAGATTCACGCCAACAGCACGATTAATTTTGACCACCTTCCTTTTTCTTCGAGCGTTCAGATTTTCACCCTCTCGGGACACTTGGTTCGAACTCTTTCAGCCGCTTCGGGCGCCGCCAACTGGGATCGAACCAATGATTCCGGGGATTCGGTCGCTTCTGGTATTTACCTTTATTTGGTCACCGATCCACAAGGTGGCCAGAGCAAAGGCAAACTCGCCATCCTCCACTAAGCCCCACGCTATCGATCTCTCGTTTGTTATCTAAATGTGTTCTTTGGAGCGTATGAGACTCGCAGGAAGCGAGTCTTGGGAAAGAATTTGTCCGTCTGCACTGACCTGACCGAAGCTCAAGACCCCGGTGGGGCACATTTGGACACAGGCCGAGCAGCGGACACATTGAGGATCGTTCATCGGCAGGCCTTTGTTGGCAAAGTTCATGACATCGATTCCCTGATGGCACACCGACGTGCAGACATTGCAGGAGATGCACTTCTTTTTTTCAGCCAAAATGCGGAAGCGGCTGAAGCGCGAATAAATGTGCATCAGAGCCGCCAAGGGGCAGAAGAAGCGGCACCAAACCCGACCGCTGTACCAAAAATAAAGTCCCACGCCTAAGATGCCCGCCAATCCTACGTCGACCGTCCACTTGTAGCGAAGTTCCATGACGTCGAACGCCCGGTTGACCCACGCCCCATCGGGCATAAACCATCCCACAATGCGAAACCCCAGCATCACAAAGGCCAACGCGAGAATGACCTGCCCGGCCATATTCAGGCGATTCCATTTCGGTCCATGTGGCATCTTGGTTCTTTGTTGATCTCCGAGTGTTTCGGCTAAAGCGCCACAAGAACAGATCCATCCGCAATAGGCGCCTTTTCCAAAGAAATAAATAAGCCCCGGAATCAATACGAAGGTTTGAACGACGCTGATCACGAGCCACGCCGTCAGCGGTCGATGGGTGAACACGTTGTAGATCATCAAAGGCCAAGCCAGCACGAGCCCGTAGGCTCTCCAATATTCACGGCCGTGCCCGTAAGTCACGACAGGAAACAGAGAATTGGCGAGCGTAAGCGGAATGAGATGATGAGCCCCCAGCCAAGGAAGAATAATCTCGGGCAGAAGGAACAAGGGAAGTACCTGAAATCCGATCAGTATTAACGTCTGCAGCTTCACATATGGCGTTTTTCGACGGCGGATTCGGCGGACACCGAAGATCGTAACGATGGAGCTGTAGACCAAGGTGTACCAGAAGGCAGGCCCAGAAGCGGATATTGAAAGGATCCTCAAGAACGTCGCCTCACCCGCCCTTCGGGCAGGGTGAGGCGATGTCAGATTAAACGGGAACCAATGGTGGTGTTGAAATACATCGGAAAGCCAGCCGCCTGACTTCCAGCTGTAGAGGAAATAGCAAAAGAGTACGAAGCCCATGCAGGAAGCCACGCGCGCCGGCGTCCACTCATTTGAAATCCGAATGCCGGATCGGCGAAAGAAGTCCAGCGGTGCGTCCCGGCCGATCATGGTAAAGACCACGTCGTTGGGAATCGAGACGGACCCCTCACCTAACGTCTCCCCACCGGGGAGAGGAATTTCTTTTTCTATTCCTGGCCCCCCTGGGGGGGGGAGGGTAAGTGAGGGGGGAGCCGTGATGTTCAGCACGACGGAGGCAGGTCCAATTCCTTTCACCTGCGACCCGAGAATCACCCTTAAACTGCCCTTTTTACGATCCCCGGCCATAAAACCATTCACCGATGTGGTCATGCGCTCGGAGGAGGGTTCCTCGACCCGAACGGGCGCCATCGGGTTCCGCGCCAATTCTTCGACTTGTTCCTTATTCTCGGGCTTGCAGCGCGAAAATTCTTTTTGACGGTAGCTGAGCGTCACTTCCGCGCCCGAAAAGGTGAGGGCGATTGCTGTCTCCATCGCGCTGTCTCCGCCGCCCACGACAAGAACCCTTTTCCCGACAAAATCCTTTGGATCGTGCAGTCGGTTGTACACCTTGTCGAGATTTTCCCCGGGGACATTCAATTTCCGGAAGTTCCCGCTGCGGCCGATGGCCACAATCACAGAGCGGGCTTGGAGCGGGGGCTTTCCTTTGACCGAAACCTCGAGCACTTCGCCTTTTCGCTGAATTTTTTCCGCAAAAAGGGGTGTCGTCTCAATATCCTTTGTTTGTTTCTGCAGCTCCTCGACGAGCGCC
>JBBSDO010000002.1:0-40049 GCA_038241515.1 Elusimicrobiota bacterium | reverse complement strand
GTCATGGAGGAGGTGACGGTCATGGAATCTTGGAGGACCCACGATCCGCCGGAACCGTTCAAGATGAGATTGCCGAAGTTGGATCCGCGGGACGTGATCTGTTGAGGGGTCGTGGCGGTAAAGGTGACAGTCGAGACGTTGATGAAAGAGCCGCCGGTCGTGATCCAGCTTTGGGCGGCGGTGATATCTTTATTATTCGTGTCGAAGGTCCCGGCCCCCACCATAAGGTTTTCATTGATGGTCAGAGGGCCAGTGGCTTTGAAGGTGCCGGAGCCGTTGATGAAGAGGTTTCTGTAAGTCCAGGTGGACAAGACAATGGAAGTGCCGGTGCTGTTGTAAGTGACGGTGGAACCTGCCAAGTTGGTTGGGACGCTCGAAACGGTTTCTGTGCCAACGAGCACGAGAGCGCCGGAGTTGTTCAAGGTATTGAGCGTGAGGTTAAAGCCGTTCAAGGTGACAGTGGAGCCGGCGGTGATGGTTAAAGCCGAGATCGTGACGGGCTGGGTCAAAGTAGGCCAGCGCGTGGCCGAAGCCGGGATGGTGGCGACGTCGCTCGTGCCTGGGAGGGCATTCGAATTCCAGTTCGCGACGTTGGACCAATTGGTATCGGTATTGCCGTTCCAGGTGAACTGGCCGAAGTTCCAGTTTTGGTTATTGCCGGAATTCGTGGAATTGACGGCGTAGATGATGTTGGCGGTGGCACTGGAATCTTTGACGTCTGCGAAAGAGACTGTTTCGGATCCGGTATTTTTCAGGAACCAGGAGGAGCCAGCGGCGCTGGATCGCAGGTAGATGGGGTTTGAAGCGTCCATTCCGGCCAAAGTGAGGGTGGTGATGGTGTCAGTCGATCCCGCCAAGAACTGGATGGTGGTGGCCTGAGCAAGGCCAGCGGCGTTGACATAGAGCTGTGTGGCCGAGAAGCTGGATGTGAATACGAGTCCTTTGCCGGTGTTGGTATTGGAATCGACGATGACGCCAAAGGCTTGGCCGTTGTTATTGATGAGCTGAGGAACTGCGCCATTGACCGTCAGGGTCGTGGCGCCCGCCGTAAAGATGCCGCCGGTATTAGCCCAGCCGCCAGCGAGTGTGATGGGTTGATTCGATCCGGTTTTAAGGGATCCTGCCGTCAAGGTGGCCGTAGCGGTCAAGACCAAGGGGTCTTGCAAAGTCCAGGTTCCGGCGCCGGTGATAGTCAAGTTATTGAAGCTGCTGCCGCCGGAAGTAATCTTCTGGCCGGCCAGGGCACCCGTGAAAGTGACGGTGCTGGTGTTAGCGGTGAAGGTGGCGCTATTGAGCCAAGAACCGGCGACGGCGATATTGCAGCTAGCGCCGGAGCAGTTGGCGGCGGAAGTATCGAGGGTGCCTTGAGTGATCGTCATGGTGGAGGTAACGGTCATGGAGTCTTGCAAGACCCACGATCCGCCGGATCCGTTAAAGACGATGTTGTTGAAGTTGCTGTTGTTGGAGCGCAGGGTTTGAGGGGTTGTGGCCGTAAAGGTGACGGTCGAGATATTGATGAAGGCGCCGGCGTTTGTGATCCAGCTCGAACCGACGGAGATATCTTTGCTATTGGCGTTGAAGGAGCCGGCGTAGATGGCGAGGCCTTCGCTGACGGTCAAAGCTCCGGTGGCTTTCATGGAGCCTGAGCCATTAATAAGGAGGTTGCGGTACGTCCAGGTCGATAAGACGATGGAATTGCCGGTGCTGACGTAGGTGACACTGGATCCCGCGAGGTTATTCGGAGCCGTCGTGACAGTTTCCGTACCGACTAGGACTAGACTGCCAGCATTTGTGAAACTGGAAAGATTCAGACTAAAGCCGTTCAAGGTCACTGTAGAGCCTGCGGTGATCGTTAAGGTTGAAACCGTCACGGCCTGTGTGAGGATCGGCATCCGTACTGCGGCTGCGGAAATGGCGGGACCATCCATGGCGCCTGGAACGGCTAAGGAATCCCAGTTGGCGGCGTTCGACCAGTTGGTGTCAACCGTACCGAGCCAAGTGAATTGACCGATTTTCCAGTTCAGGTTGTTGCCCGAATCCTTCGAATTGCTGGCATAGATGGGATTTGAGCTAAGGCTGGCATTGGAATCTTGAACATCCACAAAAGAGACAGTCTGAGTTCCCGTGTTTTTCAGCCACCACGACTTGGTATTGAGGCTTGAACGCAGCGTGATGTTCTGGTTGCTAGCGCCGGTCAGTGAGAGATTTGTAATGGTCACTGTGGACCCCGTCAAAAATTGCACGGCCATCGGTAAACCGAGTGCCGCCCCATTGACGGAGAAGAGGGTGGCGGAGAAGCTGGAAGTAAATAGGACGCCTCCTGCCGTTGTGTTTGAATCGACCAATGTGCTGAAGGCCTGGCCTTTATTGTTAATCACCTGCGTGGCGTTTCCATTGAGGGAGAAGTTCGAGCTGTTGGCGGTGAAGAGACCGCCGGTATTGGCCCACCCTCCACCGAGCGTGATCGATTGGTTGGAACCGGTGTTCAGGGTGCCGGCAGTCAGTGTCATCGTCGACACCAAGGTAAGCGGGTCCTGAAGGGTCCAGACCCCTCCGCCTCCATTCAACGTGACGTTATTGAAGGAGTTAGCGCCTGAGGTTATTTTTTGGTTGGCCAAAGTGCTAGTCAACAAGACCGTATTGGTGTTGACCACAAAAACCCCGCTCGGACCCGTCAACCAGGTCCCTCCGACCGTGATATTGCAGCTCACGCCGGTGCAGTTCGAAGCCGAAGCATCAAGCGTTCCTTGAGTAATGGTCATCGTCGAGGTGACAGTCATGGAATCGATTAGGGTCCAATACCCACCGATGCCATTCAACGTGAGGTTATTAAAGCCATTCCCGCGGGACGTGATGGACTGCCCAGCCGCTGTTCCGTTTAAAGTCACGGTGCTGAGCTGGGAGAGGAATGTGCCTCCGTTATTGAGCCACGTCCCCGCGACCGACAAATTGCAGCTTGTTCCAGCGCAATTGGCGCCGGACATATCCAGTTTTCCGCCGGTCAGCGTCAAGTTACCCACGACGGTCATGGAGTCTTGGAGCGTCCAGAATCCACTCCCGCCGCCGTTGAGGGTTAAGCTATAAAAGGGAATGCCGCGCGACGTGATTTTTTGCCCGACCGCCGTACCGGTAAATGTGACGGTGCTGCCATTGGCCACAAAAATGCCTGCGCCATTGTTCAGCCAAGTTCCGCCCAAAGCGATGTTGCAACTTCCACCACTGCAATTGGCGACCGAGGTATCGAGCGTTCCCGCCGAAATCGTCATGGTGGAAATAACGGTCATGGTATCCTGCAGGGTCCAATAGCCGCCTGATCCGTTCCACGTGACCAGGTTAAAAGGGATCCCGCGAGAGGTGATCGAGTTCCCTGCGGTCGTTCCATTGAATGTCAGAAGACCTTGGCGGGCCAGGAAGGAACCGCCGGTGTTCGTCCAGCTGTTGCCTAAGGTAAGGCCATAATTAGTAACGGTCATGTCGAGCGTCCCCGCCGCGAGAACCAAGTTTTCATTTACCGTCAATGCGCCGGTGGCTTTGAACGTCCCGTTGCCGTTGATAAGGAGATTGCGGAAGGTCCAAGTGGACAAGACAATCGAATTGCCGTTGCTCGTGTAGGTGACGCTTGATCCGGGTAAGTTGTTTGGCGCGGTCGTAACCGCTTCCGTACCCACGAAGACAAAATTGCCGGCATTCGTGAAGCTGGAAAGCGACAATCCATAACCGCCTAAGGTCAACTGGGCCCCCGCATTGATCGTTAAGGTAGAAATGGTTACCGCCTGTGTAAGGGTCGGCATCACCAAAGCGGAGCTGGGGATCGTTGCGGCATCCCCCGCGCTCGGGACAATATTCGAATCCCAGTTTGTGGCGGTCGACCAGGTGGTGTCCGTATTTCCGTTCCATGTGAAGAGCCCGATCTTCCAATTCACGTTATTTCCGGAGTCGGTCGAATTGGAAGTGTAAATAATATTTCCCAAGCTGGCGTTCGAGTCTTGGACATCGACGAAAGAGACGCTTTGCGCCCCGGTATTCTTAAGCCACCACGCTTTGCCATTCGAGCTGGAACGCAGCGTGACCAGTTGGCCGTTCGCCCCGGACACGGCAAAGTTGGAGATCGTAAAAGTCGATCCCCAGTTGAAGAAGAGCGAAGTGGCGCTACCGAGGCCGGCTCCGTTCACAAAGAGCTGTGTCGCGGAAAAGCTCGAGGTGAAAATCAGTCCGCCGGTCGTGGTGTTGGAATCGATCAGGACGCCGAAGCCTTGCCCTCTGTTGTTGATGTATTGGGGATTGGCGCCGGTCAGATAAAGGGTGTGGCCGGAGGCCGTGAAGAGTCCTCCCGTATTAGCCCAACCTCCGGATAGCGTAATCGGCTGAGCGGTTCCAGTCTTGAGCGTGCCAGCGATGAGCGTCATGGTCGAAGTGAGGGTCAGCGGATCTTGAAGCGTCCAGGAGCCGCCCGTCCCGTTGAGGGTCATATTATTGAAGCTGCTGCCGCGGGAAGTGATCTTCTGGCCAGTGACCGTGCCGTTGAACGTGACCGTGCTCGTATTCGCCACGAAAACGCCACTGTTGTTAACGAGCCAGGTGCCCGCAACGCTGATGTTGCAACTGACGCCGCCGCAGCTGGCCGCGGAGGTATCCAGCGTGCCTTGCGTGATCGTCATGGTGGAGACAATCGTCATGGAATCCACCAAGGTCCAGTAACCCCCCGCTCCGTTGAAGATCACATTACCGAAGTTACTGTTGCGAGACGAAATTTGTTGTGCTCCCCCGGCGGTAAAAGTGACGGTTGAGATATTGATAAACGAACCACTGTTCGTCAACCAATCCTGCCCCACGGTTATGTCTTTGCTGTTGCTGTTGAACGTTCCCGCATTGATGTTGAAGTTCTCCGCCACGGTGAGGGCACCGCTGGCTTTGAAAGTGCCGGCGCCGTTAATGAGCAAGTTGCGATAGCTCCAAGTGGATAAAACAATCGACGTCCCATTGCTGGTGTAGGTGACGGAGGAGCCGGCAAGGTTCAAAGGAACGGAGCTGACTGCTTCAGTTCCAACAAGGACTACACTCCCGGCATTCGTGAAGCTGGAGAGAGTCAGACTGAAGCCGTTCAAGGTGACCGTAGAACCCGCCGGTATCGTCAGCGTTGAGATCGCAACGGCTTGTGTTAAAACCGGCATCCGCGGGGCCCCAGGAGATAAGGAGGCGGCATCGTTTGCTGCCGGAACCGATATGGAATTCCAGTTCGCGGCATTCGACCAGTTGGTATCCACCGTTCCCAGCCAGGTGAATTGGCCGAAGTTCCAATTCACGTTATTTCCGGAGTTTGTGGAATTGGAGGCGTAAATCGGATTGGCGCTAGAGCTGGCATTGGAATCTTGAACATCCACGAAGGAAGCGCTTTCCGCTCCTGTATTTTTTAGCTTCCAGGCGGTACCGTTAATGCTCGATCGCAAAGTGACCGGTTGACCACTGGAACCCGTAAGAGTCAAATTCGTGATCGTGTAGCTGGATCCGGCATGAAAGTAAACCATCATGGGGCTGCTCTGGGCGGCTCCGTTGACCGTCAGGCCTGTCGCTGTAAAACTCGAATTAAACGTCACCCCACCGCCTGTGGTATTGGAATCGAGAAGGACTCCGAAGGCCTGACCAAAGGCGTTATTAATTTTCTGTGGAACGCTGCCATTTAAGGTCAAGGTGCTTCCATTCGCAACGAAAGTACCTCCTTTATTGTCCAAGCCTCCACCCAAGGTAATACTCTGAACGCCTCCATCCATCGTTCCCGCTGCCAGGGTTAAGGTGGAGGCGATCACCATCGCATCTTGGAGCGTCCAGTAGCCTCCCGCTCCGCTGAAGGCTACGTGATTAAAGCTGTTGCCGCCCGAGGTGATGCGTTGACCAACCGTCGATCCAATGAAAGTGACCGTACTCTGGTTCGCGACAAAAACGCCGGTATTTTTAAGTAACCAGGATCCTCCCACGGAAAGGTTGCAGCCAAGACCCGCACAATTGGATCCGGTGTCTAAGGTACCGGCGGTGAAGGTCATCGAGGAGGTCACCGTCATCGAGTCTTGCAAGGTCCAGTAACCAACGCCCCCCGGACTGTTGAATTGAACGTGGCCGAAAGGGTTGCCTCTGGACTGAATGGTGTAAGCTGTGCCCACACCAGTAAAGCTAACGGTGCTTTGCTGGGCAGTGAAAGAACCCCCGCTGTTGACCCAATTGGCGCCGACACCCAAGGTGTAGTTACTGGCCGTCGCATCCAGGGTGCCGGCGACGAGGTTGATGCTTTCATTGATGGTTAGAGAGCCGCCGGCGACGTTAAAGAGTCCTGCATTCCCACTAATGACCAAATTCCGATAGGTCCAACTTGAAAGAACGAGCGAAGTCGCTGTACCGGTGTAGGCGATCGTTGAACCCGCCATGCTGTAAGGCTTTGTACTCACAATTTCTGTTCCGTAAAAGGCGAAGGCGCCGGCGTTCGTAAAACTCGTTAAAGTCAGATTGAATCCACTGAGCGTGACCGTCGAGCCGGAATTGATCGTCAGCGTCGAGATCGTCACATTGGAGGTCATGATCGGCATAATGGTTGCCGTAGAAACGATCAATGCCGAATCTTGAAGAGAGGGAGTACCGTTGTCCCAGTTGTAGCCTTTGGTCCAATCCGAATCCGATTTTCCCCACCAGGTTTTTAATTGACCTGTCGTGCCGAAGTTCCAATTTTTGTTATTGCCGGAGTCTGTGTCGTTATTCGTAGCTGTAATTAAGGTGCCCGGCCGCGCATCGGAGTCCGCCACATCGACAAATGTAACGGTGTTGGCGCCCGTGTTGTTGAACATCCAGTTTTTTCCACCTAATGTGGATCGCATCCAGACCTTTTTGGCGGCGGCCCCGGTCAGCGTCAAGTTTGTAATCGTGAATGTCGATCCGGCATTAAAGTAAACGGTGGTGGCACTATTCAGTCCGGTGGCGGAGCCATTAATGGTGAGGCCGGTCGCCGAGAAACTTGAAGAAAAGGTCACGCCGCCGGAAGAGGTGTTGGAATCCAGCAAGAGCGCAAAGGCCTGGCCATTGTTGTTCACCTTCTGAGCAAGGGTGCCGTTCAAGGTTAGAGTGCTTAAGTTCGTTACGAAGGTTCCTCCGAGATTGGCCCAATTTCCTCCTAGGGAGATTCCCAGGTTGTTCGAGCCCGAGGTGTCGAACGTCCCCGCCGTCAGAGTCATGGAGGACGTTACGGTCATGGAATCCAAAAGCGTCCAATAGCCAGCGCCTCCTATGCTGTTTATCTGGACGTTCGCAAAAGGCACACCTGCGGATTGGATCGTCCCCGCCGCAGAGGACCCCGTGAAGGTGATGGTACTGGCACGAGCGAGGAAACTTCCTCCGCTATTCGTCCAGTTGTTTGCCACGCCGATCGTATAGTTGCTGACCGTGGGATCCAGCGTGCCAGCGGCCAAGGTGAGACTTTCATTAATAGTGAGGGAACCGCCATTGACCTTGAATGTGCCGGCTCCATTGATGATCACGTTGCGGTAAGACCAGGTCGAAAGGACGATCGTTTGCCCTCCGCCGTTGTAAGTCACCGTGGAACCGACAAGATTATTAGGCTTAGTGCTGACGTTTTCCGTGCCGCCCAGTGTCAGGGTTCCGCCTATCGTAAAACTGGAGACTGTTAGATTGAAGCCGGCGAGGGTAAGTCCGGCTCCTGAATTGATCGTGGCGCCCGTTGTATTCATGTCTCCTGCTAGATTCCAATTGCCGCCAGATTGGCTAAATGTAACCGAATTGAAGGAACTTCCAGCGGGCTGTATCGAGCGACCCGGGTTTGAGGAAGAGAAGGCCAGAACGGAATTTCCCGGCGTAAAGTCACTGGCTTGGCCGATCGTCCAGTTGCCTCCGACCGTGATCGTCGACCCGCTTAACGTGAGATTGGAGAGAGCCCCTTGAATGGCCACATTGCCGGTAACATTGACCGCGTTATTATTGGGGAGCGTGACATTTCCGGAATTGATAGCCAGGCTCTGTCCAATTGTCATAGCACCAGCGCCGGTCACGGCGAAGTTGCCGAAAGTTCCCGTGATGACGAGATTGCTGTAAGTCCACGTGGAATAGACGATGAAATTTCCGGACGTCCCATCTCCCGTATACGTTACGGAGGAGCCGGCTACAAATGAAGGCACCGGAGTAATCGATTCGCCTCCCTGTAATTGCAAGTTACCTTTATTGCTTAGGTTGGACGTGTTAGATAGGTTGTAGCCGTTTAAATTGAGAGAAGCGGGGGCGGTTCCGATTGTGACGTTGGCGACCGACACATTGGATGTCAATTGCGGCATCGTGGTTGCTGAAGACAGAATCAGAACCGTATCTAACGTCGATGGAACGCCTAGATCCCAGTTTGCTCCGTTTGACCAATTCGTATTCGAACCGGTGGTGGCTCCCCCGACCCACTGTTTTGTTCCGGACTGACCGACAAAGTTCCAATTTTTATTATTTCCCCCATCCGTAGACGAAACGGCCCTGATTTGAGTAGCCAAACGGGCGTCCGAATCCGAGGCGTTGGCAAAAGTCACGGTATTTGTGCTCGTATTCGACAGAGACCAGGAATTTCCGTTCGTCGTCGAACGGAGATAAACTCCGTTGGAAGCCGAGCCGATGATATTAAAACTCGTAATCGTAGCAGTCGAACCCGCCTGGAAGTAGACCGTTGTCGCTTGTCCCAGCCCCGAGCCGTTGAGGTAAAACTGGCCGGCCGTAAAACTGGAACTGAATACAACCACACCGGCGGTCGTGTTGGAGTCGACGATGACTCCGAAGGTTTGTCCTTTCGCGTTGATGACTTGGAGATTTGTTCCAACGAGAGTCAGGGTGCTCCCATTGGCAATGAAAGTCCCCGCCGTCGTGGCCCAACCGCCCGTGAGCCGGATCGCCTGGTTGCTGCCGGTGTCGAACGTGCCGGCGGTGAGCGTCATGGTGGAGGTTAAGGTCATGGAGTCTTGTAATGTCCAATAACCGCTCACGCCGTTGACTGTGACGTTGTTGAAGTTATTGCCGCGGGAAGTGATCGTGTGACCGGAGGTCGTGCCGTTAAACGTCACGGTACTGAGTTGTGTGGCAAAAGTGCCGCCGTTATTGAGCCAGTTTCCGGCCACGGACAGATTGCAACTGGCGCCGGCGCAATTGGCCGTCGAGGCATCCAATTTACCGAGGGCCAAGGTGACGTTGTTCGTCACGGTCATGGAATCCTGAAGGGTCCAGAAGCCGTTCGCCCCTCCACTAATGGACAGGTTGTAAAAGGGATTCCCTCGAGAAGTGATTTTCTGCCCCGTAAGGGTCCCGTTGAACGTCACGGTGCTGGTATTGGCGATAAAGACGCCCGTGTTGCTATTAAGCCAGGTCCCCGCGACTGAAATATTGCAGCTGGCCGTTCCCGCCAAGCAATTCCCCGTCGACGCGTCTAAAGTTCCTGCTGAGATCGTCATGGAGGAGACCACCGTCATGGAATCTTGCAAGGTCCAATACCCTAGGGAACCATTCAGGATGAGGTTATTGAAATTGCTGCCGCGTGACGTAATTCCCTTACCGGATGCGGTCCCCATAAAGGTCACGGTGGACATGTTGATGAAGGACCCTCCGTTATTAGCCCAATTCCCGGCTATCCCAATATCTTTGTTGGCGCTGTTCAGGGTTCCTGCGTTAATCGAGAGATCCTCATTGATGGTCAAAGAGGTTCCCACGACCGCAAAGGTTCCCGCCCCATTGATGATGAGGTTGCGGTAGGTCCAAGTGGATAGTATTAAGGAAGCACCTAAGCTGGTATAGGTCACGGTTGAACCGGCCACGTTCAAAGGTGCAGTTGTAATTGTTTCGGTGCCGGCAAACACGAGGGTTCCAAAATTGGTGAAACTCGACAGCGTTAGGTTAAACCCATTGAGAGTGACAGTTGATCCGGCGGTGATGGACAAAGTGGAGATAGTCACGTCTTGGGTGAGAGTCGGCCAGCGGGTCGCGGACGCGGAAATCGTCGCAGCATCATTGGTTGAAGGAACTGCTTTTGAATTCCAGTTAGCGCTATTTGACCAATTCGTGTCCTGGCTCCCTTGCCAAATGAATTGCCCAAACACCCAGCCCGTATTGTTGCCTGAATCGCGGGAGTTGGAAGCGTAGATCAGGTTCGTCGTAGCGCTCGAATCACGCACATCGACAAACGAAACGCTTTCCGTACCGGTGTTTTTCAGGAGCCATGCAGAGCCATTGGCGCTCGAACGTAGATAGATCGGGTTTGTGCTGGATCCGATCAAGTTCAGTGTCGTAATGCTTGAAGTCGAGGTGGCGAGAAACTGTACGGTAGTCCCTTGTCCTAAAGACGCTGTGTTGATATAGAGTTGGGTGGCTGAAAAGCTCGAAGTAAACACGGTCCCTAGCCCGTTTACGATATTAGAGTCAACCAGCACACCGAGCGCTTGGCCTTTATTGTTGATGAGTTGCGGAACATTTCCCGTTAAGCTGAGGGTACTTCCCCTAACGAGGAACGTGCCACCGTTATTGGCCCAACCGCCGCCTAGCCCGATCGCTTGGTTGGAGCCAGTATCGAGCGTACCGGCCGTGAGAGTCATCGTCGACGTTACAGTCATCGAGTCCTGGAGTATCCAGGTGCCTCCGGTGCCGTTGAAAGTAGAGTTATTGAACGGACTGCCGCGAGAGGTAATCGTTTGACCCGCAGAAGTGCCTGTGAATGTCACGGTGCTCTGTTGCGCAAGGAAAACCCCTCCGCTGTTTGTCCAATTTCCTCCGATCCCCATTCCGTAATTGTTCGTGGATGTGGCATCTAGGCTTCCTCCGCTGAGCGTCAAGTTCCCATTTATTGTCAAAGATCCGCCAAGCACAGAAAAGATAGTTGCCGCGTCACCGTTAATAGTGAGATTTTGGTAGACCCAGGTCGATAATACGACGGGGGATCCAGCCGAAGCGTTGTAGGTCGCATTCGAACCGGTAAGGAAGTTGGGTTTGTTTGTTATGGTTTCCGTTCCTCGAACGACCAGGGTACCAGCAACTGTGAGACTGGATACGGCGGCTCCAAAACCAGCAAGTTCGAGCGTATTCCCCGAGTTCAGGGTGGCACTGGAGACCGTCATAGAATCTTGAAGGGTCCAATAGCCTGCTCCACTGAAAATAATGTCGTTAAATGGCTTTCCATTGGATTTAATTCCGAATCCTGAACCGGAGCCCGTAAATGTCTGAGTACTTGAGCGTGCGGTAAAGGTCCCGCTATTGAGCCAGTTATTCCCAATCGAAATACCGTAGCTTGACGCGGAGGGATCCAATGTCCCTTGGGTGATTGTGAGGCCGGAAGTCACGGTCATCGAGTCTTGAAGGACCCAAGAGCCCGCACCGTTAAGAATGACATTATTAAAATTGCGCCCGATTGACTTGATCTTCTGGGCGGTTGTACCTGTGAAGGTGATTGTGCTGGCCCCGAAACTGAACGCGCCGCCGTTGTTCAACCAACTTTGAGATACCGTGACATCATTGTTTCCCAAATTCAATGTACCTAGCGTGATGGTCATGGTGGCCACACTTAGAGCATTTTGAACCGTCCACGTGCCGCCCGATCCATTTAAGATGACGTTAGGAAACGCGCTGTTGTTGGGTTGAATTTTTTGTAGATTCGTTGCCGTAAAAGTAACTGTGCTCGCGCTCGCCGAGAACGTGCCTCCGGAGTTTAACCAGGAACCCCCGACACCCATGTCTTTGTTATTGGGATTGAGGGTTCCTTGGGTGATCGTCATTGTGGATGTCACCGTCATCGTGTCCTGTAGGACCCATGAACCTGATCCATTCAATGTCACGTTATTGAAGTTATTGGTGTTTGAAGTGATCGGTTGATTGACGATAGCGCCATTAAAGGTGACTGTGCTGCCGTTGGCGTTAAAAGTTCCACCGGTATTTGTCCACGCGTTGCCTACGGTAAAAGAGCAGCTGGTGCCATTGCAATTTCCACCCGATGTGGCAGAAGTGTCGAGAGTCCCGTTGGTCAAGCTGAGGTTGCCATTCACCCCAATGGGATCATAGAGGGTCCATTTTCCACCAACGCCGTTGAACACCAAGTGAGCGAAATTGTTATTACCGGAATTATGGATTCCTAACGTGTTGACCGTGCCATTAAAAGTGACCGTACCCACGCGAGCGGTGAAATTATCGTCGTTCTGCCAACTGCCCGTAACGAGGATGTTACAGCTCGAATTGTTGCAGCCCGCGACGCCTGTGTTGGCATCGAGGGTGCCGAATTGAATGTAAAGATTGTGGTTGACCGTAATGCTGCTCTGAAGGACCCAGGTCACGGCGGAGTTCTGGAAAGTCGCGTTATAAAAATTGGCAGCAGCACCGGTGATGTTTTGGGAGGTGGCGCCCAAATAGCCGCCTGTAAAGAGCACTGTGGCGGTGATTCCCGGTACAAAAATGCCTCCCGTAAACGAGAAATCACCCCCGATATCCAGTTCCTTTCCACCACTCAAATTTATCGTACCGAGCGACTGGCTGTAATTGCCGTCAATATTCAAAATGGCGTTAGACGTTTTCACGTTCACCACGGCTCCGTTTGTCATACTGAAGCTTCCCAGACTTTCCAGCTGACAATTGGCGTTAATGGCAAGGGTTGTGGTGTAGCCTGCGCCAATGGTGATTGAGGCGACAGTCGTAGAGGGTGAGACGTCAAAGTTGCAGGACCTATTCGTCCCACCGGTTGTGGTAAATCTCACGTCATCGTTTGGCCCCGGAAGCGTGCCGTCGTTTATGTTCCAGTTACTGGCGACGCTCCAGTTTCCGGTTGCGGACGCGTTCCAGATGAAGGTTCGAGCGTGAAGAGGTGAAGTAAAAATTATGCCTGCCAAAAACCCCCCCACGAGCAAGGCGAAATTTCGCAACAAAGACTGTTGGAGTGAAGAGAGGAGGCGGCCGAGAGGCAGAATCCGATGCGTCCGCATTCTCACTTGGATAGGAATCCTTTCGCCGGATTGAATTGGCCGTCGTGAGGTTTTCGATCCAGGCAAGATCCGGAATGTGCCAGGTGCGTTAGTGCTGCGTCGAAGTAGAGGGAGTCATCGGTCCCCGCGAAAAGTGTTACAAGCCCCTCGCTAGGAACGGTGATTTCGGGCAATGAATACACATAAATTTGGCCATCGGTTTGGAGAGTTAGGAAGTCGCCTTTGGCCAGAGCCAAGTCTCCGTCGCCGGCGACGGTGGCTGCGAGGGCAATGGCCAGGTTGTAACGCGGACTGGGTTGCATGGCTATTTCGCCACGAATGGCTGTGGGTAGATTTTTGTAGGTGCTCAGCAAGGCGGTATGCAAGACTTTGGGTTCGACGCCTTGAATATAGCCTTCAAGCAGGACCACGCCACGTTTCGATTGGAAATGCGGTATGACAGTTGCGCCGTCCGAGCCTACGAGGGGCATCGCGCTTGCCGTTGCTTTCTCGTAGCCGCAGTGGTCGGCGATATGCATTTTTTCGCGGGTGGGTTGTTCGAGGCTCCGATTCAACGCCACACCGTGAATTTTCAAATCGGCGCCGCGGAGGGTTCGGGTGTCTTGAGCCAACGTCACGTTCGGCAGGAGAATCGAAAGCGATAACAGCAAATAGCCTACCCATTCGACGGGCAGGCGAATAGCGCTGCTACTTAATATACGCGCGCACGCGCGCGCGCAAAATAATAAATCCCGGCCGTGGGTGAATCGATTTTCCATGAACTCCCTTTTTTGTGGTGGATACCAAACCCATTGAACAGCAGACAGCAAGTCCCCGAGAAAAATACGGGGCGACTGTAGGGTTTAACAGCGCAAGGAGAGGGATTGCGGGACGTTTTGGAAGCGGATATTAGCTGACAGGAAAAAAGTGAGATAAACTCCGACGGAAATACTTATCCACAGCTTATTAACATTGTGCACAACGCGTCTTAGAGGGGAGCGAAGAAGAGCTTGAAAGAGTTGTTGGAGCGCTCGAGAGACCACTGAAAACGCGTCGTGAAATCGGCGCGAAAGAGCATCTAGCGCTTCAGCAGCTTCGCGCCAGGCATGGGTCGGTTCGACGACGCTCAGACGGAACAAATTTTCGAGGAAAAGTTTCCGCAAGGATGAGCGGGTTTCGTCATCCGAAATGGAGCGATTCTGGGCGTCCCGAGCATCTAAATCGTCTACGGTGGGTGTTAAATCGGGCAGGAAGTTCTGAGAAGGTACTACGTGGTTTTGGATCGAAATCCTATTAGCCAGCCCGCCCACCGGTGTCGATGGACCCCCCTTCCAAAGGCCAGCCAAAGGGAAAAGGACAAATATAGAAAATGTGTACTTCTTTAGGTTCATAGAATTCGGTAACCCCGCTGCCCCCATAAACTCCTTGAGGACCGGAAGCTTTGCACCCTCCAAAAATCTGGAAGGTAATCGCCGTAAATACCAGCGACCGTCGCCAGCTTGCGCTGACTTTGCGTTTATCGTTCAGTACTACCGACGGGAATAATCCGCTATTGCCGTCGTATTTTCAAAGAACCTAAGTGAACAGTGACGAAACTCAACAAACTCTCAACTCCTGGGAAGTCTAGCCGGGGTATTTGTGACTGTCAAGCCTTAAACGGCTATGTAAATAGATGTGAATGTTTACGAGGGAGGGTGCGATGGGTAATCCAAACGAATGGATAACTCGGTGGTGTACACGATTCAGAGGGCCGCACCGCCACTCAAGCCGTGGAGCAAGAGAATTACGATGAGATGGAAGTGTACTTTCGAGTGGCGAAGGCCCAAAAGGAGACGCTTAAAACGACGCTAATTATAGATACAAAGATGGAATAAACGAGTGCCAGACCGGAAAGGCGTCCGAGATAGGCTTTGGCTGGGAAGCTAACCATTACAGCGATTGGAAGAACAAAAGTAAGGATGAGCCGCATTGGACCACTATAAATGTCGGCAGGGAATCGTCCTAATGCCATCAGATCGCGATAAATCCAGATCGTATTTTCCATTTCTTGAGTGAGCACGGCCAGCGAGGCGACTAAGACATGTATGGCGAAGGCAATGAAAAGGCCGTTGATAGTGAGGAGGCTATAAAGGATCAACCCAAAGGGCCTAAGCCCGCCAGGAATTTGGCGGAAGAAATAGAACGTGAGCCATAGGACAGGCAGTACTGTAATTAAATCCAGAAAGTCCACCATGTTAAAGCAAACGCGATACAACACGTTTGTCGGCTGAATGAGATAGTAATCGAAGTCGCCCTCCCGGACCATGCCGCGTATTCCATAGATTCCTCGGAAGAAAAGTTGGCCCAAAATATCGACCAGATTAAACGTTAAAAAGAAAAGCGCCGCCTCCTCTAGAGAGTATCCGGCGAGAGCCTGCGTGTGTTTAAAGATGGCGGAAAGAAAAATAAGAAAAAATGCGATGCGAAGCAATTTACCGAGGAGATAACCGCACGACGATAAAGGCGTTGCGGCCTGAACGCCCCAACTCATCACGGCTAGCTTCAGCCAAATACGCGAGTACTTCAGGGCCCACGCGCGAGGGCCAAGGCCCAAGCTCTGAGCTCTATATCCGTCAAATTTCTCGGCCCTAGGCCCTCGGCCCTCAGGCCTGCCGTCAGCTGCCTTCCGCACCATAAAAAGCCACCCCTCTATGCCATACCCACGCAGTCAGGCCGCCGAAAATTCCCAGCCACACGAATTGGATCGCAAATCCTTGCATGATTTCAGAGGCCGTTAATTTTTCCAGAAAGACTTGCAACGGGAAGAAAACCATATACGGGGAGGGTAAAACTTTCAACGCGTGCTGAAGAGCTGCGGGCAAGACATCCAAGGGGAAAAAAGCTCCGGCCGTGAACTCCAAAAAGAGTTCAATCAAGAAGCGAGGCCCTCCAGATTCCGCGGTCCAAAAACCCGCGCAGCCTACCATGAAAGCTAGGAGAAAATAGAGCCCTGTCGCTCCCACAGTAGCCAGGGCAAACGCAACCCAGCTAAATGCAGAATGAGGCCAGCGGACGTCCACATGAAAGACCCAAAACAACGCTGAGATCTCTATCATTGCGGAGAGTAGATTGATCGCTTTTTCAGATAGTTCTCGAAAAACCGTGTAAACAAAATAGTTGAGGGGCTTTGTGAGATATATCGATAGTCGGCCGTGGTTTATTTCTCCAGCCATCTCCCAACTATTTCCCGCAAAGACTAGGCTTTGGAGAATGTTCATCCCCAAAACGTAAGTAATTATTTGCGAGTGGTCGTACCCAGCAAACGTGGAGCGACCTTTTAAAAGGGTAGACCATAGGTAGTAGAAGCTCACCAAAACGACAAGGGCACGAAATCGATCAACAAAAAAGCTCGAACGCTTCTGCAGGTTCTCTTGCCAATACAAGGAAAACACGCACCAATATTTTTTCATAGGCCCTAGAAAACTGAAGGCTGAGTGACTTCCATCGCGGCAAAAGCCGTTCGCATGGAGTCCGTTAGCTTTCCTTGGCCGAAACGATCCTGCAGTTGCGGAAGGGAACCATCGAAAAGAAGCTTTCCATGGTTGATCAATATGACACGCGAGCAAAGCTCCGAAACATCATCCATGTTGTGGCTGGTCAAAAGGATGGTCGCCTTCCAACGCTTGTTATAGGCGAGAATGAAATCCCGAACTTTCTTTTGCATCACGACATCCAGTCCAATGGTCGGTTCATCGAGGAGCAGCACCCGCGGCCTATGGAGGAGCGAGCACGCCAGCTCCGCTTTCATGCGCTGCCCGAGGGACAACTTTTTGACTGGAATTCCGAGCAAATCCTTAATTTCAAGCAGGTCCGCCAGTTCGTCGACCGTTTCGTCGAACTGGGTCTTCGGGATTTCATAAATTTCCTTATTTAAAAGAAAAGAATCCCATGCCGGTAAATCCCACCAAAGCTGGGAACGCTGACCCATAACCATCGTGAATTGTTTTTGGAACGCGCGTTCGCGCTGCCAGGGAACAAAACCGAGAACCGTGGCCACGCCCGAACTGGGATGCAAGAGACCCGCCAACATTTTAAGGGTCGTGGTCTTACCCGCTCCATTAGGACCCAGAAACCCAACGAGTTCGCCTTCGGTCACATCGAAGCGCATTTCTTGAACAGCCCGGACCTCTCGGAACTTCCGGCTGAATAGACCTTTTAGAGCGCCACGAAGTCCGGGCTCCTTTTGGGGAACACGAAACGTTTTCGTAAGGCCACGCACTTGGATAACGGGGTTAAACATAAAACTATTTTACTTTCTTATTATTCGCTCCTATACGAACGACGGGTGCGCGGGTGAGGGCACGGTCGATGGGAGTGTGCAACAAGCCCAGGAACTAAGGAGGAGCATCCATTGCAAGGGGTTACCTAATTGAAAACCCAAGTGAACCAGCGGTGGGATTACTTATGGAAAGGACGCCAGAATTGAAGCGCGTGCCCTCACCCCACCCTCTCCCGCCTACCGGCGGGCGAGGGAGACCGGCCGGCCACCTACTTTTTACCCGCGCACCGTCGAACGACGAAAGCGATACCTGTGGGCTAGAGAGTGCTGGCGATGGCGGATGGGCTGCCGCGGCGGCGGAAGGTGGAAGATAAACGATAGGGGATTGTCAGCTGAATGATCTTCCACAGAAAACGAGTGCCGTGACGAATGACTCGGGACTTGGCTTCTCCGCCTGCGCGCGACTTTTCATGACAGGCAAACTCACCGATTTTGTAGCCGGCCTTCAATGCGTTGGCAATGAGTTCAATTTCGATCTCAAATTCTCCTGACTTGTAGCGAAAGCGGGTAAAAACTTCGCGTCGAAAGCCCTTGTAGCCATTCAGTACGTCGGTAATCGTGTTCTTGGTAATAAGGTTAAATACGCCCGAGAGAAAAATATTTCCTAACGCACGAACAAAAGCGTATTCGTCACTCCCCCCGAGCTGGCGTGAGCCGACGACAAGTCCATAACCCTTGTCGAGCAAGTCCACAAATTCTGGAATATATTCCGGCAAATGCGATCCGTCGGCATCCAACATGATGATGTAATCCCCAGCCGCTTTTTGGAATCCACAAATTAAAGCTCGGCCCTTACCGCCTTTCCCCGGATTATCAATGACGATGGCGCCTTTTGCGCGAGAAAATTCGGCCGTCTGATCGGACGAATGATCATTGATGACGATCACTTCGGACGAAAACGCGCATTTCCCTAGCACGGTTTGCACGCTCGTTAAGAGCGACGGTAAAACGTCGGCTTCGTTTTTAGCTGGGATGACGATTGAAACTTTCATAGGGTCCCAGAGATTGTAGGTTTCGGAGCCCATCTTTGAAAGGGATTGGGAGCCGGGGCGTGCGGAATACTAGCCATCTTCTCATCCAAGATGTCGAATACGTACAGCGCCTTTAAATTATTCGGTTCGAAATGCTCTTCTTTCCAAAGGAGATGAACATCATGCGACCAAAAGTCGGTGAATATCTGCCAGTTGGCCTCGTTCCAAGGGAAAAGCCCATAACCTTCCGTGCGCGCGGCCTCGGCAAAGTTTAGGAAAATGTGCGTCACGCCTAGTTCACGAAGCTGCCGAGCCAGATCGGCGCCATTGCGGGAGTGCCGTGCCAGCTCAACGATGGGCTGCGGATCCGGAACAGAGCTGGGTATTACTGGGAAATTGATGTAGTGGCTGCGCGCCTCTCCCGCAAAAAGGACTTTAGAGTTTTTCGGCAAGTGTTGGTTCATCCAAGCGATGGCGGTGTAAGGGGGAGTAGGATAAGTTCCATGACTGTCGCCCAAATAGGCTTCTTCACTTTGAAGCCCACCGACGACCCGCCATCCGTCTGTCCCGTAGGAAGCGATCAAGAACCAAAGGAGATTGCTGATGCTCGCTGCGAGAATCAGCCCCAAGATAGCAGGACGCCATTTTGATTTTTCTGTCAAACGAACGAGCGCTTCGGCCAAGAGCAAAACAGCTAAGGCTAAAGCCGGTAGGCCGTACCGAGGCATCGTCGTGCTGCACATCCAGAGCAACCACAGTAAGCTCACATATCGCCGTAATAGCCGAAAGGCGGGCGACGGGGCGCGCAATAGAAACAAAAGAGGAAGAGCCATTAGGTAGAGCGGTCCGATGAAATCGCTGTTACTGCGGCCCGTCATCGTGATAAACCAGGGATGAAATACAAAGTGAAAAGCCGTGAAAACACTTTGAAATTCGCGCTTCAAGACCCGCGTATTGGCATCGCCAATGAAGGTGGCCCAGTAATGCGGATCGATCCGCGGAGTTCCGAACTGAGTTCCCCCAAACGGATAAAGCGGATTACTGTGGAACGCTACATTTCTGATCAGCATGGGGACGAGCATAGCCAGGGCAGGCACCCCAAAAAGGAGTAAACCTTTCAAGACTTCTCCCGCTGTCCTCTTTTGATCCTTAAAAAGATGCCACACGAGAAGGATTCCGGCCAACGGGATATACGGAAGACCCGGGTATTTGCAACTGGCAGACAGGCCAGTGAGTAAGCCGGCCAAGACTAACCATCGTGTTTCGTATTCTAGAAGGCCGCGAAGAAGAGCATAGGTCGCAGTCACATGCAAAAAGCTCCAGCCCACATCTGTTCCCGTAGTAACGAGGTTCATTCCAACAAGTGGAATTGAAAAAAACAAAACACAAGACAAAAGCGCGCTTCCTTTGGAAAACCAACGTTTTTCAAATGCGAAAAATGCGGCGGCAAGACCCATTCCCATTGAACCATGAATCAATTTTGCGGTGATTTCCGTCCCTAGGGTTACGGCCAAGCCGTAAACGAGCTGAATGGTGAGGACAAAATTAGAGAAGAGAAGAGAGGGCAGATTATAAATGCGATGTGCGATCCGATATAAATTAGGAACTGCGATGTGATAGTAAAGGGTGTCGTAAAAGACTTCGGGCGTCGCTAGGGCTAGAAGGAACAACAAGGATAAGAGCACCAGATAACCGATCCAAATAAATTTCCAGGGCGCTGCTTTCTTGTTGGCATCAGTCTTGCTTTGCCATTCTGGAGTATGGCGCCTCCATCCAAAGAGGAGCCCACAAACAATTGTCGATGCCCATAAAACGGATGGATACCATAGACTTGCGGCGCCCACGGAGGCCATGAGAAGAAAGTAGCCGCCATAACCGGCGGCGAGTCCGAGAGACCATCGTTCTGGCCAACCCAACTCGTGATCGCGAAGAATCCGGCGGATGAAGGCATTCCCCATTTGAAAGGCCACCCATACGAGCCACACCGCTACTCCGGCAGATTTCAACAGCTTAAGTGTGTAGGCGTGGAAAAACGACATTCCAGCGAGTTCATCGAGGATATGTAAGAGGTAGTTTAGATTGGGACTGGCATTTTGTAGGTAAATGAGGAAGACGCCGCCTGCCCAAAGTGCAAAGAGCGGTCGAATAAAACGTTGAGGAATACGCCAGGTCGTTGCCGGTTGGGAGGCCAGAGATGCAGGCTTAGGCACGATCTTTTAATTAAACAACGCGGTATTCTGAGATACCCACTCCACAAGGTGCTGCACGCCTTGGGTTGGAGTAACCTTCGGCTTCCACTGAAAATCTGCTTTGGCTTTGGCGATATCTGAAATGTAGACCTTCTGGTCGAACATCCGCCAATCGGCATAGGTCACGGAGGGAAGTTTAAGACCGCATTCTTGGATCTCGTCTAATAGTTCCAGTAACGAAAGAGTGTGTTCGCGTCCGCCGCCCATGTTGTAAACACCGTGAGGCCGATCACCTTGGATGAAAGCGTCGTACGCCTTAATCAAATCTGACACGAAAAGGACATCGCGCACCTGCTTTCCATTGCCATAGATCGTAATCGGTTTTCCTTTTTTGCAGCAGATGATAAACCAGGCCAGCCATCCCTGATCCTCGAAGCCAAACTGGCGGGTGCCATAGATGCAGGACATGCGAAAAACAGCCGTCGGCATTCGATACGCGTGAGCGTATTCCTGGGCATAGAGGTCCCCGACGTATTTCGACGCTCCATAAGGGGTATGCCCGACATGATCGATAGGGAAGGTTTCTGGCAGAGCCCGGATCGGGCCCTCGAAATCGTAGCGTTTCGTCTCTTCACGCAAAGGAATCGAGTCGACCCCTTGTCCGTAGACTTTATTCGTCGAACAAAGCACGAAGCGCGCTTTAGGCGAAATGAGTCGCGTGCATTCCAGGACGTTCAACGTTCCCTGCGCGTTGATCGTGAAGTCTTCACGGGGGTTTTGCAGCGAGTAAGACACGCCCGGTTGACCCGCGGCATGGATCAGGGCATCGACGCCGTCCCCTAGGACTTTGCGGACCTCCGCTTCATTTCGGACATCTCCGACGACGCGGGTCACATTGGAAAAGCGCTCGAGAAACTGCCAGTTGTATTCAACGGAAGGGTGGGTCGACCCAAAAAGTCGCGAGCGCATGAGATTGTCGAACGCAATCACTTGGTGGCCGGCTTTGGCGTAGTATTCCGCGGCATGACTGCCGATCATCCCTGCCGCCCCGGTGATCAAAATGCGCATAAGGTCACTCGCAAACTATCAAATTTCCGACTGATCGGCAAACCCCTTGGGCTTCGACCCTTAGGCAAGAATTTTATCCGCTCCAGCGATTAGCAGTTCCTTCGCCAGCGCGCGTCCCAGCGTCTCCGCATTTTCCGCTGAATCACTTGCCTCGTTGCGAAAATAAGGCGCGCCTGCGGGCGAAGCAACAAGGGCACTCAGCGTAATGGTCGTTCCATGAACCTCCGCGTAGGCGGCGATCGGAGTCTGACAGCTTCCCCCTAGAGTTCGAAGAAGCGCTCGTTCGCAAAGGACCGCCTGATGCGTCGCCTGATGATTGAGGGCGGCGAGGATCGGAGATAGGTCGTCCCGACGCTCGCGGGTTTC
Source organism: Elusimicrobiota bacterium (assembly GCA_038241515.1). Taxonomy (GTDB): domain Bacteria; phylum Elusimicrobiota; class Elusimicrobia; order 2-01-FULL-59-12; family 2-01-FULL-59-12; genus JBBSDO01. The sequence goes on along the minus strand of JBBSDO010000002.1, from coordinate 18,187 downwards.
GATCGCCAAAGCGCCTTGCCCGACCGCCGGGAGCATGATGTCGTTCGAGAGAATCTCGGTGACCGCCGATTGTCGTCCCAGGCGCTTTAAGCCTGCCAGGGCCAGTATAATTCCATCCCAATCGTCTTCCCGAAGTCTTTGAAGACGGGTGTCTACGTTGCCGCGCAGTGGAAGAACTTGGAAGTCGGGTCGCAGGTGGCGCAATTGCGCATGACGGCGGACTGCGCCTGTCCCGATCTTCGCTCCTTCTTTGACCTCATTAAAGGGTATGTGAGTTTTTGAAATCCATACGTCGCGCGGGTCTTCGCGAAGTGGAACGGCCGATAGGACCAGTCCCTTCGGAAGTTCGGTGGCCATATCCTTGAGGGAGTGTACCGCCAGGTCGATGTGATTAGCTAACAAGGCTTCTTCGATTTCTTTGGTAAAAAGGGCTTTAAGCCCACCAGGGCCCTCTCCCTGAGGAAGAGGGTAGGGTGAGGGCCTATCTCCCGATGTGGTAATCCCCACTAATTCCACCCCGATCTCAGGAAACCTTTCGCGGATCTGCGCAGCTACCCAAGTAGCCTGAATTTGTGCCAAGGGACTTTTTCGCGTGCCGATCCGGATATTCATAACGTCTACTTGACGTCGGGAGCGCGTGACAACGTGGGGTCGGGAGGCAAATCGGCATGGCGGAGACTGTGGTCTTGGCCCGCGTGGTAGGCCTGAAGCCAGTGAGCAAACTCCGCGTTTTTTTCGTTGATGATCGCCTCGGCCAGCTGCACTTCATTTCCTCGCTTTGAGAGGTTATTCGTCACGATGCTTTGAAGGTCATCAATGTTGTAGACGTAAACATTGTCGATCTCATGGACATCGGGATGCACGTCGCGCGGTACCGCGATATCGATAAAAAACAGAGAACGCCCTTTGCGGCGCTGCATGAGTGCCATCACTTGATCGGCTTGAATAATCGGATGGGGCGCCGCGGTCGAACAGATGACGATGTCGGTATCGTCCAGCTGGTTAAGAGCGTCTTCGAAATGAAGCGCTTTGCCTCCGAATTGCTTAGCCAGGTCCTCGGCTCGCTCGAAGGTGCGGTTGGAGACCAAAATCGATCGGACTTTTTGCGATAAAAGGTACTTGGCTGTGAGTTCGGCCATCTTGCCCGCGCCGAGAATCATCACGGTTCGCTCGCGCAAATCGCCGAAGATCCGTTCGGCCATTCCCACAGCCACACTGCCGATCGAGGCCGAGCCCAGCGACAGACCTGTTTCCGTGCGCACCCGTTTGCCGACATACAAGCTTCGCTGGAATAGAACATTCAATAATTTGTGCGTGCATCCCGCCCGCTGTGAGACGAGATAAGCGCTCTTTACTTGACTAAGGATTTCATGCTCGCCGACCACCATGGAATCGAGTCCCGAGGCTACCTTGAAAAGGTGCTGAACGGCTTGCTCATTTTCAAAGTAGTAAAGGTGGGAGTCGAGAGAGGCGGTCTCCGTGTGCTGAATTAGCCACCGTCCTAGAGTTTCGCGCGTAGAGCCCGGGCGTTCGGCGTTTCCGTAAAACTCGGTGCGGTTGCAAGTAGAAAGGATGACGAGTTCGTCCAAGTTCCATTCGCTCTTAAGTTTAGGGAGAGTTTCTTCGAGACCACGACCGGAAAAGGCGAGGCGTTCCCTAAGTTCGACGGGAGCGGTGCGATGGTTGAGGCCGATGACGACGAGGGACATACGGAAAATCAAAAGGCAAAGGGCAAAAGGAAAAAAGCAAAACTCTTGCGGGTTTCTTTAAATAGAAATACCTCGAGAGATTTGCCTTTTGCCTTTTGCCCTTTGCCTGTTGCCCTTCCGTAGTTCATTAGCGCCCTGTCCCCGATAAAAATCCATGCAGCGGGCTCAGATAATTCACACCCACGTAAGTGAAAAGAACAAAACAAAACCCAATAAGGGAAAGATACGCCGTTTTCCGGCCTCGCCACCCGACAAATAAACGTAGGTGCAGATAGACGACGTAAATGAACCAGGTGATCAACGCCCAAGTTTCCTTCGGATCCCAGCCCCAAAACCGTCCCCAAGCCGAGTAGGCCCAGACGCCTCCAAGAAAAATCCCTAATGTCAGAGGCGGAAAAGCGGCCATGATGAGTTTGTAAATCAAGTTGTCGAGCTCGTCGAGAGAGGGAAGGCGGTAGGATAACTCGCTGGGATGTTTTGATTTAAGCTGATATTCTTCGATCAGGTAGGCTATACCCACGGCAAAGGCAACTCCCAGAATCGAATAGGACGTAAACATGATCGGCACGTGAATGGCCATCCAGTAGCTATGGAGAGCAGGCATGAGCGGTCGGATCGCTTTGTCAGAGAAGAAGGCGACGGTTAAAAGCCCCCAACTGATCGGCATGATGAAGACACCCAGTATGGGTATCGGCAGGTTCAGGGATATAAAAAAGTAAATCGCCCCAATAATCGCACCAAAAAAAGAAAAGCTTTCGAACCAGTTGCTCCAAGGGACGTAGGAGTGCGCTGCGCGTTCGGCGCCGATTGCAGCTTCTGTTTTCCCTTCGGCGCGCAGGGCAACCGCCTGGTGCATGTAATTCGTACGCGCGACCACTGTACGAGTAATTAAACTTCCTACATGAATCGCTAAGGCCACACCAAGAATAATAAGAGCGACGCGACTGTATTTTTCCTTCTTGGTGATGAGGTAGGCTAGAAAAAGTGCCGTGCTGGCCGTGTAACAGCCGTAGGCGATATTAAAAAGGATGTTTTCCATAAATCCACTCCTTGAGTTGGGTCTCCGCTTGCTGGACCCCAGCGGTTCGAATTTGATCTAAAAATTGTTGACTCACAATACAGTCCCACAGCGACAAGCGCCTGGCTTTTGGAAGCTTTAAAATATCGGGGCGCAGGCCCTGGACCATCTGCACGAGCTGACCGTATTCAGGTCCGATAATGGGCTCTAGCTTTTTGCGAATGAACTTGGCCAGTGCCGGGGCTGCACCGCCGGTCGAGATGGCGATTTGAATGTCGCCCTGGCTCACAAGTGCGGGTGCGATGAAGTCACAAAGTGGAGGTACGTCCACGATATTCACCCAGAGGCCGCGTTCTCGCGCTTCGGAAGCAATACGCTTTTGCAGGTCTTTATCGTCGGTCGCGGCAATGACAAGATTTTTCCCAGCGAGATCGTCAGTTCTATAATCTCGCTGGTTCCATTCTATTGTACCGCTTTGCGCCAGCTGTTGAATCTCCGGGAGGGCCTCGGGGGCCACGACGTGGACACGCGCCTCGCATTCCCGAAGTCCGCGGATTTTCTGTAGACTAATCTCTCCCGCGCCTACGAGGAGAACCGTACGCTCTTTTAGGTTTAGGAAGATGGGGTAGTATTTCATCGAATGTCGGCAAGCTCCCATTGATCGAAAATCTTTTTGAATTCCCGGTCAAATTCCTTTGCGCCCCGCGAGCTCCAACCTCCGACATCGACTCGAGTTTCCGCTTTGTTGGGTACAGGACGCAGAAAGATGATCACCCGTCGCTGGTGCAGATAGAAAAGCGCCGCCAGCCCCAGAAGCATCGAAAGAACACCTGTTACGATCACGGGGAAGCCAGGGTCATAAGTGACTTGCACCCCAGAGAAAAGTACAGGCTCAACAGAGCGCACTCGAAACGGTGGGCGCACGGGGAGATGTCCTCCGGCGAAGAAAAAAAGCCCCCAGGGCTCTTCGCCTGGAGCGCTCGCAGGCGACGGTGCACCGAGGACCAGCGTGCCGATCTGCGTTTTCTTTTTGTTGTAAAAGCCGATCACGATGGCTGGGTGTTTCCATTCGAGGCTGGCCGTAGTGGGCTGACCGTCTTGGCCGATTGTGAAATCCGGCAGATAGTGCTCAAGGCGACCCGTCCAGGGCTCGCCCGGGATCGGAAATGTCTGTTTCATACCCATGGGCACGTCTTTGCCGTTGATTTGAAGCACGGCACCGCGAATCATGCCCGTGACGCCCCACGATGCTTGATAAAAGCGAACATGGTTTACGTCAAGAGGTTGGTTGACGCGAATCGTGGTGTCGGCTACCGAGTGATCAAAATTATATAGCCGTACTTTGCTGGCGAAGGTGCTGGGGGTCGTCGAGTGCTGATAGAAATCGACTGTCAGCTTATCCACGAAAAGCTCCCAATGCTGGATAGGATCGAGGGAACGGCGCATCAGCGCATTTTTCAAATGGTGCGGCCAAGCGGCCCATCGGTCGAAGGTTTGAACCCAGTTGGGAAGAGAAGGATCACGCGCGGGTTCGCTAAGCGTCTCGTATATCGCTTGCGAAACGTTCGCGGATCGGCCTTCTAATATGGGCAAGAAAGTTTCAAATCCCATGAGACTTTTCATGACGGCGCCGAGGAGAATGACGACAAGGGCAATGTGCGAGACGTAGCTGCCCCAGCGCTGCAACCGGTGCCGCGAAGCGACGAAGGCGACTCCTCCGGCAGGCAAGACAATCTTCTTGATGCTGAAGTTATGAGTTTTGAGCGTGGAGGACAATCTTTCCGAAAGCTCGGATACGGAGCTGTCCATCAACCCCTCTAGTCGAAAGGGTTTTTTGCGCAGTGCCTGCAGGGTCGCGTCTTCCTCGTCCGACTGATTCTCGGCTAGCGGCACCAGTCCGGGATCGGGAGGCTTGTTCCACAATTTGCAAACGACCACATCAAAAGCCATCAAACCCAAGAGAGCCGCAAAGAGAAAGGTATGGTAAATGTCAAAAATGCCCCAGCCATTTAAAATTCGTCCCCAAAGAGGATGATGGCCGAGGAGAGCGTTTACTTTATCGGCGCTGTCGGTCACCTGGGGAATAAAAGTGCCTAGGGCGGCCAGCGAGGCGATGATTAAGAACAAAATGACGTTAAACTTGATGGAGCGGAAAATAGAGCTCATAAGCAGGTGGATCCTTTATGGGTTACGAAGGTGAAGGGGACGACTTAGAGTGTACTACGAAAAGGCAGAGGTGGTTTTGGCGGCTTCTTCGAAATTATTATCTCCTTTAACCGCGCGGATCATCTTGGTAAATTCGCCGAGAATTTCCTTATCCCACCACCCTTTGTTGGCCTCTTCCCAGAGAATTTCGAGCGCCACATCTTGGGGCAGGCGTTTGCGGTAGGAACGGGTAGTCGTCAATGCGTCATAAATATCCACAATCGTCATAATGCGCGCCAAAATGGGTATGTCTTTTCCCGAAAGTTTATCAGGATATCCTGTGCCGTCCATTCGTTCATGGTGATGACGAATAACGGGTATCGCCCCGCGCATGGTCTTGAGTTTTTCACAGATCTTGGCCCCCTGCGCCGGATGCATTCGGATAATCAAGCGTTCTTCGCTCGTGAGGGGGCCTGCCTTATTCAGAATCTTATCGGGAACTCCAATCTTGCCAATGTCATGCAAAATTCCACCTTTGCGGAGCGCGTCCTTCTCTTCTTCAGATAAACCGAGATGCTCGCCTAATCGAACAGCCAAACGAGAAACGCGTTCGACATGGCCCTGGGTGTACGAATCTTTTGCTTCGATAGTTCGTGCCATCGCGAAGAGAACGTCTTCGGCATTATCCAATTGCTCGTTCAAATATTTGACGCGAAGAAGTGATTTCACGCGCGTCACCAGCTCGAGCGAGTTGTACGGTTTGTTGACAAAATCGTCAGCACCGGCTTCGAGCGCCTCCAGTTTCTTGTCCATCTCCGTGCTCGCCGTCAACATGATGACGGGAATAAGACGCGTGTGAGGGTTATTTTTCACCTGGCGACAAAACTCGAGTCCATCCATCCTAGGCATATGAATATCAACGAGCATGATGTCCGGGGAAAGTACATCGACTTTCTCGAGGCCTTCGATGCCATCGCGCGCAATGGCAACAGAAAAGCCTTTGGAAATAAGGATTGGTTCTAAAATTCCTGCCGCTTGGGGGTCGTCTTCAATGAGGAGGATCTTGGAGCCGGCATACCCGATTCCGGAAGCGTCCATGAGGGCCTTACTTTATCAACATTTCTGACGAGAAGTCAATTTTTAGAAACGAATAACGTGTTCAATTTCAACGGTGGTTTTGGTAAATCTTTCGTGATCCAAGACTGGAGGCCCGGTGAGATCAGGAGACGGGCGGAAGTTCACCAATGGAACCCAAGAGCGACAACCCGCGTAGCTGGGGTCTTCCGAAATGATCAGCGGATGCGGGAGCTTGTGCACCCGTAAGATCATCAATATCATGGGCTTCTCTGGGTAAAGATCGAACCGTTTCGACAGCGCGTCGGGTGTCCAAACCGTAAAACGAGCCAAGGCCAAAGCTGTTTTGCGTGAGAGGATTGGATAGCCGCGTTCAAAGGTCGCCCACAGATCGAAACAAAGCTTTCCCGGTTCCGGGGGCTGGGGAGAATTGTGTTCGAGAAGGTGTCGATAGGAGGGTTGAATCGCGGCGGCTGTTTGGTGTTCGCGAGTTGGATAGAGCAAGAATTTAGGAAACCGCGGGCGAAACTCCCCTTGCTCCTCCTCGATCCCCCCTTTGCGAAGCGTAATCGTTTGCAAGCCTTGTCCCAGAGCAGCGCAAACAACCTGCCATTCCTTGAGTGCTGGGACAGGCTCAGGTATTGTCACTTTTATGATGGCGGCTCTTCCAAAGGGATTCCTCGGCTTTCAATTCGGCCGCTTCTCTTTCGTAAAATTGATTGAATTCGTGAACTAGAGCATCCGATATCTTTCCCTCTTTGTGCGCTGATTCTAATACTTCCTGTATATGCACCAGTTCGGCCTCTTTTTTTCGCATCGCTTTGAAATCGGGGCTCGACTCCGCCGGTTCGTTCCAGTTCATGTGGCGGTAAAACTTCAGAGCATTCCAGAATAGCCAACAGCAAATAAGGACGAAAATTAGACTTAAAGCCATCAAAAAACCTTTAAACGGTCATTTTTTATGCCGCGTGGCATAAGTTGGGCCAGAATTAACTCCCCATGTCGCATCGGCAACCAATCGCCTTTCCCGTATAGGGGTTCCGAAGCAAAGACTGTGGTCTTTGGGCTGGCTTGAAACTGCACTTGATAATAGCTTTGACCTTTTGAGCATAGTGCGGTGGCTGAATCAAAACCTTTAGGGTCGACGTAGCAAAATGCCAGCATGACCTGTCCATTAGTTAGAACCCAGTTTAACCCGTGATAGGCATATCGATAGATAGGATACTTTTTGCGGCAACTCGCCCAAATCCGGTTAAGACCTTGGACGCTTCGACGAACGGCCATCCCTAACTCGCGTAGACTTTGAGATTCTCCCTTTAGGAGTGGCCAGAGATCTTTCATAAGCCAATAAAACAATACTTCGCTATCATTGCGCCCCTTGAGGAATTGGGCCCAATCCCCTATATGTGCCTTTACTTCGCGTGGAATATACAGCGTTCCGTTATGTGCGAACAGCCAGTTCTTAAATTGAAACGGCTGAGTATGAACCTTCCCAATGAGCTGTGTTTTCGGAAGCTTGAGTGGATTCGAAGCCCAGCGCACGTGACCGATGAGACAGGAGCCTCGCACTCGTAAAGCCGCTGCGCTCAATCTACTTTTCTCTCGATAAAGGGGTCTAGGGCTCTTAACTACGCGTCCTCTTTTACTCTCTAGCCAGCCGATACCCCAGCCGTCGCCCTGAAGACGTTTCTTGTCTGCATAGCTCTGCCGGAAGAGAGACTGTTCGGAATCTCGCAAGACATACAAGGATTGAATCGGATCGAAGGAAAGACAACCAAGCAATCGGCACATCGGCTAGTACGCCGTCCAGGTTGAACCGTAGGCATCCTGGTGGAGGCAGCCCACAAAGAGATCTCCCCACGTTGTACTTGCATCGTTGTTGTTGTAGGACCAGGTGCCGGTGTCGGTAGGATAAGGTTCCGGGGAAACGTTGAAGGTGTCGAGATGGTTCTTGGGGATTTTCACTTGCGGAATGAGGGACAAATACTTCAAATTCGACGTCAGAGAACCCAGGGTGTCAGTGGGATAAATCTGGTCGTTATCGCCAAAATAAATGGATAAAGCGGCGCGCAGTTCTCCAAGCCCACCCTTTGTGGCACTTTCTTTCGACTTCAGAATCAGATTGGCGAACCGGGGAATAGCAATTGCGGCAATAACCGCAATGATGACGACTACGATCATCAACTCAACCAGGGTAAAGCCATGGGAATTAGTTCGCTTGAGAGAAGAAAATCTGTTCGGCAGGCGCATAGGGTAATTTTTGGGTTTCGGCCACGGGGCGACAAAGAACCTGCCCTTCGTAGCATTGTAGACCTTTGAGCAAGGCGCGCGAATCAATCGCCGCTTTCGTGACTCCGAATCGTGCGATGAGAAGAATATAAGGAAGCGTTGCGTTCGTTAGAGCCAGCGTGGAGGTGCGACCGTAGGCTCCCGGCATATTGGGGACACAGTAGTGCAGGACGCCCTCGGCAATATAGGAAGGTTTGAAGTGGCTTGTGGGCCGCGACGTTTCACAACTTCCTCCCTGATCGATAGCCACATCCACAATCACACTGCGGGGTTTCATTTTTTTCACAAGCGCGCGGTTGACTAGCTGAGGAGTGCGCGCGCCTGGCAGGTGGACCGCACCGATCAGAATGTCCGCAGAACTCACGGCATTGCGGATGGATGCCGAGTCCGCCATGAGAGTGGAGACATGTGGCAAGATTTCGTCTAGGTAACGCATCCGGTCCGCCCGCCGCTCAAGAATGGTCACACGCGAACCCATTCCCACCGCAACTCGGGCCGCATTTTCGCCGACCGTGCCCCCGCCAAGAATGACTACGTGGGCTGGGAGGACGCCGGGCATTCCTCCAAAAAGCACGCCTCGCCCACCCTGGGGATTGGCTTGATAATACGCCCCCATCAACGCGGCGATCCGCCCAGCGATTTCGGACATGGGTTCAAGAATGGGCAGTTTCCCGCCTTGTTCTTCCACCGTTTCATATCCGATCGCGGTGACGCGCTTCCTCAGGAGCGCCCGCACCAGCTGGGCGTTGGGGGCCAAATGGAGAAACGTGAAGAGAATTTGGTTCTGTCGAAAGAAACCGAACTCCTCAGGGAGAGGTTCTTTCACCTTCAGCACGAGTTGAGCCGCCCAAACGGCGGCCGCTTTTGAAACAACCGTTGCGCCTGCCTTGCGGTATTCCGAGTCCGGAAAGCCTGCCTGCTCCCCGGCGAACTTTTGGACGAGCACGCGATGCCCCTCGGAGCGCAGGGCCTCTGCCCCGGATGGCGTCAAAGCCACCCGAAACTCACCCTGTTTCACTTCTTTGGGGATTCCAATAATCATTTTCTTTTTGTGCTCCGGTGCTCCTGTTCTCCGGTGCTCCGGTTAAAATCTTGGTCCACGGAGAACGGGAGCACAGGAGGACTGGAGGACGGAAGCACGCCGTTATCCTTTGAGTTGTCCCCCCATCGACCAATGGTCTTTGGGAATATCTTCAAATACGATCCAGGTGGCTTCAGGCGGCACTTTGCAGTGTTTGCAGATCACTTCCGTCAATTCCTTGGCGAGTATTTTTTTTACTTCCGCATCACGAGGAAACATGGAAATACGAACGAAGGGCATAAAACCTCCTAAAAGCGCCTATTTACCGACACAAAACTGCGAGAATATTTGACCCAATAATTCTTCCGTAGGGGTCTCGCCAATAATTTCCCCCAGCGAACGAAGTGCGCTTTGGAGTTCTAGCGCGACGCACTCTTCAAAAGCCGCGGACTTCGCCGCCTCACGTGCTTGTTTCAGGGCCTCTTGGGTTCGTGAGAGGGCATCCTGATGACGAAGGTTGAGTACCCACCCGGCCTCCCCGGAATTGGCGCTTTGAGCGAGGACGGTTTCCTTAACTTTGCGGATAAGTGTGGAAAGTCCGGCGCCCGTTTTTGCGGAGATCTGAATCGCGGGAGCGCCGCCGTTCAGTCGAGCCAATTCGCTGAGGTTCCATTGGCTGGGCAAATCAGATTTATTGACTACCCAGATATGGGGAAATGCGGCGCATTCCTTAATAACCTGTTTGTCCTCCGATGAGAAAGGCCCGGACCCATCAAAGATGCCAAGTATGAGGTCCGCGGCGGCGGCGGCTTTTCGGGATCGGGCGATTCCTAGTTCTTCTATGGGATCCCCCGTGTACTCCCGCAGACCGGCCGTGTCCGTCAATACCACGGGAATTCCGTCCCAATTTAGAGTTTCTTCAAGGGTATCGCGAGTCGTCCCCGGAACGGGAGTGACGATCGCACGTTCTTCGTTTAAGAGTGAATTGAGAAGACTAGATTTCCCCACATTCGGTTTTCCCAAAAGCGCGACGCGCAATCCGTCGCGCAACACTTTTCCCAGTGGGGCCGAGTCCAGGATGGCCGCAATTTCTTCCTCGAGCGCCTGACATCCCGATATCAGTTGTTGGCGCTTTAGAAAATCGTGGTCTTCGTCAGAATGATCCAAGCCCACTTCGACGTGGGCTAAGAGCGGAAGGAGACGGTCTCGTAAGCCGCGAATTTTTCCGGCCAGGCGGCCCTCCATTTGCGCCACGGCGGCGGCTTGGCCCTTGTCGGTCTTCGCCCGGATTAAATCAGCCACGGCTTCAGCCTGCGTGAGATCCATTTTGCCTGAGAGAAAAGCACGTTCTGTGAACTCGCCGGGACCGGCTAGGCGGGCTCCCTGATTAAGGCAGGCCCTCAGAATTCGGTCCAGGAGCAGGGGATTTCCGTGAGCAGAAATTTCGACCACGTCTTCACCGGTGTAACTATGAGGCGCACGAAAGACCGTCACTACCACCTGGTCAATAACTTCAGGGGGTTCCTTCCCCTTATTCGCATATAGTTTTCCAATCCAACACGTGTGACTGGCGGCTTGACTGAGGTGGGTGATCTTAGCGGAACGAAAAATGGTATCGACGGCAGGAATAGATTCGCTTCCGCTGACCCGAATGACGCCAATGCCTCCTTCTCCAACAGGAGTGGCGAGGGCGGCAATCGTATCTTGAGAAGAAATCATTTCACGATCGTGGTATTAATCACTCGCGGGGTTTCCTTTTGATATTGCTGGAACCCATATTGGAAGCCCATGGTTAGCAGATTGTTCGTAAGCCAGTACAGAACAAGGCCAGCCGGGAAGTTAAAGAACATGACTGTGAACATGATCGGCATCACCATCATCATCTGCTTCTGGGTGGGATCCGTCACCGCACCCGAGAGACGCTGTTGGAAAAACATGGCCCCACCCATCACAATCGGCAGGATATGGAGAGGATCAGCGGCAGAAAGGTCGTGGACCCAACCAATCCACGGGGCTCCGCGCAACTCGTAGGCGTTACGCAGTGTTGTAAAAAGCGCCCAGAAAATTGGGAGTTGAAGAAGCATCGGCAAACACCCACCGAAAGGATTGGTGCCGGTCTTTTTATAGACATTCATCATTTCGATGTTGAGACGTTTGGGATCACTTTTGAATTGCGCTTGAATAGCGGCAATCTGCGGCTGCAGTTTTTTCATGGCCATCTGCGCTTTAAAACTTTTGAGGGTTAGGGGTAATAGCAAGGTCTGAAGTCCAATCGTCAAGATCACGATCGCCCAGCCGTAGTTGCCGGTCCATCCTTGCAGGCGATAGATCGCGCTGAGAATCACTTTCCCCACGGCGCTAAAGGTCCCAAAATCAACGCCTTCTTCGAGGCGCTTTCCATACTGCTTAAGTTGCGTGTATCCCTTGGGCCCAGCATAGAAGGGGTACTCGAGTGTCACTTGGCCATGGGCAGGAATCGAAGTCGTATCGCGTAGACTGACCACCGTCTGCTCTTTGCTGCCACTCACCGTAAATTGTGGATGAACATTAGCGGGCGGGATAAAGACAACCATAAAGTAACGGTTATCGATGCCAGCCCACTGGCCAGCGTCCGGGTACTCTCCCGCCTTAAGATAATGCGATGTGATCTTTCCTAGAGAAAGCGCACGTGTGAGGCGGCTATTTTCTTTTCTTTCGGAGGGAGCTGTTCCTAGGCCAGGACCCCATCCCAACTCCCAATTTTTGATTTCTACCGGTTGGGACAAAGGGTTTTCCAGGTGTATCACCAAATTATTTAGGAAACCACTAGAGCTGAGAATTAAGGTTTTGGTGACTTTCACGCCATTCGTCAAAGTAGCGGTCATCACGGCCTGACTGCCCGTTTGCGTGATGTGAAAGGGTACATTGAACGTAGACAACGGCAAAGGCGTTCCGTCCCCGCTGTTCACGAGGTCGATTTCTTGACCTTTGAGATTCAAACGCCAATTCCTGACAGCGCCCCCTAGGGGAGCTAAAACGATTTCATTCCTCTCGTTCCGTAAAATGGTATCGGCGGACTGCGCTGGGGATCGCGCATCTTCCGGGTGGGCAGCCGTCAAGGCGGACGGGACTGCCGTGGCCTCACCCTTGGGGGAAGCTTGGGCGGGCGGCGCTTGCAGGGGAGGTGGAGAAAACCGTGGAACGACGAAAACCGACCAAATAAAGAGAAACGAAATCGAAAGGGCAATCGCTAACAGGAAGTTTTTATTTTCCACAAATTTCTCCTAATTATTAACGGGATCGTAGCCGCCAGGATTCCAAGGGTGGCACCTGAGAAGCCGGCCCAGACCTAAAGGCAAACCCCTAAAAAACCCACGCGCCGCCAAGGACTGGTCGATGTATTTTGAGCAAGAAGGGATAAAGCGACAACGGTGCGGCACCGCAAAGCTCACCCATTGATACACTCGAATCAGCGAACGGAGGATGATCGCTAAACTGGCGTCAAGGGCGGCGAAAGGAGATGCGCTTTTGTCCATAGATCTAAAACAAGGGGTTCGAGCGTTTTGTACCGGAGCTCAGACGGCTTGTGCCGCGCGGAAAAGACCAAATCCACTCCGGTCGGCAGTCGGGCTTTGTTCAGTCGAAATATTTCACGCAGCAGACGCTTAAGGCGATTCCTATCAACAGCATTTCCATATGCTTTTGGAATGGCCAACCCCAATCGTGCCGGAGCCGGAGGAGTTTCACGGCTTCGGCTTACCCATAAAATTAAAACCGCCGTGGAATAACGGCGGCCTTGTCGAATCGCCCGGGTGAAATCGCTCTTGCGATGCAGCCGCTCATCCCACGTGAACCGATAACTCATTGATGGCGTACCGGGGAACCCGAATTTCAGTGTGTTGGAGAAAGGGGAAAAGCTCAGCACCGACTTTCCGACACACCGGCCCTCCGAGTCTAGCCTCTACTCGGGGATGAGCTTCCACCGGCCCTTAGCGCGTCGGTTCTTCAAGACGCGGCGGCCACCAGAGGTTTTCATTTTTGCACGAAATCCGATTGTTTTTGCCCGACGGCGCACATTCGGTTGATAGGTTCGTTTAGGCATAGGGCGTATTATAGAATATTCATCTCCATGAGACCCCCACACGAACATCCGATGGAGGAGTCCCAACGGCTCCTCAAGATCGGAATTTTGCTGACGTTCTTCATTTTTCTATTGGAATTCTTCGGCGGCCTTTGGACTCATTCTCTCGCATTGGTGTCAGACGCTTGGCACATTTTCATAGACATTTGGGCTCTGTCCGTGAGCTTATTCGCGTTTTATGTGGCCAAACGACCCGTAAACGACCGCCGCACCTTTGGCCTCCACCGGATGGAAGTATTTGCGGCGATGATCAACGGACTCACCGTGTTCATCATCGCAGCAGGGATTCTTTATGCCGCTTGGAAGCGCTTTTTCCATCCCGTTCCGGTGGCGGCGACCCGCCTGCTACTCCTATCCGGGACCGGTCTTGTACTGAATCTGATCGTAGCCCTCCTCTTTTATAAGCACTCTCAAGAAGACATGAATATGCGCGGCGCACTGCTGCACCTCCTAGGCGATGCTCTTAATACGCTGGCGGTGATGTTCGGAGCGATTATCATGATTTTCACCCAATCCACGCGTGTGGACCCCATCGTCAGTGCTCTGACTGCGGTGGTAGTGCTCTGGGGTTCGGGAAGTCTACTTAAAGATGCCGTGAACACGCTCCTCGAAGGAGTGCCCAAGGGGATCGCCGTGTTGGACGTGGAAAGTGAAATCATGCGCGTCGATGGAGTTGTCTCCGTACACGATTTGCATGTCTGGAGTATTTGCTCGCACCTGAATGCTCTTTCCGGGCACGTGTTGCTGGGACCCGATCAAATGCCAAACCAGTGCAGCATCCTCGAGGTCATAGGGAAGGGTCTGAAAGAACGCTTTGGGATCGTCCACACGACGATTCAAGTCGAGTCGAAATCCTGGCCGAATATGGAACGTATTGAGGAAGGGAGGACTGCATGAAAAAGAAACCAGCCAAAGGCAAACGCCAAAAAAGAGCCCCCGTGCGAAAAACGAAGAAGACCGGTAAAGTCCGCATGGCCGTGAAGCGTGCCACTAAAAAAGTACTTCCTAAGAAAAACAAGGCCAAGAAACCCCTTGTCAAGAAAGTAAAGAAGACTCAATCGCATCCGCGCTCAGAGGTAATTCCTCCCGTCAATGGGGTGCTCTTGGGCTACGTGGAGGACTATTTTGCGAAAGTCGGTGTTATTGGAGTAACCCTACTTGAGAAGCTCGCGGTAGGGAGCCATTTACATGTCCTGGGCTATACGACCAATTTCGAGCAAACGGTGGACTCCATGCAGATCGATCACCAATCGGTTGCTTTAGCCGGCCCGAAATCGGACGTCGGCATCAAAGTGACGGCTCGCGCGCGACGCGGCGATCATGTCTATATAATTCCCTAAGGGCCGTCATTGCGAGGAAGCTCTCCCCCACTCCCTAAAAAAGTTGACGCGTGTCAGCTGTTCCTTTTTGGCTTAGCGGCCGCGATTCTTGCCGTATCGACGATTGCTCCCGCTTTCGCATCGGCGAAGATTCTGGCGGGAAAGGTGATTTTGCTGGATCCGGGACATGCCGTGTTAAGTGAATCCGGCGCGATGATTAATCCCGGAGCCCGGGCCCGACGGGGAGTTTGGGAGCGCGATGTCGCATTGAAAGTGGCTTCCAAGATCGTGCCATTGGTTGAGGAGCAGGGGGCCAAAGTGTTTTTGACGCGCACGACGGACAATCCCTGGCGTTACAGTCCGCGGAAGTCGGCCGATAATCGGGCGCGCGCGATTCTGGCCAATACGTTGCGCGCGGATGCCTATGTGCGAATTCATTGTGATTGGAATCGCAGCCGCAAATTCAAAGGGTTTACGACTTATTATTACCGCTGGGGGAGTCGCGATTTGGCTAAGGCGCTAAGGGACGCCCTCGTGAAAGCCGTGCCGGACCACCGCGATAACGGCCTGCATCGCCGAAGCTTTGTGAGTGTGACGGCAAGAATGCCCTCGGTGCTTGTGGAACTGGGCGTGCTCTCGTTCAAGCCTGAAGCGAAAGATCTCGCCAAAGACGAATTCCAAAACCGCCTCGCTCAAGGGCTGGCCAAGGGAATCGTCGACTATCTGAAAGAGGACTGATGTACACCTATCCCAAAACCTATGGAGTCATTGTTGTCGGCGCGGGCCACGCGGGCTGTGAAGCGGCGCTCGCCTCCGCGCGCCTGGGAATTCCGACGCTTCTTTTGACCATGAATCTTGATAGCGTGGGGCAAATGTCCTGCAATCCGTCCATTGGGGGCCTGGCAAAAGGCCAAATCGTTCGAGAAGTGGACGCCCTCGGCGGCGAAATGGCGAGGAATACGGACCGTGCCGGGTTGCAATTTCGCGTGCTCAATAGCACGAAAGGACCTGCCGTCCAATCTCCTCGTGCCCAATGCGATAAGAAGCTTTACCAATTCTCCCTCAAGCATGTCATCGAACAGCAAGCGCATTTGGATCTCAAGCAAGGTGAAACAGTTCGAGTGCTGACTGAAATGGGGCAAGCTTCGGGCGTCCAAGTGAAATCAGGAACCGTTTACAAAGGTTCGGCCGTCATTTTAACGACAGGCACGTTTCTGAAAGGTCTGATGCACGTGGGACTCACCCAAAACGTGGGCGGCCGCGCCGGAGAACATTCATCCCAATTTCTATCGGATCCCTTACGGGAGTTAGGTTTTGAAATAGGGCGGCTGAAGACGGGCACACCGCCTCGCCTGAACGGCAATACAATTGACTACTCGGTGTGCGAGCGCCAACCCGGAGACGAGCCGCCCCTTCCCTTTTCTCATTTCACCGAACACTTAAACCAAAAACAGCTGCCTTGTTGGATTACCTACACCAACGAAATGACCCATCACATTATTCGTAACAATTTAGATCGGTCCCCCCTCTATTCAGGTGTCATTAAATCGAAAGGGCCCCGCTATTGTCCTTCAATTGAAGACAAGGTGGTCAAATTCCCCGAGAGGACGAGGCACCACATCTTTCTCGAACCTGAGGGCTATCACACTGACGAGGTTTACGTGAATGGCATATCGACCAGCCTACCAGAGGATGTTCAAGTCGAAATCGTGCAATCCATTTCAGGGCTTGAAAAGGCCGAAATCATGCGAGCAGGGTATGCGGTCGAGTACGACTATTGCCCTCCCACGCAATGTTTGTCCACGCTTGAAACGAAGCTCGTGGCCAATCTTTACTTCGCTGGGCAAATCAACGGAACAACCGGCTATGAAGAAGCCGCTGGTCAAGGTCTGATGGCCGGCATCAACGCGGCCCTCAAGATCAAAGGAGAAGAGCCGCTTGTTCTTAAACGAGATGAAGCCTATATTGGCGTCATGATTGACGATTTAGTGACGAAAGGGATTGATGAACCGTACCGAATGTTTACGTCGCGATCAGAATATCGACTGCTGCTTCGGTCGGATAACGCAGATCTTCGCTTGATGGACCATGGTCGCCGCATTGGACTGGTTGACGATTCAGCGTTCGCCGCATTTGATCACTACCGCGCCCTAGTGCGAAGCAACTTGGAACACTTAGAAAGCACGCGTGATTCCGAATTGCATATTTCTTTGGCGAAGCGGCTGCGTCAAGGAGAGCGGCTTCCCATGGAATGGCTAATGAATGGAGAGCCCTCACTCTCCCCCAATGGTGAGCGGGGAGCTCTTCTCCCCTGGTCTCTCGAAAAAGTCCGACAGCAGGTTGAAATCCAAATCAAATACGACGGCTATTTGAAGCGCCAACAGAGCGAAATAAGTCGCTATGCCCGCATGGAACGTAAGCAGATTCCCGCAGAGACCGATTACGACACCATGGCGGGTCTCCAACCGGAATCCCGCCAAAAATTTAAGGCCATTCGCCCTACCTCCATTGCCCAAGCCGGCCGAATCCCGGGTGTCACGCCTTCGGATATCAGCTTGCTTCTCGTGTACCTTCAACGACAAAAGATGGAACCGACATGTTCATAAAAAGGCCACTGTGAAGATGATTTTGCTCTGATGGAATCGAAGGAAGCGGTCATTTCCACGGCGTCTTCTTCTGCGGACAAACTTGCTCCCCTACGCCGGGATATCGACTTTTTAGGTCGTTTGCTTGGCGAGATTGTTCGGCGTCAAGGGGGCCAGCGGGTTTTTGACTCTGTCGAGCACGTGCGACGGGCGACCTCGAATTTGCGTCAAAAGTTCGACGAGGCTAAGGAGAAGGAGCTCCTCGAGTGGATGAAGCAACTCGATCTGGAAACCACCACTCAAGTGATTCGCGCGTTTACAATTTACTTTCAATTAACGAACCTCGCGGAAGAAGTGCACCGAATTCGCCGGAAGCGCTATTACGCGGGCCTGTCGGATCGGGCCCCCCAGCGCGGATCCATCGACGAAACGGCGCTCCGCTTAAGCGCCCGTGGCGTGACACCCCCTGAAATTCAGCACTTTTTGGATCATTTCTCGATTGAAATTGTTTTAACGGCGCATCCCACTGAGGCGCAGCGCCAAACAGTACTTACGAAACTCCTTCGAATCGCATTACTTCTTATTGACCGGGAGCACACGCGGTTGACCCCCGAGGAAGAAGATCGCTTCGTTGCGGAGGTACGCCTGGAAATCGAGGCCCTTTGGCAGACGGATGAGATTCGGCGCCGCCGTCCTACGCCGGTCGACGAGGCGGAGAACGGTCTTTTTTACTTGGACCAAGTTCTTTTTGACCGTGTTCCGCGAGCGATGGAAAAGCTGGAGCGAAGACTTAATGAATTCTACGGCCGAAAAATCCGGGTGCCGGAGTTCTTGAAAATCGGTTCTTGGATGGGTGGGGACCGGGACGCAAATCCCTTTGTCACCCACCAAATCACTCGCGAAGTCG
>JBBSDO010000001.1:0-40314 GCA_038241515.1 Elusimicrobiota bacterium | reverse complement strand
GGGAACCGTCGAAAACACCAACGGCCTGATTCGTCGCTTCGTCCCAAAGCGCTCCCCGCTCGGTTCCATCTCAGCCGAACGTTATCAGTCAATCGAAGATTGGCTCAACGATCGCCCTCGAAAATGCCTTAAATTTCAAAACTCAAG
Organism: Elusimicrobiota bacterium; assembly: GCA_038241515.1. Lineage (GTDB taxonomy): Bacteria > Elusimicrobiota > Elusimicrobia > 2-01-FULL-59-12 > 2-01-FULL-59-12 > JBBSDO01. The sequence continues at coordinate 40,167 of JBBSDO010000001.1, read as the reverse complement.
GGAGGCCTTCAATGCCCTCTGTTGCGCTTAATGGTGGAATTCGCCGTACTTAGCCAGGAATCCACCAGGATGGGTTGATTAACTAGGTAGGCAGAGCAATTTAAGCTGATTTTTAAAGCATTTCGCAAAAAGTGGGCATAAAAAATCCCGGGTCGTAGCCCGGGTTTCAAAATCAGGTGTTTCAAAATTTTCGAGTGACATTTATAGCATAGCACGAACTTGATCTTTTTGCAAGAGGCAAGTTGCAGAAAAACTTAGGATTCTCCAAATCCCTTTTAAATCAATAAGTTTGAACGCATATTTTGGTTTAGGTCTTAATAACCAAACTGGACCACAGCGTGGTAGGTTTTTTCGAGCTGGACGTGGCGGCAGCTCAGGCCAACCACCTTTTTCAGGAATTGATGCCGATGCGGATCGATCAGCTCGCCAGTCACCTCGGCGAGCAATGTCAGTGGCCCTGCGCCCTTAATTTCCAAGATGTGAAAATCGGAGAAAACCATGCGTTGGACGCGTAAGAGCTCAAGGAGCGTATTGAGCCAGTCCTGAAGGAGGGTGGCGGGGTTGGGGGATTCGAGAAGAATCTTTTCGCGCAGTGCCGCTCCCACGCTTTCAGCTTCGATGAGCGCGTTGGTCAGCTGCACAGCCACGGCCTCAAACAGTTCGGGCAGCTCAGGGGCTTCTACGTCTAGAGTCATCATGGGTCAGCGGAACGAAAAGGCGACTTCAAACACATTGGCGTCGATTCCCGCGTTGATCGCGGTCCGGTAGGCATTCGAGATATGCGTCCACCGATACCCAATCCGAGCCTCTCCCGCTTTACCCATCCGCAGTCGAACTCCCGCGCCGAAGTGAAAGGTGAAATTGAACCGAGTGCCACCTTCCACTTGGTAGGGAATCGCATTCGATGACAGTAAAAACCCGCCGCTCGTGGAAAGGTACGGCGCGACCGCCCCCGTGGGACGGAAGGTAAGGCGGAATCCCACCGGGCTTGCGCCCGCCGAATAGATTGTCGCGGGTCCTTGATTGACCTCCCGAAAGGCACCGCTGTGCTTGAAATAATAGAGTCCTTCCTCGTGGGGCTCCGAGGCCAGCATAAAGGGAATCAATTCGCTGGTATAAGCGAGGGCCAGGAAGCCGTTGGCATGAAGATCCCGCGCGTAGGTGACCCCCGCAAAGATAAGCTGGCGCTCGATTGTATGAGAGAGAATCACCGGAGTGCTGACGGCCCCCGCCATTACAAAACCCCAATGCCCGGCGGACATACCCCGAGTCATACATCCCAACAACAAAGTGAAAACGAGCGGTAAGGGCCCTAAGGATAAACGGACGGACGGTACGACTATTTCTTTAACGGAAGTTCTTCCTGGTTGGCTTCGGGTTCGTCTTCTTCTTTGGGCAGGGGAGCGATCGCGGCCAATTTGTCATTGGCGTCTTGGCGCAAGAGACGAACGCCCTGCACGTTGCGGCCGATGATGGAAACCTCTTTGGCGGGCACGCGGATGCTCATTCCTTGGGCGGTCATGAGCATCACCTCGTCCCCATCGTTGGCTTTCACCAAGCCGACGACGGTGCCGTTGCGATCGTTGGTCTTCATATTGATCACGCCTTTGCCGCCGCGGGCCTGCAGACGGTACTCTTCTACTTTTGTTCGTTTACCGAAGCCGTTTTCCGTTGCCGTCAAGAAGACATCCTTGGCGCCGACCGCTTCCATGCCGACAACGAGGTCCTTGCCTTCCAAGCGGATCCCGCGAACACCCTTGCCGGCTCGTCCGATCGGGCGCACTTCTTCCTCTTTGAAACGAATGGCGACTCCATCACGCGTCCCGATGATAATCTGCGATTTCCCATCGGTATGTTTGACCGCAATCAAGCTATCGCCGTCATCGAGCTTTATGGAAATAATGCCGCCTTTGCGGGGATGGGCGAACTCGACGAGAGGAGTCTTCTTGATGGTGCCCATACTCGTACACATCAGAAGATTCGTTTCCTGGCCTTTTTCCTCTTCGAACGTGGCGACCGGGATGGAGGCCGTAATTTTTTCATCCTGCGCCGACAATTGGACAAAGTTGACGATGGCCTTCCCTTTCGCCGTGCGGCTCGCTTCTGGAATCTCATAAACGCGCGTCCAATAAACGCGTCCTTTGTTCGTGAACAAAAGCAGGTAGGCCAGCGTATTGGTGATAAAGAGCTCTTGAACAAAATCTTCTTCGCGGGTGGTCATCCCGGTGACGCCCTTGCCGCCGCGCCGCTGCGCTCGGTAAGAGGTCACGGGCAGGCGCTTCACGTAGCCAGCGTGCGAAATGCTCACCACCACATCTTCTTCGGCTACGAGGTCTTCAATTTCCATCTCTTGAGCCGCCGCCGTGATCTTCGTCCGGCGTTCATCCCCGTATTTCTCTTTGAGCTCGGCCAGTTCTGTTTGAATGATGCTCAAGACCTTGCGGGAATCGCCCAGGATGTCTTTTAAGCGCGCGATCGTCTTTAAGAGCTCTTCGTACTCATCTTCAATCTTTTTGCGTTCTAGCCCCGTTAGCTGCTGCAGGCGCATGTCCAGGATGGCCTGTGCCTGAATTCGGCTTAAACTAAAGTTTTCGATCAACCGTTGGCGCGCGGTGTCGGTATCCTTGGATTCCCGGATCGTCTTGATGATACGGTCGAGATGATCGAGGGCGATCTTTAAGCCTTCGAGGATGTGCGCGCGAGCCTCGGCTCTGGCCAACTCGTAGCGCGTGCGCCGCATAACGATTTCGCGCCGGTATTCCACATAGTGGTGGAGGATCTCGCGCATCGGCAGGACTTTCGGTCTACCGTTAACCAGGGCGAGCATGATGATGCCAAAGGACGTTTGCAGCGCGGTGTGCTTGTAAAGCTGATTGAGTACGATTTGCGCATTGCCTTCGCGCTTGATCTCGATCACCATGCGAATGCCGTCGCGGTCGGACTCGTCTCGAATGTCCGAGATGTCTTCGATTTTCTTATCGCGCACGAGTCCCGCGATGTTTTCAATGAGCGAGGTCTTATTCACTTGGTAGGGAATCTCGTTGACGATAATCGCCTCACGTCCCCCGCGGATCTCTTCGATTTCAACCTTGGCGCGGATCGACACCGAGCCGCGGCCCGTTTCAAAGTAGTCTTTGATCCCTTGGCGGCCCATGATGAAGCCCGCGGTCGGAAAATCCGGCCCTTTCATGATCTTGAGCAATTCCGCCGTGGCGATCTGCGGGTTTTCGATAAAAGCCGCTACCGCGTCACAGACTTCGGTGAGATTGTGCGGAGGAATGTTCGTGGCCATTCCGACGGCGATCCCGGAAGAGCCGTTCACGAGCAAATTGGGCAACTTGGCGGGCAAAATGAGCGGTTCAGTCATCGAACCGTCGTAGTTGGGACCAAAGTCGACGGTGTCTTTATCGATATCGCCTAAGATTTCGTCTGCAATGGCGCCTAAACGAACTTCCGTATACCGCATGGCGGCGGGAGGATCGCCGTCGATCGACCCGAAATTCCCCTGCCCGTCCACCAGGGGATAGCGCAGACTGAAGTCCTGGACCATCCGCACCATGGCGTCATAAACGGCGGTATCGCCATGCGGATGAAATTTACCGAGCACGTCTCCCACGATGCGCGCGCTCTTTTTGTAAGCGGAGCGATGGGTCAGGCCCATCTCGCGCATGGCGTAGAGAATGCGGCGGTGCACCGGCTTCAACCCATCGCGGACGTCCGGCAAAGCGCGCCCCACGATCACGCTCATCGCGTAATCGATATAAGACGTCTTCATCTCATCTTCGATGTTGCGCGGTAGAATGCGACCGCTGTTGGAGTCTACGGGAAGTGTTGGATCAGCCATGGAGTCTAAATATCGAGGTTGCGGACTTCCAGCGCGTGCGTCTCAATAAATAGCCGCCGCGGTTCGACCTTGTCGCCCATCAGGGTGTTAAAAACTTGATCGGCTTGCACCGAGTCCTCGAGTTTGACTTGAAGAAGTCGGCGCGTTTTGGGATCCATCGTCGTTTCCCAGAGCTGGCTGGGATTCATTTCCCCGAGACCTTTATAACGCTGGATATAGGCCCCTTTGCGGCCAAAATCCTTGATCGCGGCGAGCAATTCCTGAAAATCCGCCAGATCGCGCTCTTCCCCGCCATTTTTGGCGCGGTAGATCGCGAGCCGGCTTCCGTCTTTTTCCGGCTCCGCGGTAGCCACGGGGAAACCCGCGTCGGTCAACTTGCCCACGATCACTTCGATTTTGGGCAATTCCCAAAGATCCTTGACGTCCGACCCAAGTTCTTCTTCCAATTCTCCGGCGCTCGCCACTTCTTCACCGGCCGCTTTCAGTTCCTGGCGCACTTTTTCCTTCTTGGCGGCCATGTAGTCTTCTTTAAAAGTTTTCCACTCTTTGTCGGTATAGATATACCGAACTCCGGCCTCTTCAATAATTCGGTAGAGCGGCATCTTCTCTTTCTTCTTGAACGCGAAATAGTCCGCCAGACCCAGGCCCTTCTTGGAGAGCTTGCGCAAAAGAGCTTCGAGGTCCGTCAACCATTTGAGGGCTTGTTTGAGCTGAGCGACTTCGATTTTTTTGCCGATTTTCCCTTTGTTGAGCGTAAAGAGTTCGACGTCCTCGAGGCCTTCACCGAGAAGCCATTGATCGAGCGCCTCATCCGTATCCAAATACATCTCCTTCTTTTCTTTCTTGATCTTGAAAAGCGGAGGCTGGGCAATGTAGATATAGCCTTCACGGATCAGAGCCCCCATCTGGCGGTAGAAGAAGGTCAACAACAACGTTCGGATATGCGCGCCATCGACATCGGCATCCGTCATGATAATGATCCGCTTGTAGCGGGCTTTTTCGAGCTTGAAATCTTCTTCCCCGACACCCGTTCCGATGGCAGTAATCATCGTGCGAATTTCTTCATTCGCCAAGACCTTCATGAGACGGGACTTTTCCACATTGATGATTTTGCCGCGCAAGGGAAGGATGGCCTGGAAGCTGCGATCTCGACCCTGTTTGGCGCTGCCGCCGGCGGAGTCGCCCTCCACGATATAGAGTTCCGTCCGGTCCGGATCGCGATCGGAACAATCGGCGAGTTTGCCTGGTAAAGACGCCGAATCCAAAGCGCCTTTACGACGAGTGAGCTCACGCGCTTTACGGGCCGCCTCGCGGGCTTCGGCGGCGACGATAATCTTTTCGCAAATTTTCGCCGCAATCGGAGGATGTTCTTCGAAGAATATCGACAGGGCGTCGCCCGCGATCGATTTGACGATGCCTTCGACTTCCCCGTTGCCTAACTTCGTTTTGGTTTGGCCTTCGAATTGAGGATTCGGCACTTTGACGGAAATGACCGCGGAAAGTCCTTCCCGCGAGTCGTCCCCGGAAAGGGCGATCGTGTGTCCCTTGAGCAGATCGTTCTTTTTGACGTAATCGTTCAGGACCCGCGTCAGGGCGCTGCGGAAACCCGTCAAGTGCGTACCGCCGTGGATCGTATTGATGTTGTTGACGAAAGAAAAGACCTGTTCGTTATAGCTGTCGTTGTATTGAATCGACGCTTCCACGAGGACACCTTCTTTTTCCTTCTTGAAGAAAATCGGCTCCGGATAAAGAACGGTTTTATTCGCATTCAGAAAAGCGACGAAGGAGTTGATTCCGCCTTCATAATGAAAGGTGTGCTCTTTGTCATCGCGCTCGTCGATAAGCGTGATTCGCGTGCCTTGATTTAAGAAAGCCAGCTCGCGCAGGCGATTGGAAAGGGTATCGAAGGAGTACTGGACATCGGCAAAGATTTTCTCGTCGGGATGAAAGGTGACTTTGGTTCCATGGTCGTCACTTTTTCCCGTCACTCGCAAGGGCGCGACCGGCACGCCGCGCTGAAAACGCTGCACGTGGGTTTTCCCGTCACGGTAGACCTCGACTTCGAGTTCGTCCGAAAGCGCGTTCACGACGGAAACGCCTACCCCATGGAGACCGCCGGAATATTTATACGACTTTTTATCGAACTTGCCTCCCGCGTGAAGGACGGTCAGCACTACTTCCAAAGCGGATTTTCCTTTTAACTTAGGATCCTTCACATCCTTCATCGGGTCGACGGGAATGCCACGGCCGTCGTCTACGACGGTGACGGAATTGTCGGGATGGATCGTCACGTCCACACAGGTGGCGTGCCCCGCTAAGACTTCATCGATGGAGTTGTCGACCACTTCGTAGACGAGATGATGCAGCCCGGATGGGCCTGTCGAGCCAATATACATGCCGGGACGCTGCCGGACGGCTTCCAGCCCTTCAAGAACTTGAATTTCGTCCGCGCCGTACGCGGGTTCCACGGTTTTAACCATTTTCAGAAATTCTCACGGTAAGGTGGTGTATAAACGGCGTTTGAAAATGACGATTGAGTCTCCGAATGAGTTCTTTCCGTCGAAGCGACACTTCCTGCATGGCTGGAGAGGAGTTGACTTCGACGACGAGCGCTCCTTTGTCTAAAGCAACGATCTTAGCTAGACGCCCCCATCCCCCCATTTCAGACTCCCAGGCTCGATCTAACGTGGACAAGGCAGATGTCAGACCCAGTCGGCCACAGACCTTTTCAGCTTCTTCGCAAATGGGGCTAAGGGACATGCGCCGTTAAGCCCGCATCGGCATGATCACGGACAAGGCTTGATCGTCACCCACGGGGCGAAAGACGCCGGGATTGAGCGAGGAGGTGAGTTCCAAAAAGACTTGAGTGGATTCGACATTTTTGAGTACATCGAGAACAAACATCGGATTGAATGCAATTTCGATAGGAGTTCCACTGAAGTCGACGGGGATTTCGTCTTCCACCTCCACTCGTCCTTGAGCGGATCCTGTGGCTTTCAGGCGTCCCTTCTCAAGCGCAAAACGAATGGCTCCTCCACGCTCGCCGGATCCCAGAGCGGCCCGTTGGGTCATGGTCAGAAGGTCTTTTGTCGAGATTTGAATTTTAACTTCGCTCGACTTAGGAATGACTTGATCGTAATTCGGGAAGTGTCCTTCAATCAACCGTGAAATGATGACGGTATCGCCAATCTTAAAGGCCACTTGGTTTTCTGTGATACTCATCCGCACGGCATCGACTCCCGTTCCTTCGGCCACCAGGAGCCGCTCAATTTCGCGAATGGCTTTGGAAGGGATAATGGCAGAGACGCTTAATTTTTTATCCGCCACCACGCGAGAAATAAAAGCCAAACGCCGACCATCGGTCGCCACCATCTTGACGGTCCCTTTATCGAGGATGAAGTAGATACCGTTTAAGATATAGCGCGTCTCATCCGTCGAAACCGAGTAGGACGTCTTCTTAATCATTTCCTGAAGTGCTTTGGCTTCAATCGAGATCGAATTTTCCTCGGGAAACTCCGGCAAAACGGGAAAATCTTCTTTCGGTAGGCCCAACAGAACACAGCGCGTTTTACCGCAGCGAATTTCCATCCGCGTCGAGTCCTCCGTGCTGATTTTTATTTCCTGGCTGTCCTCGAGGGTTCGTATGAAGTCACTGAATGTCTTTGCGGGGACAGTGAGGGCGCCTTCTTTAACGACTTCCGCCTTAATCATGCAGCGCACACCGACTTCTAAATCGGTCGAAGCCAACTTGAGTTGGTTGGTTTTTGTTTCCAATAATATATTGGATAGAACCGGAAGCGTGCTTTTCGTTGAGACCGCGGACTGAACGGTCTGGATGCCTTTCAATAATTCACTTTTGGAACAGACTATTTGCATAGGGTTTTACACCGGTTTCTAAGAATATCTATATTGTAATAAATACGTAGTAGTAGCCGTAGGGGTTATGGACAACCGGGATAGAGCCACTTTGAAACTTGAAACGATTCCATCTCAACCTTTTTCAAACCAATCATGAACGATAACATCCTCGGGATAACTCGCGCAGGTTATCCCCACGGTGCACAACGCCGCGGCTTATCCACGGCGCAGAAAAGTTATCCCGCTTTTACTCCCAAGCGAATTTCCTGAATAATTTTGTTTACCAGAGCCGCAAAAAAGGGATCCGTCTCCAACCGATTCTTGATTTTATTGGAGGCGTGCATAACGGTCGTATGATCTCTTCCGCCAAAAGCGTCGCCAATCTGGGTCGTGGACATCTCGGTGAGCGTTCGGGCCAAGTACATGGCGATTTGGCGAGGGAAAGCGATCGCGTCTGTTCGGCGTTTGGATTTCATGTCATGCAAGTCCACGTGGTAATGCCGAGCGACAACCTCTTGGATTTTCTCCATGGAAACGGGCGCCGCTGCTTCTTCGCGCGCGAGAACGTCCCGCAATGTTTCCTTGGCGGAATCCACGGTCAATGCCACACTCGTCAGCGAGGCATGCGCGACCACGCGAATGAGGGACCCCTCGAGCTCGCGAATATTCGTCCGCACATGGCTCGCCAAAAAGAGGATCACGTCGTCGGGAACATAGAGATGTTCGTCCTCCGCTTTTTCACGCAAAATGGCGATGCGGGTTTCCAGCTCCGGCGCTTGAATGTCGGCCACCACGCCCCATTCAAAACGCGTAATCAAACGTTCCTGAAGCGTGGGTATTTCTTTGGGCGGACGGTCACTTGAAATGACGATCTGCTTACGCGAGTCGTAAAGAGTATTAAACGTGTAGAAAAACTCTTCTTGAGAGCTCTCCTTATTAACAAGGAACTGAATGTCATCGATCAAGAGGCAGTCGAGATTCCGGTATTTCTGACGGAACTGATGCATTTTCTCAAAACGCAGCGAGTCGATAAATTCGTTGATAAATTTTTCAGACGTGATGTAAACGACCCGCGCCTGCGGATTGGTTTTCACCATATGGTGGCCGATCGCATGCATCAGATGAGTTTTCCCCAATCCTACTCCTCCGTAGAGAAATAGGGGGTTGTAGGCCTTGCCAGGGTCCTTGGCGACGGCTTGAGAGGCCGCTTGGGCGAAGCGGTTCGAATGGCCAATGACAAAAGTGTCAAAGGTATAACGAGAATTTAGGTAGCTTTCGATAGGAGGACCGGGATGGACTATCGGGCGCGGGGGCGGCAAAGCCATCGGGAGGCGTTCGGCTTCTTCAGGGGCGCGCAGGACCTGGAAAGAAAGAGTGATCGCTTCCCCCGATCGTTCTTTCAAAAGAATTTCGATGCGCGTTTGGTAATGATCACGCAGCCAATCCGCGAAAAAAGCGTTGGGAACTTGGAGCACCAGCCGGGAGCCCTCTAAGGTGAGCGCCTTAATCGGTTTGAACCACAAGTCGTAAGACTCGTCGTTCATTTCCGGCCTTAGAGTGGACAAAACGTCTTCCCACAAACTATCTACAGCGGTATTCATCACCAAGCGACTCCATTGGAAAAAAAGAGGAAGGAAATTTTTTAAACGCAGGCTATTGTAAGTGATGGATGGGGTTATGTCAAATTCGTTTCTCGACGGAAAATGGACCATGCTTCAGCCATTTTCACGAAGTCATTGAGAGCCAAAGTTTCGGCTCGACGTGTAGGTTCCACTCCCATTTGAACAAGCCAGCCCTGCGTCTTTTCTTTAGGTAAATCCGCAAAAAGAGCCAAGCTATTGGCTAAAACTTTTCTGCGGTGTGAAAAGGCCGCGTGCGCTAAATCAAAAAAGGCGGGGATGTATTTTTCCGCGAGCTCCGGCCTTTGCTTGCGCCGCAAACGGATCACCGTAGAAAAAACTTTCGGAGGAGGCAGAAAGGCTTGGGGTGTCACTTGAACAATTGTTTCTACGGACGCAAAGAGTTGAACGGCCAGCGAAAGAATTCCAAACGTGCGCGATCCCGGAGCGCTTTGGATGCGTTCGGCCACCTCTTTTTGGATCAAGAAGACGCCAGTCTCCCATTTGGGCCAAGCTAAGAGCTTTTCGAAAATGGGCGACGTGATGGAATAGGGAAGATTCCCCAGGATTCGCACGGGACCTTCTGGAAACAGGGAATCCAAATCGACCTTTAGGAAATCTTGCTGAATGACCCGAAAACCGCTGTGGTTTTTGTAGCGGTTCTCTAATCGATCGGCCAAATCGTTATCCAGTTCGACCACGGTGAGGTCTTTAATGCGCCCCAGCAATTCGCCAGTCAGGACGCCCTTCCCGGGTCCGATTTCGAGCACGCGTTCGCCCACCTGGAGTTCGGCGGAGGCGATGATTCTCTGGACAACCTCTGAGTCTTTAAGGAAATGCTGGCCGAGGGGAGGTCTCATGGCGGACCTCTATGAGGGATGTAGGAGGATTTAGCGCCAGGTGAACTATAAAATCCCCCCATGCAGCCCTTTTTCAATGGGGGGAGGCGCTGCGGGCGTAGTGGGCGGCTAGCAGAATCGCCTCAATCATGGGTTTGGGGTTCGCTCGGCCTTTGCCGGCGATGTCGTAGGCGGTACCATGGCCGGGAGAGGTGCGGATATAAGGAAGGCCTAAAGTGATATTCACGAGTTGATCGGGAGCGAAAAGTTTGAGGGGTATCATTCCTTGATCATGATAGGCGGCCAAGGCGAGATCGTATTTTCCCGCGGCCATCGCGCGAAAGACCGTGTCGGCTGGAACGGGGCCGGAGACGCGGAACCCGGAGCGCTTCAGCTGGCTCAAAGCGGGAAGAAAGCGGTCCCGTTCATCAGTGCCGATCAAACCATTGTCGCCAGCGTGGGGATTTAAGCCACACAGAACGAGTCGCGGCTTCGCTTTTCCAAGGTTCTCATGAACAAAGGCATATCCCATCCGGCAAGAGTGCAAAAGCAACTCATGCGTCAGCCTTTGACTGACCTCCGATAATGGGACGTGACGGGTCATTAACAGCGCTCGCAAGCGTCCTGCGACCATAAGCATCGCGACTTCTTTGACTCCCGCCTTTTGTGCCAACCACTCGGTATGGCCGGCGTGACCCATGTGGGCCAAATGAAAGGATTCCTTGGAAACCGGCGCAGTGACGAGCGCCGTCGCTTGGCGGGATTGTAAAAGGCCGAGAGCAAGATTTAGCGCTTCGATGGCAGAAACGCCTCCTTTTTGGGACGGGCGACCTAAAGTGAGTTTCTTAGAAAGACCGGGGCTGGAAAGCATTTCGACCGTAGGCAAAGGCTGTTTGTGCAGGGCTAAGGCGAAGGGATCACCCACCACGATCGGCTCGCAGGCTGCCAAGACGAGCGGATCGCGAAGTGCTTTGGAAACAATTTCCGGTCCGATTCCGGCGGGATCTCCGAGGGTGATAGCGATACGGGGTTTCATGGACATTGAGAACTTGCCCTCTCCCTTCTAGGGAGAGGGTGCCCGAAGGGCGGGTGAGGGAAGCTGTTTTCCATCAACGGCCCATCGGGGGTCGGGCCTTAACTAAGATTATTGACCTTAATTTCAGACTTGGAGCGGATGTCCTTGATGTAGCTTTCGAAGCGCTTGGCGCCGCGTTGCTGGAAGAGGTATTCCTTTAAATCGTCTTTGACTTCTTCGAAATTCAGTTTGCTCGCCGCCTTCTTTTCTTGAACCTGAATCACGTGGTAGCCAAAAGGGGTTTCGATGATGTCGGAGGTCTGTCCGACGTCGAGCGCAAAGGCGGCCTTATCGAAGGCCGGCACCATGTCGCCATGCGAGAAATACCCGAGATCACCGCCGCGGTCTTTGCTCCCGGGGTCGTCCGAATACTTCTTGGCCAGATCCACGAAATCTCCGCCGCTTTTCACCTGCTTCAAGGCTTCCCTGGCTTTATCGTGCGCTTTTTCTTTTTCGTCCTTCGTAGCGGTGGGTGCGACCCGAATAAGGATATGGCGCGCCCGCACGCGCTCGCCGAAGCGATGCTCGACCGCTTTGGCGAGTGACTTCAGCTCTTCCAGCTCGCTGGGTGTGTGGCTGCCGGGGATCGGTTTGTCGTGGACAATCGCATCCAAGGTGCCGTACAACTCCTTAATTTCAGTGTCGGTGGGCGGAGGCGTTTTCGCTTTGACTTCCTGATCGATCAGTTTAATCGTCGAGAGCTGATCTTGTATGTGTTTGCGGAATTCGTCGTAGCTCATGCCCTCTTTTTTGAGTTCTTCGTTAAACTCGCCTTCGGTCGTAAAGCGGGTGCGCACTTTTTTGACCCCTTCATCAATTTCAAGCTGGCTGACACGAATGGTTTTTTTCTTCGCTTCCTGAACGAGCAAACGATCATCGATCATCTGATCGAGGACGCGCTTCTTGATGTCCTGCACGCGTTCCGGAGTTTGTTCGGCGGGAGGGGCCGACTTTTTAAACTGTTCCAGAATCGGGTCGGCATTCTTTTCGAATTCGGAAAGAAGAATCGCCTGCCCGTTGACGGTGGCGAGCGTCCGATCTAGGACCTTGGCCGAAGCCCTAGTCGTGGACAGCGCCAAAAGGCTCAGGACAACAACCGGCGTCCAAGGTCCAAAGCCCGCGGTCCAAGGTCGGGTTTCGAACGGAACGCTAGATCTGGAACCTTGGTCTTTGGACTTTCTTATTAAGGAAGTGTTCATTTGTTAAGGCTCCTGTACGGGATTTGCTGCGCTTGGGGCGGGCGCCTTCACGGCGGCCATCGCCTGGTCATTGATTTTGACGCCCAACGTGGCCTGTTTGGCCATTACCCATTGATCAAATCTTTCGCGCTCAAGGCGCGCGCGAATCTCTTCTTTGGCATCGGCTAAAGATCTCGGCGGCAAGTTCTTCTCGCCGGTCTTTTTAATGATATGAAATCCAAACTGCGTTTTAACGATGCCGGAAAGCTCACCTTCCTTCAATTGAAAAGCGGCTGCCTCGAATTCGGGAACGAGCATCCCATGGCGGAAGGGGTTGAGCTTTCCCCCGCGTGCGGCGGTGGCGGGGTCTTTGGACATTTCTTTGGCCACACGATCGAAAGCTTCGCCGTTTTTCAAACGAGACAAAACCATTTGGGCTTCCGCCTCGGAAGGGACAAGCACGTGGCTTGCCTGCACTTCAACAGGGTGCTCAAATTCGGCGCGGTGCCCCTCATAATAGGTTTGGACTTCCGTGTCGGAGGCCGCCAGATCTTTTGATCGTAGCTTGCGTAAATAGGTCTGGACGAGTAGGCTGTCCTGATTGTCTTTTAAACTCCGCTCCCACTTCTGCCGAAACTGGTCGATTGCTTGGCGATAGGTGGGATCACGTTGAATTCCAGACTTCTTGGCTTCTAAGAGAATCACCCGTTCACGCACCATCAGATTGAGGAATTGTTTGCGCCCTTCTGCTGAGGCCGCGTACTGCTGGTAGGCTGATGGAGTTTCGCGCAGGCGCGATTGCAGATCCGAAACCGTAATCTCTTCCCCCCCGACCTTGGCTACCACCTCATCATGGCGCGTCTGGCAGGAAGCCAAAAAGACCCCCCCTAAAATAAAAAAAACACTCCGAAAAACAGAGCGGTTCATGGCTGCGAATATATCAAATTCTCTAGCGTGTACATAAAAGGAACTTTACGCGAATTAAAATCCAATAATAAAGCTTGTGCAAAGCTAAAAAAAGGGAAATATAATGAGAAAGTACTTGTTCACCAGGGAGAACTGATGACAACAACCACGCCTTCCCATTTCATTTATCGATCGGATTTGCCTGCAGAGCGCGTTCAAGCTATTTTAAGGGCCCAGGTCAACCAGTACCCGCCCACCCGTCTTTACACCAAGCGGGAGATCAATTATCCCGAGGTCATAGTCCGCGCCACACCCAGCCATTTTGAGTTATCGCAGCGTAAGACGTACGTGAATCTCTGGGGATCTTTATTCGTCGTTCAGGTTCATGAAGGCGAGGGCTCGACAGTCATTGTCGAGGCAGATCGCGTAAACCACCCCTGGCGAGAACGCTTCGAGGGATTATTTCATTTGGCCCTTGCCACCGGATCGGGGGGTCTCGTGTACTGCGCTCTGAGGTGGGCCTTTGTTGCGCTTTCCAGCAGTGAAAAGATATTACTTGTCGTTTCTTTCGCGAGCATTCTGGCGGCGATGGCCTTGATGCAGTATTACTTCTGGTATTGTGAGAAGCACTACCATAAGCTCGCAACGGGCGAAGAGAGCTTGATTCACGACTTCCTACAAACAAAGCTCGATCTGCAGCCCCTGGAGCCCTCTGTGGTCTCCCCCGGCGCCGAGCCGATGCGCAGCGAAATCCCCCAGTAACAGACCTACCAGAATCCCCGCCTCTTTCAATGCCGGCACTTGAAATGTTTAGGTTACTACATTATACTTACATAGTAGTAACGAGGAGGATTTATGATTAAACATCTGACGTCCCATGGCAACAGCGCCGCCTTGGTCATCGATAAGCCGATTCTTGAACTGCTGCATATCGACATGCAGACGTCGCTTGAAGTGACAACCGATGGCAGAAACCTGATTATTTCTCCGGTTCGGGATCCGGCTCGTGACAAAGTATTTCGCGGAGCATTGGAAAAGGTCCTCAAGAAGCACCACGAAACCTTCAAGAAGCTTGCTAAATGAACGAGGGGGAACCCAAGTTCTTGACCCTTGCTGAAGTTCTAGATATCCAGCATGAAATGCTAGCGCGCTTCGGGGGTCAAAGCGGCACAAGGGACTTTGGCCTGCTCGATTCCGCCTTGGCTACGCCGCAGGCGAGCTTCGGAGGAAATTATTTGCACTCCGGTATTTTTGAAATGGCCGCCGCATATGCTTATCACATCGCGGAAAATCAGCCCTTTATCGACGGAAACAAACGAGCGGCCTTGGGCGCCGCACTCATTTTCTTAAAGTTGAACGGCCTTGGGTTGAATGATCCGAGGGGTCAGCTCTATCCGGCCATGATGAAAATCGCCACTCACCAAATGACCAAACTGGAGTTGGCTCACTTGCTGCGCCAGCTCGTCAAAAAGACAGCGTAAAACGGCGGACGCTCGGATGGCCGGTCATTACTACTACAAACACTTCAACGGATAGTCCGTAATGTAACTCGGAGGGGGGCTGCAGGTGTTCCCACCGCCATCCACAGCGAACTGGCTGGGCTGCGAAGGGTGCTTCACGAAACTAGGTGCCGGCACGATCTTCCCAAAATTGTTTCCCGCGAAAGTGTTTCCACTCATTACCAGGTCCGCTGCCGTGGCTAAACGGGCATCGCCGGGAACGAGTGTAGTCGAGAGCGAACCGAAGTTAAACGAAGCAGAGGGCGTGGAGAAATCGCCCGGGTAAGCAAAGTTCCGGGGATTGGTGAACACGTTGTTTCGGAATGTATTGTTGAGAAAGTAAATCTTACTGTCGTTCGACCGCATCCCGTTGATTCGGTAGAAATCGAACATCCTCGGAGCGCTGTCTACCGTGTTGTCTGCGATCAGGCTGTCCCTCACGCTGCTCCAGAGCCACCCCCCGATCCCACCGCTAAAGGCGGTACGGATGGCAATTCCTTGAAACGTTGCGTTGACGATGGCCCCAACCGTCTCAATTCCTTCGTCCCAGACGTTTGAAATGGTGCCGCCCGTGATCACAAGGTTCGACTCATCTATAACGACGTACCCGTCGTCCGCGCCTAAGGAGTTGGCCCCGTTATATTTCGACGGATCGAAGGAGCCATTGATCGTGTTGTTCAAAAACCGATTGTTCAGACCATTTCGAACGTAAACGGCGCCTGGGATGGTCATGTCGTTGCGCGCGGTGACGGAGTTCGTGTCAAAGAAGCTATCCGTTGTTGCGGTCACGCTCAAGGAGCCAAGAACGGTATTTCCTCGGAGAGTGATATGGTCTAAAATACTCCCCGAAAACAGGACAGCCGCCTAAGAGTAAGTTTTTCTGACGGATGGCGTTCTCCCGCCCAAGGAGATACGATGAGTACCATGGGAACCCTCAATGGACGCAAACAGCACAGCGCGGAGACAAAAGCCAAGGTCGTGATCGCGGCGATCAAAGGGCAGCACACGGCGTCTGAACTGGCCTCGATGTACGGGGTGCATGCCACGCAGATCGGGATGTGGAAGAAAAAGGCGCTGGAAGAATTGGTTCAGCTGTTTTCGAGCCGCCGCAGTTCGGCGGTGCGGGAGCAGGAGGATCTGACGGCGACGTTATACCAGCAGATCGGACAGCTGAAGGTGGAGTTGGACTGGCTCAAAAAAAAAGTAGGCTGACGGACAACGAGGGCTTACGGAAGCTCATTGAGCCTAGGCATCCGCAGATCAGTCTGCAGCGGCAATGTGACTTGGTAGGGCTGGTGCGCTCGATGTGGTACTACGAGCCCAAGCCTGCCGATCCCGAGGATCTGCGGCTCAAGAGGCTTTTGGACGAGCAATATCTAAAGACGCCGTTCTACGGGGTCCTACGGATGACGGAATGGCTCAAGAGGCTCAAGGAAACCGTGAACGTCAAACGGGTTCGACGGCTTCTGCGGGAGATGGGGCTTGAGGCGCTGTATCCGAAGAAGAACTTAAGCAAGCCGGCGCCCGGGCACAAGATCTACCCATACCTGCTCAAGGGCCTGGCGATCCTGAAGCCGAATCAGGTGTGGAGCACGGACATCACCTACATCCGGCTCAAGCGGGGGTTTGTGTATCTGGTGGCGGTGATCGACTGGCACAGTCGGTACGTGCTGAGCTGGGGCCTGTCGGTGACGATGGAAAGCGACTTCTGTATTGAGGCGTTGGATCAGGCCATTCGGCTATACGGGGTGCCGGGTATTTTCAATACGGACCAGGGATCGCAGTTTACATGCATGGCCTTCACGAATCTGCTGAAGGCGGCCGGGGCGCAGATCAGCATGGATGGCCGAGGCAGGGCACTCGACAACGTGTTCGTAGAACGGCTCTGGCGCAGCGTCAAGTACGAGGAGGTTTTCTTGCACGACTACGCGACTGTCGAGGAAGCCATGGAAGGGCTCAAGAGGTATTTTGAGTTCTATAACAGCGAACGGCTTCATCAGTCGCTGGATTACCAGACGCCGCAGGAGGTCTACGGAGTCAAACCGCAGGACACCTATACAGAGATGGCCGCATGACTTGGCCCCATTCGGAGATGCAATGAGATTAAGACATCTGATTTATTGTGCGCTACTTATGGTCGGCCTGTACATTCTGCGTGGATGCGGCATGATCTGGAATCCTTTTTCTCGATACGATCAGTTGAAAAGTGTCGTGAACCGCCATGTGGGCTACGGTCATGTGACACGGGGAATGAACAGGTATACCGTTGAGGCGCTCGCAAGCGCCGTGACGAAGGCGGATCTACCACTTCTGGCTCAGATGCTCGATGACAAAGACGTCGTTACTGCCATGACGGCGACAAACGTTCTGGCAGGGATGGGAGAAGAAGGCCAGGAGCTTTTACAGACGCGCCTCAAGGAATTATCGAAGGATGGACCGTCCCTCCGGGACCATGATTCGATACACGATCGAAGATGCTCTACGCGCTTCGGTAAAGCAAAAAATGTGAGCGACAAAAGCAAACTAAAAACTCGCGGGACGGAACGTCAACGACAAGGAAGGCTTCATCTTAAACACCATGGAATAATGTCTTGACACCGGGGAGTACTTCAGTCCGAGTTAGCCATCCCGGTATCTCCGATCACGTTATTGGTCAGCGTGAGATAGCTTCCGCTAACAATGGAGACCGCAGAAGCTTTGGCACCGCCTGGCTGCAGGCGAAAGGTGCAATTGCTTACGGACACATTGCCTGACGCCTGGATGCTGAGGTTGATGCCGCCCGTCGTGTCTAAGTCGGAGATATTGTGCCCTTGGCAATCCAGAGTGACTCCCGAAGTAGACTTGATGCTAATGCAGGCCACGTTTTGGCCGGGAAGATTGTCCGTGATGTCACTGGTCAAGATGTAATTGCCGGCAGATCGGATCTCCGTACATGCGCTGAGTGGGGTTGCAGTCACGTTCGATACATTAAGTATCGCCTGCTGGCTCGCGCCGCCGTAGCTGGCGGATACAAAGCCTGCGTAGGACTGCCCAATGTCCTTACCCGTAACCGAGAATTGGGCGGACGTCTGGTTCTGCGGTACAACGACCGTAAAGGCCGTCAACAATATACAGCAAGTGTGTTGAACCCCCAGAGACACGGAAGCCCCTCCCGCAGGCGCAGGGCCGCTCAAGCTCACGGTGGCCGTAGTGGACTGGCCAGGAGTGACAGTGGATGGACTAAGCACAAGCGACGCGACAGTGGCCCCTGCAGTCTGTTGCACTGAGAGGATCGCTTGCTGGGTGCTTCCGCTGTAGCTGGCGGAAACCCAACCCGCGTAAGGCTGGCCAATGTTCGTTGTTCCCACCGAAAATTGGGCTGAAGTTTGATTTTCCGCGATAGTGATGTTCGCGGGTACCAATAAACAGCAGGGGTGTTCACCCGCCAAAGCGATCACGGCGCCTCCGGCTGGCGCGGGTGCGCTCAGAGTCACGGTGCCTACTGAAGACTGACCGGGCGCTACGGTTGTCGGATTTAGCACGATCGAAACGGCCCCCAGAGTCTGAATCATTATGCCAGTCAAAAACAAACTACCGCTCAGCTGCCGTATGTTCGTGGTTCTCCCTTTAACTTTTATTGTTTTGTCGCTGGCAGACTCTTTAACTGGAGGAAATCTCCCTAGAGGAAAGGTAGCCGATTGACTCTTTAATAAGGTACGACCCGTGAGTTACGTTCCTGTAAAGAAAAGTTCTCTTTTCCCTGGGCCGAAAAGCCAGAGGGTTTAGGCCTCGCAATGTGCCTGCCGATAGGCGCACAGTTTTCAGAGACCAGAATCAGAGTGTTGTTGACTTTGTGGGCGAACGTGGCGCCTGCCGGCCGGCAGAGGTTTGGCGAGAGAATACTTTCGAAACCCAAGGCCCTCTTCATTCAGCCTAAATGGGGATTCCGGATTAGCGGACCACTCCTACGAGGCCTTGACTCGTGCGTTTGTTGGAGGCGCGAATCAAATAGGAGTAAAAGCCGGAGGCGGCACGCTCGCCCTGGTCGTTGCGCAGGTCCCATTGCGCTAGGCCCGATACCACATCAAGTTGGCGAATCCAGTGTCCGGACAAGGTGAAGAGATCCACCGTGCTTCCGGTCGGCAAGTTCTGAAACAAAATCAATGGATTCTTGTGGACGTCCGCCCGCCAAGGGTTGGGATAGACAAGCACGTCACGGAATTCACCGACTACACCGACTCCTGAAAGAGAGGCCGCCCCATGTCCGACTGACGCGGAGTTGCTTATGGTAAACGTTTGAGGCCCGGATGGACCGCCCGGCGCGGGATTGAAGACCGTAATGTTAGCGGAGCCCACCACGGCGATATCAGCGGCGGGAATGGACGCCGATAACTGGGTGTCGCTCACAAAAGTGGTGGGTCGGTCTGACCCGTTCCACTGTACGACAGCGTCGCTCACAAAGTGTTGGCCGGTAACGGTCAAGGTAAAGGAGGGCCCTCCCGCCAGGACGGCGCTGGGATCGAGAGCCGTGATTTGCGGGACCAGCCGAACTGTAAAGGTTTTTGAGGACGAGGTGCCTCCGCCAGGGGCGGGAGTGAAGACGGTCACCGGAACAAATGCGCGATTTTGCAAATCGGATGAAGGTATTACGGCCGTCAATTGGCTTTCACTTACATAAGTCGTAGGCCTCGCCTGTCCATTCCATTGCACGGAAGAGCCGTTGGCAAAACCGTTTCCCGTGACGGTCAAGGTGAAATCAGGTCCCCCCACAACACTATTGGAAGGGGCCAAAGCGGAAAGAGTGGGCGCGAGGTTGGATACGACACCCGTGACGGTAACCGCACGCGCCAGGGGATTTGTTTCCAAGTTTCCGCTGTCATCCACCGCTCGGCTGAGGATCGTTATAGATCCGGTCGCCGAAGGCGTCCAGTCGTATCGCCAGTTTTCTCGCCCAAGGGCGAAATGCCACGAAGCTCCGCCGTCTACGGAGACCTCCACGCCTCCGACCACGCCTCCCCCAACGTCCGTGGCAGTTCCTTGTATTGAAGTAGGTGCTGATAGCGAAATGGTCGCGTCGGCCGTCGGGCTTGTAACTGAGGAAACAGGCGATTGACGATCCGCCGATGGGCTGTCCACTACATAGCCCGCTTGCGGCGTTGCCGGCGCGACCCCCATGTCCGTTAAAAGATTTATCGTCGCCTGCTGAATGCGACTATCCGCCGCCGTGCGCGTTCCGTTATCATGCGTATTATCCAACCCCCAACTCCATTGCATCGTGCCCGCCCCAAAAACGAGCGCCCCGCTCGCGCTCCGGTAAAGCGTTAAATGATGGGTGACCGCCGCCGGCTGAAATGTGACGCCAAAGTCGGTTGTGTGGCGAGGAACGTTTATAGTGGACGCCGAGAGTTGAAAAAGGCCAGCGGGGCGGGCCCCATTGTCACTATCTTCGTCCCATTCGTAACCTAAAAGACCAGGGAAAACCGCGGTCGTATTCGGATCTAAAGTGGCGACGGACGTATTTCTCCACAGCCTCAGTTTGCCTAACTCGGCAGGGACCGCAAGGGGATCGCTTCGAAAGGAATCCACCGACCAGAGAAGACCTGTCAGGGCGTTTTCTGGACGACCCCCATCAGAGGGCGGGCTGTTTTTGGGGTCGCGCCAGGCTCCCGTCCAGATGGGAGGATTGAGAGGATCAATCCCTCCGTAGGTTTCTTTGTAACAAACGAGCGTGCGATAAGGGGTATCGGTCCCGTCCGCGCTATTTTCCCAGCGCGTTTTCCAGTAAATGGAGTTTCCGCTGAAGAAGGCCAGGTGAACGCCGCTGGCGCGGGCGTCTTCCACATTGGAACGCTGAGCGCCTGACCAGTATTCATCGTGACCGACGGACAAAAACACCCGATGATTGCGAATACCTGCGCCGCGGCGGTCCGAATCGACGCCGCTCAAATAGCTGACGTCATAGCCGTTCGACTCGAGCCAGCGGATCATCGGGTATTCGTGATCGAAGATAAATGCGTAAGTGGGCCGATCTATAAAGGGCCGATTGTAGCTCACTTTGAAAGCACGTCCCGCCGGCTTCCCTACATACAAACTGTTGCCGCCGTAAGCGTTGTAAGCCGCCCAGGTCGTATCGGAGGTTTGGAACAAGATCGCCGAGCGGCTGGCGTCATCGCGCACGATGAAAGGGACATGGCTCGAACGGGCGTTGTCGTCGCGAATCAGTTTGGCAAAATAAAGTCCTGACACCGCGTCCCCTGGGATCGCCCAGGAGGCCGACTCCGACCAGTTGCCGCAATCAATCAGTCCAGTCGTCGCGTCATCGCGCAAACAGTCCGGTTGGGTCTGGGGCAGGGTAGCTGCCGGACTGATCGAAGCGACCTTGCGTGCGCCCAAGCCGCCGTAGTAACCCATGCGATAAATGTCGATGTGGTAGGACGACGCGTCCGTTTTGATTTTGAAAAGCACGGTGTCGCCCTTATTCCAGGAGATATCGGTGGTGAAGCCCTGGATGCTTGTGTCTAAGGGCGCTGGGACCTCCCATTCGCTCGATGGGCTTCCCGGCTTGCAGTTCTCAGCCACGATCGGGTTAGTGGAAGTGCCGCAACTGGCGCTTGCCGCCTGCACGACCGTGAACGTTTTGGGAAGTGAAGGCCCGCCGGGAGCCGGATTAAAAACCGTTACAAAGTAACTACCCGATACCGCGAGGTCGGCGGCGGGAATAATGGCCGTTAAGCGTCCTGAGTCGAGAAAGGTGGTCGGTTTATCCACGCCATTCCATTGAACCGTTGCCTCCGGGACAAAATTAGATCCGAGCACGGTGAGAACCACGTCACCCGAGCCTATGGGAGCCGCACTAGGCGAAATGCTGTCGAGGGTCGGGGCGAGCCGGACGGCAAAAGTCAGTGGACCGGAGAGGCTGCCTCCTGCGCCTGGGTTGAAAACAGTCACAGGCACAAATCCGCGAGTCGACAGATCATCGGCGGAAATAGACGCCTGCAAAGTACCGGGATCCACATACAGCGTGGGACGATCCGTGCCGTTCCACCTCACGATGGAAGTGGGAAGAAAATTGGCGCCCATCACATTGAGGGTGAAAGCCCCTGAGCCTACGCGTGCGTTGCTCGGAGAGAGTGAACTTAAAGTCGGTGCTGTAGCCGCCGGCCGGTAAACAGGTGTCTTGTCCGGCGTAATCGTCACCGTGAGCGCGTTCCCGCTGTCGGCCAGTAAGTTACCCGCCGCGCCGAAAGCCCGCGCCCCAATTTGATAGGTACCGCTCGAGGCTCCCGACCATTGGAAATCCAGACATTGGGGGAGGGGCCCGTCGCACAAGGAGACGCCCCCCTGATTTATACTTACCGATTTCGCTTGGCCGTCGGGATCGACGAGCTGGGTGACGATGTGTATAGAAGAACCATTGGGGAAAATCTGCCCCTCTTGCGGTTCGCTCAGCGATAGCGAAACGGCTTGAAGCGGACAAGACGGTACTGCGACGCGGCAGGTGAAACAATCCCAAACCCCTTGAGTACAGCTTCCCGAACAAGCCGGGTTGCAGAGCTGACAGGCGTCGCCAAAAATCCCACCCCCGCCAAGGTCCGCGCAACTTTGGGGAGCCGGGTCGGCCGAAGGCGCCTGGCTAATCGTTTGGCTGCAATCACTTTGGCAGCGCCCATTGGTGATGACCCCCGACGGGCTCTGGCCAAGGGTATTTCCGCAGCAGCGCGATCCCGTGAAGCAATTGATATTTTCCTCGCACAAGAGCGCGCGGCAGGTTGCTGAAGGAGAGTCGCAATACTCTTGAGATGAACATTCGCTGTCCAATTGGCAGGCCGTCGCTCGAGCGATCGTGCCACAAAAGAGAATACTCAGGAGAATGCCGCCGATGGCCCGGAACTTCATAGTCCGACCACCTTTTCTTTTTCCCCATCGCCGAGCAGCTCGAGAACGGACGGGACATCGGGATCAGCGAAGTTCCCTCCCGCGGAAGGGTCCTCAACCAGACGATGACGTTTAATCGATTGGTAGTGGATGAGGTTGCGCCGCTTGTTTTTATCTTCGCCGAAGCGCAGAACGAGTGAGAAATATTGAGAGGTGCCAAGATCGTCGTAGGGAGACCAGGCGTAGGAAAATTCCTGTCCCCAGAGACATAGCCCCAGGCCTGCGGTGACCCCGGCCACCGGCCCCAGTCCACGCAGCGTGTCCGTTTTATAGCCCGCGCGAAGCGCCAGAAGATCAAGGGGCCGCCATTCGACACCGGTGTGTCCGCTCCAGAGCCCTTGATTTCGATACACGCCCTCGAGCGAGAGGTTCCACCGGTTGGCGACTTGATAGGCCAATCCACTGCGCAAAGCCAGCGGAAGTCTATCGTGTTCTGAGACAAACTTGAGGTCTGTGCCTAGGTTCGTGACCACGCCGCTCATCGACAAACGATTCGTGAGATGAGCGAGCGCCCCAGCGTCAACAGCAAAAGCCTGGGCAGAAAAATCGCCGATCTTCGCGTCCACCAACTTCGCCGTGAGTCCTAGGGAAAAAGAGTCTCCCAATGAGCGTCCATAGGCCAGCGAATAAGCGGCGAAATGTCCCGAGTAAGTGCCCAGGCTGCGACCAAAAGCATCCGTCGCTGAAATATCGCCGGTGCCGAGGTACTGAGCCGCCCCGCCGATAGCTTGATGCGCGTCTTTACCCAGGGGCTGAACAAAACTTAAAAATTCATAGTGAACGGATCCCAAGTAGGCGAGGTGTTGCGCTGCCACCTGGGTCTCCGAAAGGAAACCTAGTCCAGCGGGATTCCATACGGGAGCGTAGGCGTCAGTCGCTCGGGCGCTATAGGCCGAACCCAGCGCCGCCGGTCCCGCCCCGACAGGAATATCTAAAAAGGAAGCCGCTTCGGTGCCCGATTGAGCGGCGGCTGGACGTGCCCCCGAAGATAAGCCGAGAAGAAGAACGAGTTCCAGGAATCGGAACGTGGCCGCGCGGAAAGATGCCGGTTTCACAGAAGCGGATTGGATTCTAGGGACCGATGACGTTGCGCGCGAATCATATGTGTAAATACACCATTTGGATAGTGCCATAAGTGTACTTTAACCTTGTTACAGCGCCATTTCGGCCCAGTTACCGCACTGTTAATTTAAAGCTCATTTTTTCCCTTCCCGAAAGGCCCGGGATGCCGGGACCAATGGGCTAGGCAGTTAGGACTTTGTCGTTGGGCCCCCGACAGAGCAGGCCAGGCGGGGCGACCGAGTGCAAGCGACGGAGTGGGACAGATGGGAACGATAAATGCGCTGCGTTTATGTTTACGGCGAGATTCACTAATCAACCAACCTCTACGACCTCATCAGGGCCGACGGCGAAAATGCGGTCTTCGCGTCGGGGCGTGATGGTCCATCCACCGGTGAATGTCCCAAAGGAAGGGAGGAGCGCTGTGCGTGGACCAAACGAAAAACAAGGCACCCTCAGGCAGGAACCATCACGGCCCGCAAGCAAGACGGCGGGGTGAATGTGGCCGGAGAGGACGTACCCGTTTTCGGATGTTTCGGGCTCGTGGCTAAAAACAAACGGCGGGTCCGAAAAGCCCCCCTCCACGCACGAAATTCCCCAAGAGCGCGGAGGATCTCCGGCATGATCGTCATGGTTGCCGCGAATTAAAATAATTTCCAACTGGGCATGGGCCCGGCGCCAAGCGCGCATATTTGAAAGCGTCCGCCGGGCGCGCCCCAGCTTCGCATGAAAAAAATCTCCGAGGATCACGAGGCGGGTCGCGCGCGTTTCGTCCAGCAATCGATGCAACCGATCGAGGTCGGTGGCGGTTGTTCCGTGCGGGACCGGCACCCCCTTGGCACGAAAGAAAGCGGCCTTTCCAAAGTGCGGGTCGGTCACGAGGAGCGTCTGGCGCTCCCGCCAGTACACCGCTTTGGCGGGAAAAAGATCGAGGGTTTGATCGGAAATGCGGAGCGTCACCACTTATTTTATCTCCGGCAGCGCCGCCACCCGCTTCTTCCAGCGTTCGGCGAACTGGCGGTCGTCTTGGATCGTGATTTTCATGGCCGATTCAATTTCCTCGCGCTGCAGCGACATGCGTCTGATCCGTTCACCCCAGGGTTCGGTCGTGACCTGGCTCTGTTGCATACGCTCCGACCAAATGGGAAATGCCAGCGGACTCAAGCGCCGAGGATAAGCCATAACAATCTTCATCGTTTGGATTTCTTCCAAGGCTTCCTTTAGCCGCACGAATTCGAGCTGCGATTCCAAGACTTCGCGGCGGGCTTGGTCGATCAAGAGATTCCCGGGATCGTAACGAACGAAGACGTCGTAGAAAAGGGAACTAGAGGCCTGCAGTTGCTTCGTACTTTTTCCCGCGCCTGGGTATCCTTGGAATAGGAGTCCGGCGATGCGAGCGATATCCCGAAAACGGCGGCGCGCCATTTCAGTGGCGTTCAAGCATTCCATCAGGTCTTCCATCAGTCGCTCCGCAGAGAGATACCGCCGCCAATCGACTTCGGAAAGGTTCCAGGGCTTTAGGGAAAGCAGTTCCATCCCATAATCGTTCGCGGCCACGCGGATGGTCTGCGGCAAATCCCGCGCGAGACGATAGGCCAAGAGAGACGAGAGGCCTTGCTGCACGAGCCGACCGGCGAAGGGAAATAAAAATACGTGGTGTCCTTCTTGCGACGAAGTCTGCTCGATAAGCAATTCGTCGGGAGCGGGAATTTTGGACCAACGGGCTTGTAGTTCAAGAACGGGCTTTACCTTTTCCATTTCGCGACCGACAAATTGATCGTGTTTGGCTTCATTCAGTTTCTGACGCACGGCCGCGGCCAGTTCCGTCGAGAGCGGAAGCCGGCCGCCCATCCAGCGCGGAATGGCTCCCTTCCTGTTAGAAGAACGTTTTACGTACGCCGTCATATCTCTGATCTGAAGGAGTTGCAAGATGTGCCCGGCGAAACTAAAGGCTTCCCCCGGCAGGAGGCGCGATACAAAGGACTCCTCAATCGTGCCAAGCACGCCGCCCTTCATGAACTGCACTTTCAGCATGGAGTCGCTTGTGATCGTTCCGATCGACATGCGATGGAGACGGCCGATCTGCGGCGAAGGAACGTTGAATAGTTTGTTCCTTTCAACCACCTTGCTGTATTGAGGATAAGCGCCGAGGGCCGGACCGCCTCCCGTCACAAAGTGGAGGCACCACCGCCATTCCGGATCCGTTAATTGGCGGTAGCCGTGGGCCGTGCGTACCTCGCTCAGCATGGCCTCTTGCCGAAAACCAGAGCCGAGCCCCACCGTGACGAGATGTTGAACAAGCACATCAAGACATCGCTCGAGCGGGCGCCGCGCTTCTAGTTGCCTTTTGAAAATCGCATCCTGCACGGCGCCGAATTCCACAATTTCGAGGGCCTGCGTGGGGACGCAGACAATTCGCGAGATGGCTCCGGGTTGGTGGCCGCTGCGTCCTGCCCTTTGCAGAAGCCTGGCGACGCCCTTGGGTCCCCCCAATTGAATGACCTGATCCACCGGGGAAAAATCCACCCCCAAATCCAGGCTGGAAGTGCAGACCACGCATTTCATCTCGCCCGCCCGCAATTGGATCTCCACATTCCTGCGGATGTCTTTTTCCATCGAACCGTGATGCAGCGCGATCCGCGTTCCCCATTCAGGTCTTTCGTTCAAAAGAGTGCGAAACCACATCTCGGCTTGCGATCGAGTGTTCGTGAAGAGGAGCGTACTGTTGGCTTTTTCAAGGGTTTCCAAAACTTGCGGCAGCATCACGAGACCCATGTGACCGGCCCAGGGAAAATGCTCCATATCGTCGGGCAAGAGGGTTTCGATCACCGTTTGCTTTGGGTGGTCTCCTTGAATAAGGACACCCGGAGACCTCGCTGGGTGCGGCGACTCTGGCCTCTGTCCTAGGCCCTCGGCCCTCATGCCTAGCAGCACTTCCATCGCCTGCTCGGTATTTCCCAGCGTCGCGGATAACCCCCAGGTCCGCAAATGCGGAAGCCAGTTTCGCAAGCGCGCGAGTGCGAGCTCCGTTTGAACACCGCGCTTCGAACCTAATAGCTCGTGCCATTCGTCGACGACGACGCAGCGCAGGGTGCGAAAATTCTTTTCGGTTTCGGGGTAGGAGAGCATCAATGAAAGGTTTTCCGGGGTGAGGACAAGAATGGAAGGCGCTCTGGTTCGCTGGCGTTCGCGGATGGTCGTCGGGGTGTCTCCCGTGCGCATCTCGACCGACCAGGGCAGGCGTAAATCCGTTAGCGGGGCTTTTAAATTCTTCACGGTGTCGTTGGCGAGCGCGCGGAGCGGCGTAATCCATAGCATCTGGAGGGGCGCCGGTTCCGTAAGACCCGCCTCGGCGCCGTCCCACCCTTTCATCCATTCAATGAGGGGCCCCAGAGACACGGCGTAGGTCTTGCCCACCCCCGTCGGCGCGTGCACGACGCCGCTATCGCCGCGCAGGTACGCGTCCCAGGTTTCGCGCTGAAAGTCGAACGGCTTCCAACCGCGGTTTTCAAACCACGATTCGATGGGTATGTTCATATCGCCCGGGCATCTCCGCGCCCTTCCGATTCGTTACTTGGAGCCCTCGCGGAGGAAGCTGTGAGCGCCTGGTCTTCCAGGGGGAGAGGGCCCGCGTTGAAGGGCGAGATTAGTTTCTTTAAACTATCCAACGTATCCGCCTCGTCCGCCTTTTTATCCTGTCTCCACCGGCTCATCCTTGGGAAGCGCACGGCAACACCCGCCTTGTGGCGTCCGGAAAGCTGAATGCCTTCAAAGGCGAGCTCAAAAACGAGCTCCGGCTTTACGACGCGGACCGGACCGAAGCGCTCGAGCGTGTTGCGCCGCACGTAGCTGTCCACTTTGCGGATTTCTTCATCGGTCAGACCGGAATAGGCTTTGGCAATTGGGACCAGTTTCCCCGAGCTCCAGACCCCAAAGGTGTAATCCGTATAGAGGCTAGCGCGACGGCCCTGTCCCTGCAGGGCGTAAATAAGCACCGCATCAATGTGGTACGGATCTATTTTCCACTTCCACCAATCGCCCTTTTGGCGCCCCACGCGATAGGGCGATGCCTTGCGTTTGAGCATCACGCCTTCGACGGCCCCTGCCCGCGACTGTTGAAAATGCGTCGCAACGTCTTCCCAACTCCTGGCCTCAAGGGTTGGAGAAAGTGGAAACATCGCTTTGTCGGGAAGTCCCGCGATAAGATTGCGAAGCTCGGCCCGCCGGTCCGACAACGGACGGGCGCGAAGATCCTGGCCTTTTAATTCGAGCAAATCGTAGACCATGAAAACCACAGGATAGTCGCTTTGCAATTTGGCGCTTACTTTTTTCCGTCCCAACCGGTGTTGCAAATGCGCAAAGGGGAGCGGCCGGCCATCCCGCCACCCGAGAATTTCGCCGTCCATAACAGTCCCCACCGGTAGGGTGGAGGCGGCCTTCTGAATTTCTGGAAAACGTTCCGTCACGAGCTCTTCTCCGCGGGACCAGATAGAAACAGTTCCGAGAGCCGAGGGCTCGGAGTCCAGTCCCCCGGCGTTCCCACTCGGGTCTTGGGACTCGGCCCTCGGCCCTCGCTTCACCACTTGTCCGCGGATTCCATCCCATTTCCACTCCGCTTGCCACTTCTCGATAGGCCCGAGATCGGCCGCTGGCCCATTCAGGGGGTAAGCGAGATAAAAAGGATAAGGTCGGGTGATATCCGCGTCTGTCGCATCCGTGCTGACGAGCCGGTCGTAGACGTCAGCCGTTGGCCGCCATTGTCCCATGAGACGGTGCGCCATGATCCCCGGAGAAACGCCAGCCACGTCGGCTACCGCGCGAATCACGAGCGTCTTAGAAACCCCGACGCGAAATTCCCCCGTGATCATTTTGTTCCAGACGAGCTTTTCGCGCTGGTCGAGTTGACCCCACGTTTTAAGCAATAGCGCTTTGCGCTCGCTGTCCGGTAAGAGCGCCAAGGGCTGCAGCTGCTCTTCAATCAACTGATGGAGCGAAACATCCGTACGTCCCGTTTCTTCGGGCAATAAGAGCGCCAAAGTTTCGGCAAAGTCACCGACGGTGTCATAACATTCGGCAAGGAGCCATTCGGGCAGCGCCGTTTGCTCCAAAGCCCATTCGCGAAGCAATTTGCTGGGAATCAGGCGTTTGAGGCGGTCCCCTGAAAGAAAATAAAGCGCCCAGATCGCGTCCGCTGGAGGGGTCTCGCGAAAATAGCGTTTGAGAGCCGCCAGTTTTTGCGAGGTCCGATTCGTTTCGTCGAGTTCAAAGTAGAGGGAGGTAAAGCTTCTCATGGCGCTTCTTCATCATTCGGCTGCTCGACTTCTTCGGTTTTCGCGGCTTCGTCATGATGAGGCGTCACTTCCCAAGCCTTCAAACCTATTTCTTGAAGGTATCGAGTCAGCGCGTGCGTCTGCCCGTGCATGACAGCGACCTCTTCGGCACCCGTATTTTTGATCGTCTGGAGAAGTCCGTTCCAATCGGCGTGGTCCGATAAGGCGAAGCCGCGGTCGAGCGCTCGCCGACGCCGGGGACCACGCAGCTGCATCCAACCGGAGGCAAAGGCCGTTGAGCTGGGATGAAACTTGCGTACCCAAGCGTTTCCTCGAGCCGAGGGTGGAGCAATGACGAGCGCCTTTCCTAGAGTGGCCTTCGCGTTTTCAAGGTCGGCCGGCTGGGTCGCCGGCAAAGAAACCCCCGCTTCCCGGTAGAGCGCATTGATTGGAGAGACGGCTCCATGGACAAGGATCGGCCCCAGGGAACTGTCAATTTCGGAGAGGATGCGCTGAGCTTTCCCCAAGGCGTAGGCAAACAAAAGGCTCGTCCGGCCGGACGCCTGGTTGGCGCGCCACCAACTTTCGATTTCCGAGATCACTTCGCGCTCGTTCTTCCATCTATATATAGGGAGGGCGAAGGTCGACTCTGTGAAGAAGGTGTGGCATCGAATGGGTTCAAAAGGGGCGCAAGTGGGATCCGCTTGCACCTTGTAGTCGCCACTCACGACCGTGACCTCCCCACCCTGTTCGATCCGCACCTGAGCCGACCCCAGGAGGTGGCCTGCCGGATGGAAGGAAACATCCACGTCGCCAATTCGCTGTTTAGCGCCGTAGGGCAATCCTTCGATCTGCGCGTTCGGCCCCATGCGTTTTTGCAGGATGGCCTTCCCCGGCAAAGCGGTGAGATAAGAGTGGGACCCCCAGCGAGCATGGTCTCCGTGGGCATGGGTAATTACCGCGCGCGGAACGGGCTTCCAGGGATCAACATAAAAATCCCCCGGTCGGCAATAGAGCCCCAACGCAGATTCTTCGATAAGTTTAGTCATACGTTTGTATTATATCGCACTCTCTTTAATACAACGTTGAGAAATAAAATATGCTCCGCCTTTTCTTATAGGCTCTCATGCATCTGCTTTTCACCGATATTGACATTGCATACATGACATTATAATGTCATACTATCGCTTATGGATAATATTCGGACGCAAATCTATCTTCGGAAAGATCAACATCATCTCTTGCGGGATGAGGCCCACCGCCTGGGAGTCCCTTTGACGGAGCTACTTCGCAGAGCCTTGGACGCCTATTTTACCCAGCCCGCTCTTCGAAATAAACCGAACAAGGGATTGTCCACACTCGTGGGAATAGCCCAGGCAGGCCCGGCCGACGGATCTGTGCGTCATGACGATTATTCCGCGACGGCGATTGACGAAGATCTAGCCCGTGAGCGCCAGCCACCAAAAGCCCAATGAAAAATGCGGTGTTTATCGATACGGGGGCGTTTATCGCACTCGCCAATGCGAGCGATCAATACCACTCCCGAGCCGTTGCGGCCGCGCTGGATGTAGAGGCAATGGGGTCCCGCGTTACGACGCCTTTCGTGCTTGTCGAAACGTGCACCTACCTACAACGTCGCGTCAGTGAGGCCGCCGGCCGACAGTTGTGGGGCAGCCTGATTTCAGGAGAGGCAGAAGTCCGGCTGCTGTCCATCGAGCCACGGGACTTGGAACGCGCCTATCAGATCTCCCTTCAGTATGCCGATCAACCCTTTAGTTGGGTGGATTGCACCTCATTCGCCTGCATCGAGCGGCAAAAGATATCGCGCGTCTTTTCGTTTGACAAGGATTTTCAGATTTTCAAATTCTCGCACGGCCCCCTCCACCAAATCCCTTAAAGTCATTGGGCACCGTTTGGGACCGCTTGCGTCGAATGATCCTGCACAGCTTAACGTGGATGACTTAGGCGCTCGAGAAAAGCAGCGGGTGAGAGGATTAAGGTCTCGCGGGCAATCGATTTTGGAAAATGTTTGAGATTGCCCGTCACGAGTGCTTCAGCGTTCCCGTCTAATGCCACTTCTAAAAAAGGTTCGTCATCTCGGTCGGGGAGGTATCGGCTCAAGGGTCGCGGAATAACTAATAGCCCTTCCCTTCGAACGGATTTTAAGAACTGCTCCACGGCGTCCTTCGGAAGCTCAAATTCCGTGCGGTAAAGCACCTCGCGGTACTCCTCCACCATCCGGACGTCGTAGAGAAGCTGAAGATCCCCTTGGGTCACCCGATAAAGGATTTGGCCGGGGGCTCCATGGGGATTGAGAAAACCTGAAACAATGACGTTTGTATCAAGCACCACCTTCATTTGGCGCGGGCTTTTCTCACGCCAGAAATAATCTGGTTAATTCGCGCGAAAGGCATTTTTGAAGTGCCTTTGCGCACCGAGTCCATTTGAGCGCGCATCAAGCTCAGGGTTGAGCGCGCACGCTGAAGAGCCGTGACCGATTCCTCAAGAGTCTCTTCGGTGGTCGACGATAAGATAGCGATCGGTTTGCCATTGGATCGGATGACCAAATCCTGCTCGCTTGCCAGCTCACGCCAGACCTGAGCGGATTTGCTTCGTAGTTCTCGGACACTAATCGATCTCATAATGGTACCTCCGTGTGTACCATAAGTGTACACACCTGTAGGCATCATTGCAATCCTCTTCGAGAACCATCGGCTTTATGTGTGAATAGGTGACGGATGTTCGCAGCCGCTGATGTTAGACGGACGACGGCGATAACAGAGATAGCTGAAAGTTCAAGAGCTCTTTCAAGTAATGAATCGGGCCGTTGGCTTCGTAAGCGGCGCGCTCGATCATGAGGGTGAAGGGCGGGCCGGGTTTGAAGCGGATGTGGGAGCGCTCGTGGCCGAGTTCGATGAGGGATTGGGGCAGTACCGGGGTGTTGGCGAGGAATTGGATGTCGAGGGTCGAGGGCTTTTGGACCACGCCGGAGATGCCCAAGTCTCTGGCCATCATACGCAGGCGCGAGATTTCCATAAGCGTTTCGGCCTCGGGGGGCAGGGGGCCAAAACGGTCTTCGAGTTCCCCTTGCACCGAATCGAGAGCTTCGGAAGTCTCGGCTGAAACGAGTTTCTTGTAGAACAGGATTCTCAGTTCTTCTGAAGGAAGGTAGTCTGCCGGTAAAAAGGCATGTACGGAAAGGTCCATGCTGGGAAAACGGGTTATAGTAGGAGGCGGTTCGCCTTTGAGCCGTGCGATCTCCTCCTGCAAAAGTTGCGAATAAAGATCTAGACCGACGGCTGCGATAAAGCCATGTTGTTCCTGACCCAGTAAATTTCCCGCGCCGCGGATTTCCATATCGCGCACCGCTAAACGGTAGCCGCTGCCGAGCTCCGTGAACTCGCGCAGGGCTTCAAGGCGCGCTCGGGCCTCCGAGGTCAAAGGAACCGAAGGGGAGTAAAAAAGGTAGCAATAGGCTTTTTGTCGCTCACGCCCCACCCGCCCACGCAACTGATAAAGCTGCGCGAGGCCAAACTCTTCGGCCTCTTCCACGATCAGCGTGTTAACGGTCGGCATATCAATTCCGGATTCAATGATGCTTGTGGCCAGCAGGATTTGATGCTTGCGGTGCACGAACTCCCACATCACTTTTTCGATGGCGGCCCCGCTCAACTGGCCGTGCACGACCCCGATAGAGACCCCTGGAAGGAGCTGCTGCAAGAAGTGCAAGCGCGAGTTCAGAGATTGAACGCGGTTGTGCACATAGAAAACTTGTCCCCCGCGCTCGAGCTCACGCTGCACAGCCGCTTGAACCACACGATCCTCATAGGCCCCAACGTGCGTAAAAATCGGCAGGCGGCCGGTGGGCGGAGTTTCAATAATGGACAATTCGCGCAAGCCCGACATCGCGAAGGAAAGCGTGCGCGGAATGGGTGTCGCGGTCATCGTCAGCACATCCAGGTGTTGACGAAGTTTTTTAAGTCGCTCCTTGTGCTTCACACCGAAGCGGTGTTCTTCATCAATGACCAAGAGGCCCAAATCTTTGAAGACGACATCCTTTTGAAAAAGCCGGTGGGTCCCAATCGCGATATCGATCGTGCCATTGGCGATTCCTAGAACGGTTTCTTTGACCTCCTTGGGGGTTTGAAAGCGAGAGAGCATCCCAATTCGCGCAGGGTAATCCGCAAAGCGCTCTTTGAACGTGCGGAAGTGCTGCTCGGCGAGAATCGTTGTAGGAACAAGGACCGCCACTTGCTTGGAGTCCGCGAGCGCTTTGAAAGCGGCCCGCATCGCCACCTCTGTCTTTCCATAGCCGACGTCGCCTAGAATGAGCCGGTCCATCGGCCGCGAGGACTCCATGTCTTTTTTAACGTCGCCGATCGCGCGCAGCTGATCTGTCGTTTCTTCGTAGAGAAAGGAGGCGCCAAATTCTTCCTCGAGATGAGAATCGGGCGGAAAAGCATATCCCGGCAGGGCGGCGCGCGCCGCATGCACTTTGAGTAAATCTTTGGCCACTTCTTGGACGCTTTCTTTGACG
Source organism: Elusimicrobiota bacterium (assembly GCA_038241515.1). Classification (GTDB taxonomy): domain Bacteria; phylum Elusimicrobiota; class Elusimicrobia; order 2-01-FULL-59-12; family 2-01-FULL-59-12; genus JBBSDO01. Next base: position 6,569 of record JBBSDO010000001.1, on the reverse strand, counting down.
CGCGCCTTCACGCGTTCCCAACTGGCCGTGTCGAGCGAGCTCAAGCGCGGTGTTTTGCCTTCGGAGCCGGAGTACCTTTGAACCTGTTTGAAATCGGAGAGCGGCACAAAGAGCCGGTCGCCTTTTTGGTATTCCAGTTTCAGATATTCCGCTTCCTGTCCCGCCGCGCGGACGAGTTCGAGACCTTTGTAGCGGCCAATCCCGTAATGTTCGTGAACGACAAAATCGCCGGCGCGTACGTCGTGGATTTCTTTAATTGCGCCTGAGCCTTTGAATTTGGGCAAGCGCGGGCGATGCAGGTAGCGGCCGAAGATTTCGGAGTTGGTGAGAACAAACAAGGGCCGGTGCCCGCCATCATTCCCCTTTTCCAAAGGGGGACCCATCATAAATCCATTTCGCAGCGGACCCAGCAAGAACTCCATTCCATCGGTGCCGTGGGAGCCGATTTGTTCTTCGAGAAGTTCGGAGAGGCGCTCGCTTTCGCCGGCGTTATGACTAAAGAAGTAAACCGTCTGGCCGGCCGCTTTCCGCTGCGCGGCCTCTTGCGCTGCCCGCGCGATGCCGGAGGCAAGGCCTGTGGTCGAGCGAAAACCCAGGTCAAGGGCGCCTTCAGGAGGAAGGCCTTTGTAAAGGAGGTGAAAGCCCTGATCCCTGCCCTCTACCAAGGTGAGAAGGCTAGGCTTGGCCCTCTCCCCTTGAGAGAGGGTAGGGTGCGGGCTTGTGGGCTCTACTTCATCCCAAAACCAAATTGTCTCCTCGCGAATGTGTTGTAAAAGCGTGCCCGCTACCTTTGTCTCTTTGATGGGCAATAGAATCTGCGGATTGAGATAGGCCTCCGAGCGCTGGGTGCCTGAGCTAAACTCGCGGAGCGACTCGAGTTCGTCGCCATCGAAGAGAAGGCGCCAGGGTTTTTCGACGCCTGGCGGCCAGATGTCGACCACTTCGCCGCGCACGGCGACTTCTCCTTCCATTTCGACCATGTCCGTACGTTCGTAGCCGCCGCGTGCCAGTTTCTCAAGGAGCAGGGTTCGCGCGTAACTTCGGCCCGGCCGCAGTTCAAGCGTGTGGTCTTTGAGCTCCGCGGGAGCAAAAGTCGGGACCTCAAGAGCTGCTTTGGAACAGACCACCAGGGCCGCCTTAGAATGGTTCCATGCGCCCAGTGCGGCAATGCGCGCCGCGGCATCGCTTTCCGGAAAAAATAGAAATGGCGGCCGCGCGTCTGGGGAGCCAAGCGTGCCCCAAGCTTCGATATCCGCCAAGAGGCCTTCCGCCTCCACATCGTCCACAGTTACAATCAGCAAGGGTTTCTTTTCCCGCAGAGCTAAAGCGGCGAGAAAGAACCCTTTGCTTCCGCCCGGCAGGCCGGTCAGGACGGTCCCCGGTTGCTGGGCCCGTTGGTCCCACAGCGTGATTGGGAAGTAATCGAAGAGGGGAAAAGTCATGGTTACTTTCCGAGCGTAAAGATGCGCATGTCACCCGTGCGGACCCGTTCTGGGCTGTCCGTACCCGCCGACACATACAGAAAGCGATCTTCAGCCTGGGGCTTGAGCGATGAAGTGATCGTAATTTCTCCTGCCGAGTCCGTCATTTGTGTGCCTTGCGTCTCGCGCAGAGTAATGGGATAGAAAAATCCGAAGTAGATCTTTCGCTGCACTAAAGGTCGATGGGCATCATCCGTCGCGCGGATCCGAAAGCGCAATGCCGTCTCCTTTTTGGACTCCGGGACGGATTCGATAAAAACCTGTTCAGGCTGAACCTGCGTTAAAAACGAAATTTCCTTTTTATCCAGAACTTGTTCGCTTGCGTCCATCGCCTGGACCGTGAGTTTCTGTCGCTTTCGCGCAAGCCGCGCGAGTTTACAAAAGCCTTGAAACCAGCCGTGTCCGGAACCCGTTAGCAGTTTCCAATCGCCTTCGTTGAGACTGTAGCTGACGGAGGCCACGTTCTCGGCGGCGCTCACATGGATGGGAAAGGAATCGCTGTAGATGTGTTCGGCCTTCGGCTCGAGGAGCATCAACTCATTGAACTTCGTCAGGTCGCGATAAACCTGGCGTGTAACCCCCTCCGAATCGTTCTTGCTGTCGGTCGGAATGCCTAGAATTCCGTCCCATTCCCAGGGTTCATTGTCGTGCACGTCGGGATCGCTGGGGTAATGCCAGGTGTCGATCCAGGAAACCAAGCAAGCCCCGGAGGCATGTCCTTGGACCGTCCCTCGCAGACTTTCGAGATCCTTGATGCTCTGGTTGTATTCCGTCCAACCACCGGAACCGCCCGCTTCCGTTTCTGTCGCCCGGGAGACCGCATAGCCTCCGGTTTCGCCGATGAGGAGCGGTCGATCAGCGGCAAAGTGGTCCGCCAGCCAGCGGTTGTAGCCAGCAAAGCCCAAGGCATAGTTGACGGATTTTGGCCAAAAGGCGAAGGTATTAAACGTCACGAAGTCGAAATCTTGGTAATTCATGAAGGCGAGCGGTATCCAGCTGTCCATTGAAACGGGCCGGGGATCCACTGTTTGGATCGTGCGTTTTAGCCGCCTGAAAAATTGGTTGGTCTCGTCTACACCGGCTTCCATCACGACCCGAGGATTGGGTTCGGTCATGACGAGGTACCCCAGGACGTTATCAAAGTCTTTCGACTGTTCGGCCACACTTTTGACCCGCGTCACACAGGACTCCTGGTTGCGGTGATCGGAAAAATCCTGTCGGGGATCGAGCCAAATCCCCTGCAAGACCATCAACCCATATTGTTTGGCGAGCGCGAGTTCCTGAGGGGCCAAAGCATCCCAACTTCGCAGCGTGTTCACGTGCGCCGCCTTCATGCGCTGGAAGTCCAGTGCGGTCCAATGGCGGTTGGCGTCCGTGTAAGAGACGCCAGGATGCTGATGGGGTCGCCATGGCGCGTATCCAACGCCGCGGACGTAAAAAGGTTCATTATCGACATAAAAGCGGCCGTTGCGGATCTCGGAGCGAGAAGCCCAGACAGGAAAAGAAGAAGTCAAAAGGCAAAAGACAAAAAGGGAGGTGAGCCTTTTAGAAAAAGCCGACCTCCCTTTTTGCCTTTTGACTTTTGCCTTTTGCATTGCCGTGCTCTCTACCGTTTTTCCATTAGCAGGGAATACGACTTCGGCTGGCGTGGGCCTTCAAAGATTCCTTCCCACGTCTCGAGAATCCGAAACTGCTTTGCGAAAAGCTGTTCCAGCTCGTGGTGCGTGAAGCGATGCGGCCCATCTCCCGGCGGCTCTTTGTCGCTAAACACGCGCAGCAGGAATTGTCCTTCGCGGCGCAGTACGCGGTGGATTTCCGAAATGGCCTTGGATTGATCAGCGGGAGCTAGTATGTGAAAGCATCCCCGGTCGTTGGCAAAGTCCACATGCCCGTCTTCCACGGGAATGCGCCGGATGTCACCTTGGGTGAAAAAACCAAAGAGTCCTGCGTTGCTGGCCGTGACACGAGCGAGTTTTACCGCCGAGAGACTGATGTCGATGGCGATCACCGTGAAGCCTTTTTCAATGAGAAACACCGCGTCATGCCCGGCCCCGCACCCCAGGTCCAAAGCCTGCCCCGAAGGGACGCGGCCACTTTCGACCAATCGGACCAGATCGGGATCGGGGCGCCCGGCGTTCCAGGGCAAGGCATCAGGTTTGGTTTTGAGGTAGGTGTCTTCCCAAAACTGGTCGTCGGGATGCATAGGGTTATTCTAGCAGCAGGAAGAGAAAAGCGTTCAGGGCCAAGCAGAGTTCAGAGTCTGAAGGACGTTCAGAACCTGAACGACGATGGGGTATGCCTGTCGCGCAAGTCGGCCCGGCGACGAAGTCAGGGAATCTCTAGGGCCATGTTAAAAGGTGTTAACTTCCTCTTGCAACGGGGTCTTATTTCGGCTATCTAGAAGGGCTATGCGGAAAACAAGAATTGTCGCCCCCGTAACCCAATTTTTACACAAATGACATATTCTCGTAACGTTAATCCGTTATAAATCAATAAGAATCATGCGATTTCCCTTTTAGGAGACCCCAATGGCCCAGCAACTATCCACGGACGACGAAAGTCTTTCTGAAGTGAATGTTATCCCCCTAGCCGACTTGTCGCTCGTTCTGCTCATTATCTTAATGGTGTTGAGCCCGATGGTGACCCAGGCGCTCATTCAAGTGACGAAGGCCAAGGCGGCAGCGGCTCAAACGCAGGAAGAACTGACTCAGCCGGAAACGCCTGTGATCGTCGCTTTCGCTCCCGGCATTTTGAAGTTAAACGGAATGCCGATGGGGTCCGATATGGAATTTATTAAGCGCCTCGATCAAGTCATGGCTTCCCGCAAAGATCGTTCCGTTCTTTTGACGGCATCTCCCGAGCTGTCGCATGGGAAAGTCGTGCACCTGATGGACGTCGTACGGCACCATGGCGGCGACAGTCTCATTCTCGTCAAATGGGATCCAAACGTTTCAGGAGCGAAATCCTAAATGGCAAGAGTAGGGACGATCGACGAATTGTATCTTCCCAATCGATGGATGCCTTTTGGGGCAGCGATAACCTGCCACTTCATGCTTCTGGCCTGGAACCCTACGCTGATGCCAGCCAATCCCTTGCAAAGGGCGCCTGCGCCTATGGAAGTGAAGGTGTTAGACAAAATGCCCTCCATAACGGAAGTTAAAAAACCGGAACCGGTGAAGCCGAAACCGATCGTAAAGAAAGTGGTTAAAAAGGCGCATAAGTCCGGTCTGTCTTTATCGCGCCCGGCCAAACCGATACCCGTCACCACGCACGCGGTTGTCCATGCTAAGGCGACACCACACCCCTTTCAATCGAAAATTACGATGCCGAAGTTTATACCGCACGCGAGTGACGAACCGCTCGCGGCTTCGCCGGCGCCCGGCATCTCCGCCCCTTCGCCGCACCGGATGGTCCAAGCGTTCGCCCCACCGGCAAAATTGCGTGGAAAAACGCGCGGCGTACGCGCCAGCGATATTAATTTTGAACTTACCGATAAAGGTTCGCTTTCTTCTTCCGGATTCGCCTCCGTCGCGATACCGGTCGGGGAAGAACGGGGTGAAACTGCTTCTCTGCCGAATGCCGCCGTGCTTCATGATGCCCCTAAAGGGATAAAAACCGTTTCGGGATATCGCTATCAGCCAGGAACCGGATCAGGTTCGGGAGAGTTGGCGGGAAAAGATAGAAAATCCTTCGCGGGGGGTTACCACGGCGTTATCCAATCGGATGAGTACATAGAGGGAAGCTTATCGGGTGGAGGGGGCGGCAAAGGAAAAGGGAAGTCGATTGGTAATGGAATTGAAATTGGCGGTCCAGTGGGCGACCGAAAGATCTTAAAAAAGAAGCTGCCTGAATACCCTGCTTGGGCGGAGGAAAAAGGCATCTCGGCTATGGTCAAAATTTATTTCACAGTCAAATCCGACGGCACGATCCGACAAAGCATGCGCATCGAGCGCAGTTCGGGCTACACCGAACTCGACGATCTCGCCAAAGCCGCATTGATGTCTTGGCGCTTTTCCCCCACCACCGCCGATTCCTCTGAACAAGAAGCCTGGGGAATCATTACTTTCCGATTCACGATAGCCTGACGGCAAATCAAAAGGCAAAATGCAAAAGGCAAAGGGCAAAACGCTCGAGGTGTTTCTATAGGGAACTACCTCAAGAGATTTGCATTTTGCCTTTTGCATTTTGCCTTTTGATTTGCCGTTAGCCGTTAAAGGCGGGCATGCTCTTTATAAATACACTTATTCATTACTACCTTTAGACCCGCGGCACGTGCTTTTTCTGCGGCGGCATTGTGGACAATTCCTTCCTGCATCCAGATTACCTTCGCCTTTTTGGCAATCGCCTGATCCACGATTTCGGGGACCGCGCTGGGCTCACGGAAAATGTTCACGATATCGATGTCCCCAGGCACATCCAAAAGGCTCTTATAGGATTTCTTTCCAAGTATTTCTGGATGTCCTGGATTCACTGGGATGACCGTGTAGCCCTGCTCCTGCATATAGGAGGAAACGCCGTAACTCGGGCGCTCGGGTTTTGGTGAAAGTCCTACCACGGCAATACTCTTAGAGGCTCGAAGAATCTCGGCTATTTCCGAGGAGGAGGCATTGGCCGACGGGAATTCACAGTCCATAAATCTCCTTTAATCTCTCTGCAGCTTCGCCACCGTTTCAATATGCGCTGTCTGAGGAAAAATATCGACGGGCTGTACTTCTTTGACTCGATATCCCCCCTTTTGGAGTAACCCCAGATCGCGGGAGAGAGTTCCGGGGTCGCACGATACGTAGATGATCCGATCAGGACGAAGTCGAAGAAGACCGCGAATCACTTGCGGGCTGCAGCCGGCACGAGGCGGATCAAGGACGACACAGAGCGGTCCGGATGAACGGGTCGATTCGTCCAAAAACTCTTCTACCGAAGTCGCCACAAACCGCACATTTTCAATTTCATTGAGGTCGGCGTTGGCGGCCGCGTCATCAATCGCGGAACCTACTTCTTCAATTCCCCCTATTTCCGTGAATTGGTCAGCTAGAGTTAAGGCAATTCCGCCAACGCCGCAGTAGAGGTCAAGCAAGCGCGTGCCTTTTC